>CAZVEE010000039.1:0-31005 GCA_964625525.1 uncultured Alphaproteobacteria bacterium | reverse complement strand
CATCCACCGGCTCCGACGGCGCCTCATCCGTCACCCCGATCGTGAAGCTCGCGGTTCCAGTTCCACCCTCGCCATCAGTTGCCACGACGGTGATGCTGTGTGCCGACGCCGTCTCAAAGTCCAGCAACGAGCCATTGGCAACGGTCACCACGCCGGTCGATGCACTGATCACAAAGCGACCGCCCGCATCATCCGACAGCGAATAAGTCACGCCGGGATCACCCGCGCCATCGTCCGAGGCCGCCGTGACGCCAACTGTCGAACCGTTGGAGGCGCCTTCCGCCACCTCGTCATCCGCGTCATTGTCATCGCTGGGAGCGCCAGGCGCCACATTGGTGACGGCGATGCTGAATGTCTGCGTCGCCGTCCCGCCGGCGCCATCAGATGCCTCAACCGTGATGCTGTGAGCCGTTGCCCCCTCGAAATCAATGCTGGACCCGCTATCCACGGAGACAACACCAGTGGAGCTGTCGATGGCAAAGCGGCCGCCTGCATCATCCGTCAGCGAAAAGGTGATGCTTGGACCGTTGACGTCCGTAGACGATGCGGTGATGCCGACTGTTGCCCCGGTGCTCGCCCCTTCGGCCACCGTATTGGTGCCCGCATCCGTATCACTGGGTGTGGTGGGTAAGACATTCGTCACGGCAATGACGAAATCAGTGGTCGCGGTGCCACCGCTGCCGTCGCCGGCCTCCACCGTGACCGTGTGCGAGGAGGCATCTTCGAAGTTCAGCAACGCCGCGTCGGCGACCGTGATTTCCCCACTGCTCTTGTCGATCACGAAGCGGCCACCGGCATCATCCGCCAGCGAGTAGCTCACGTTAGGACCGTTCACGTCGGATGAGGATGCCGTGATGCCCACAGCCGTCCCGACCGAGGCCCCTTCTGCGACAGAATCGGCCGTACCGTTCGTGTCGACCGGCTTTGAGGGATCCTCATTCGTAACAGCGATCGAGAAGCTTGTGGTCGCGGTCGCGCTGTCGCCATCGGTGGCGACGACCGTGATGCTGTGCGCGGATGCATCCTCAAAGTTCAGAAGTGACCCGTCGGCAACTGTGACAATGCCCGTTGAACTGTTGATGGCAAAGCGACCACCCGCATTGTCCGACAGCGAATAGCTCACGCCCGGATCGCCAGCGCCATCATCGGATTGAGCCGTGACACCGACAGTGGAGCCGTTGGAGGCGCCTTCCGCAACCTCGTCACTAGCGCCATTGTCGTCGGCCGGCGTGCCCGGCGCCACATTGGTGACGGCGATGGAGAAAGTTGCCGTTTCCGTGCTGCTGCCGTCGGTCACTTCGACGGTGATGTCATGGGCGGTGGCGTCTTCGAAATCGATTTTACTTCCATCGGCCACGGTGACCACGCCGGTGGTGGTGTCGATGGTGAAGCGGCCGTCCGCGTCATCCGTGATGGCATAGGTCACGGTCGGACCATTGGGGTCGATGGACCCCACGGTCAGCCCCACGGTCGTGCCGGACGAAGCGCCTTCCGCGACCGTGTTATCGGCGACATCCGTGTCTTGCGGGGTGGACGGCGCCACGTCCGTGATGTCGATGGTAAAGTCCTGAGCCGAGGCGGCGAAAAAGTCCGCGGCCACAACGGTGATCTTGTGGCTGGTCGCGGTCTCGAAATCGAGGAGGCCGGCATCGGCCACGGTGACCACGCCGGTGGCGCTGTCAATGGCGAAACGGCCGCCCGCGCTATCGAGCAACAGGAAAACAACGTCCGAATTCGGATCAAAAGAGTCCGCGGTGATACCAACTGCGCTGCCCGTGGTGGCCCCTTCGGCCACTGCGTTGGCGCTGGCATCCGTGTCCACGGCCGTGGTTGGAATCACATTGGTCACGGCAATGGTGAAATCAGCGGTCGAGGTTCCGCCAAGGCCGTCAGACACTTCGACCGTGATGTCATGGGACATTCCGGTCTCGAAGTTCAGCTTTGACGCATCGGCCACGCTCACCACACCGGTGGAGCTGTCGATGGTAAAGCGCCCGTCCGCATCATCCGTGAGGGAATAGCTGATGGTCGAGCCGATCGAACCGGTGGCACTGGCGGTCACGCCCACCGTGTCGCCATTGCTGGCGGCCTCAGAGACCTCATTGGTACCACCATCTGAGTCCGTTGGAGCATCCAGGCCTGCATCCGTCACGGCAATCGTGAAGGATGCTGTCGAGCCGTCCTGACCGCTGACGGTAATGCTGTGCGATGTCGCCGTATCGAAATCCAGCAGGCCGGGGTCGGCAACCGACACTTCGCCTGTCGAGGGGTCGATGGTAAACCGGCCGCCCGCATCATCGAGCAAGACAAATGCTAAGGTGCCCGCGTCTGAGTCCGCGTCAACACCAACCAGGGTGCCGACCGAGGCGTCTTCCGCCACGGTGTTGGGGTCGCCGTCGCCGTCGGTCGTGGCCAACACCGTGGCAAAACGCGCCCGCGTCGCAGCGTTCAGCGGCGCCATCGCGCGCGCGCCATTGCGGCCTGTCACCGTCCAGGTCCCACCCAGGCGCGCCGCGCCAACCAGACCCGCCGCGGCCAGAACCGGCCGACCCGTCAGCGCTTCCAGCCGGGTGAGGAAAGACCGGCCAGCCGCGCCCGCGCCAAGACCGCAGGCAAAAAGATGAATCTGAGCATCTTGGGGGAGATGCGCGCCAAGACGCAGCCAGTGGGCGGCGTCGCGAGTCAAAGTAGCGGCTGTGAGGTCACCGGATGACAGCTTCAGCGTGCCCGCTTCGCCGTGGGTAAAGAGGTGCAGGTGCCGCAGGCGGGGTCGCGCCTCGATCGCGTCAATGATCTGCGGCAGCGCCGGCCAGCGCGGATCCAGGACGATGCTCTCAACGCGACGGTCGAGGCCGCGTTGCAGCGCCTCCCATCCAGCAATGCCAGTGTCAAAGATCGCGAGATCGGAGGTAACGGAAGCGCGCAGAATCGTGGCGTGAACCAACCCGGACATGATGCATATCCCCACAAAGGCACGCTAACTCTAGCGTGCAGTCTAACGAACCGGCACAACCCCTAAAGTTACACCGGCGCCATACATTTACTTGAGCTTTAACTGGCTGTAAACGGCGCGGGAGGATAACAGAAGAGACAACCCCTCATATACCCCTTGAAAAATCTACCGTTTTCCAAGAGGGATACGCCCTATAGGTGTTTAGAGTCGAGCAATTCTCGCAAAAAGACGATCTTGTTTCCCTTCTGGGTAAAGTACAAACAAGCAAAGTCGCCCATTTTGGAAAAAACGCCGCTCTGTCATGAGGTAAGACCGTGACTATTCGGAGAGAAAGTCAGGTTTGCGCGGGTTTAACCAAGAGATGACGTGAGATGCGACAGTCGTCACGAAACGACCATTGTTCATGTCGCACCCATCTAAAGATCTATGTGGGGATCCGCGGTGACGCGAGGGTGCAAGGGGCTTCCCCTTTTTCTCCCTGCCGATTGGACACCCACGCGGAGCAAAGGCATGGCGTGGCGCACCCAAAAGCAGCAGGCAAACATCACCTGTGTCCGCGCAAGGCGCGCGCGCCTAAAGCCAGCCGGTGTCAGCCCCGTTCACGCTGACGCCAGCCTGGGCGTGAGGGAGAGCGGAAATCAGGAAAGACCGGGATAGTGCTTTTCTTCCACCAGGGCGGAGCCAAAACCGGTGTTGATCTCACGCTTCAAGCGCGCCCGCTCATCATTGGTCTTGTAGACGGAGCGGGCGAGTTCGACGAAGGCCGCGTCGAACTCCTGGCGTGCTTCTTTTAGGCGCAGATCGTCCTCAATCCGCCAAAGCGCCTCATTCACCTGTTTCAGAGCCGCTCGATGGGGCGCCAGTGCTGCCGGGGCAATGCCGGTGGCCTCCAGGACGCGGCCTAACGCGTCGCGTTCGCGCTGCACGTTGGCAAGGGCCGCTGGCGCGGTGATATGGGCCGCCTTGATCTCCAGGATCGTGATCTTGTCCACCAGCTCGCCAAGGGAGACGGGCGCGGACACCATCAGCCCCCCCTCAGTGGGTTTGGAAGGCATTGTCGGCTCCGTCATCACCACCACCCTTTGGAGCGCGGACGCTGCTCCTTTTCCGTCTCTAGCGCCTCGGCCATCCGGGCGAAGACACCGTCCCAATCCCCATCACTCTGCTGCCGGAACAATCGCATGCTCGGGTACCAGGGGCAGTCTTCTCGGTCGAGCAGCCAAACCCAATGGGGCACATGCTTCAGCGCCAGCCAAACCGGACAGCCCAAGGCCCCCGCCAGATGCGCAATGGCCGTGTCGGAGGTCACCACCAGATCGAGCGCTTTCATCACCGCGGCCGCATCCACAAACGCATCGGGCCCCTCATCGAATGGCGCTTCCGGCATTTCCACGGTCATGCCCTCCGGCAGGTCGTTCACCTGTTCCATGCCGTGATGCTTCTGCAAGCTGATAAGCCGAACATCCGCGAGCCCCCCCAGCGGCGCGAACGCCTTCAGGGGAATGGAGCGCCCATGATCAATCGTCGTGTGCGGACTGCCCTGCCAGCACAGGCCGACCTTGAACCCCTCCTCGCCGATCCGCTTCTTCCATTTTCGCGTCTGGACGGAACTGACGGAGATATAGGGCACCGGGGCCGGGATCGCCTCGACCCGGGTCTCGAAGATCCGTGGCAGGCTCATCAAGGCGACCTGCAAATCGAAGGTCTTGCGTGGCGTGCGGGTGAAAATGAGGTGATAGCCCTTGGTAGCGTCGCGCAGAATGGCTGACATCTTCTTGGGCATGATGAAGGTCAGCTCCTTGGCCTTGGCCTTGCCCTTCAAGAGCGGCAGATACCGGACAAATTGGAGCATGTCGCCGAGCCCCTGTTCGGCAAACACCACCAGGTGCTTGTCCGCGATATCCTCACCGTCCCAGTAGGGAATGGGAAAGTTCGGGCGCCGCGGGGCTTCGGGAATATCGAACCGGTGCTCATAACCGACAAAGCCGGTTTCAAAATCGCCCAGCATGAGCTGGGTCAGCGACCGCTGATAGGCAGCCATGTGAAAATCCGGGCGCACGTCCAACGCCCTGGAGCAGCTCTCGATCGCCTCCTCAAAGCGGCAATTCCGAGACAGCACACCGGCCCGATTGACCAAGGCTTCCGGATAATCCGGTTTCAACTCCAAAGCCCGATCATAGGAGGCCAGCGCCTCCTCATAGCGCTGCATGACCTGAAGCACGGTCCCCCGGTTGGAGTGCATATGCGCCCCATTGGGCTGGATCGCCAAGGCCCGGTCATAGGCTGCGAGCGCGTCGTCATAGCGCTTGAGCTTGCGCAAGATGCCGCCGTGATTGTAGTGCACGTCTGCTTTGGCCTGACTGAGGGCCAAAGAGGCCTCACAAGCGATCAGGGCTTCTTCGGGACGGCCCAAATCATCCAACAACGCCGCACGCAAGGCCTGCGCCTCCGCATGGTTGGGTCGCGCCGCCACCGAGGCCTCCACCGCCTCAAGGGCCACCTCCCGTTCGCCCTCGCCCCGCAGGCTAATGGCTTTTACAAACTGCAGTTCCGGGTCGCTCGGACGATGCGGCTCCAGCCGCGCAACGGCCTCCAGCGCGTCGCCGTGCCGGCTCATGGCCTGAAGCAGCTTGATACGGTTCAGGCTGGCGTCGGGATGATTGGGGCTGAGCGTCAGCGCGGTGTCGAAGGCCTCCAACGCTTCGGGACGCCGGTTCATGCCCTGGAGCACCGCACCGCGATTGGAGTGGCCATCCACATAAGACGGGTCGAGCGCAACCGCTTTGCTAAAGGCCTCCAACGCGCCGCCCGCATCGCCCCGGCGCACCAGGATCGCGCCCAGTAGATTGAGCCCGCCCGCGTCGCTCAGAGCCCGCCCATCATGCTGGTTCAAGGCCTTGTAGGCAGCGTCGAGATCACCGGCTTTAAAACAACTCACCGCCCGGGTCAGCAGCGCCTTCGCTGTCGGCCCATCAGGCAGGACGGACGCCTTCGCCGCATCGCTCCTCGTCCGCTCCCGGAACAAGGGATCGAGATGAGATGCGGCGGCGATCACCGCCGCCGGAAAGGCCGCCTCGCGCAGGAACACTTCGTCCTGGCCGATCTGGGCTACCAGCACATAGCCATGGCGCTCCATCAACCGGCGCTGAGCCGGATCATCCGTATTGTTCTCGATCGTCCACACATCCACCGTGAACTCTTCAAACGGAAAGCTCGACAGGATGGCTTGCTCGCCGCCCTCCACGTCCAACGAGCAATAGTCCACATGCCATAGATTGTGCTCACGCAGCAGCCCGTCGAGCCGGCGCATGGGCACGGTCAAGGTTGTCTCGGCATGTTTTGGGTGCGAGCGGATCACCGCCAGACGATTGTCGTCGAAGCCCTCGCTCAGACCGCTCATCTGAGTGTAGCCGTCTGTCACCTGATAAAACTCAGCCGTCCCTTCGCGCGCGCCCACGGCCACCTGGAGACAGCCGCTGCGCCGCATGGGTACCACTGCACGGGCCTGCTCGGGCGAGGCCTCCACCACCAGGCCGCGCCAGTCGCGAAAACTCTCAAAGAACAGGCAATTGCTGCCCGACACGCCGTCATAGGCCCCGATTTCAACGAAAGTCCCCGCTCGCTTGCCCTGGAAGACGGTCGCATCCAGATGCCGATCCTGTCCGGCCTCGGAAAAGTAAGCCGCGTTTTGGCCCCGCATGCGTAACAGCGACCACAGGACTTGAAACAACTGCCCGCGCTCGCGCAGGCTCTTGGCCGCCTCGAACTGAGCCAGATGCGCCGTGAACGCCTTCGTCAGCATGGAGCGGACCTGAGTCATATCCGGCACCGCCGTCGGCTTCGTGACCGCTTGTGCCTGGGCCGCTTGCGTTTGGGCAGATTGCGTTTGGGCCGATTGCGCCTTCGCCGCAGAGCTTTGGGGGGACGGG
Organism: uncultured Alphaproteobacteria bacterium; assembly: GCA_964625525.1. Lineage (GTDB taxonomy): Bacteria > Pseudomonadota > Alphaproteobacteria > JAJFIK01 > JAJFIK01 > CAZVEE01. Next base: position 24,123 of record CAZVEE010000039.1, on the reverse strand, counting down.
GATTTTGTGGATGAAGACGGCATGGTCACACCTCGCCTGCTCGTCACGCCTGGAGCCGCGCGGCCGGGCGTTCCGTGCCGGGATGGCCTGTTCATGAGGGCCGTTGTCCGCGCCAGTGATTCGACTGTGACTCTAGACTGCCCATCGGGTCCGGGCAAACCGCGCGTCAGCCCGCCCGATAGGCCCGCCAGTCATCACCCCATAACAGGCTGAGAAGACTAGCCTCCCGCCCGGTCCAGGCCGCAACTGTCGGCCGCTCGGGATCGAGCAGGGCCGTTCCGTGATCCGTATGCGCAATCAGCAGGACCTGTGCCCGGCCCTGTTTGGTCCCCAATGCCACGGACAGCGCGCCCGGATACCATTGCGCCTGGATCAGCGTATGACGTGCCGCAAGCACCGTCGCGAACGGCTCACCAGGGTCATTGGCTTTCATGAGATCCTGGGCCGCTAAGAGCGCCGCCCACCGCGCCGCTGTGAGATGCTCGCGGGCAAAAAGTGTTACCTGCGCCCCTGCCGCACCAGCCGCCACGGCCGTAACAAATGGACGCGGCGCGGCAATGCTCACGGGCGGTTCCGCGACCGCCACACTCGCCCGCAGGCATGCGGCATCAGGTGGCAGATCCCGCTCCTCCACCCGCTGCTTCCCCTTCGGCTCACCCGTGCTGCTCGGCCTCATCGCCACAAACATCCCACGCCGATCCGCCCCATGCCAAGTGCGCCACCCTACCCCAGGGGACGCCCATAAGTTTTTGACGAGCAACGTTTTGTTCTGATGATAGAGCGCTCACTCGCCTTACGCAATAATCCTAATGAAACACGCGCATAACGTGCCTTGCCGATATCTCACAGTGGACACCGCCGCCCCATTGCGCCGCTCAAACCGGCAATCACGCTACGGAAAATTAGGGTTTCCCATTCAGCATTCATCAAGCGATGTCACCAACGGATTGACACAATGCAGCGCATTCTCTTCGTCGCTTCAGAGCTTTACCCTCATGCTAAAACCGGTGGTTTGGCCGATGTGATCGCCGCTCTCCCGCGCGCGCTCTTGGCCGAGGGCCTGGATGTGCGTCTGGTTCTGCCGGGCTATCCGCGTCTCTTGGCCGAGATCACCGGGCCGGCCCCGCGCGTGATCCCCCTGCCCTCGGAACTGACCGCCAAGAGCCACGCACAGCTCCTCACCTGCCGTCTCAACGAGGCTCCCTGCCCCGTTTATCTCGTCACCGCACCGGACCTCTTCGATGATGCGGACGGCCTTTACGGCGGTGGAGATTCTCTCCAGGCCACCCGCTTTGGCACCTTGAGCCGCTACGCCGCCGCTTTGGCGGTGGCCGGTGATGACGGATGGCGCCCGGACCTGGTGCATGTGCATGACTGGCACGCGGCCATGACGCCCGTTTTCGCCCGTGAGATGGCTGGTGAAGCCGTCCCGCCCACGGTCCTGACCATTCACAACCTGGCCTTTCAGGGCGTGTTTCCCCGCGCCTGTTTGTCCATGCTGGGCCTGCCGCCCGAGGTCAGCCGAGGTGAACGCTTCGCCCAAGGCGACACGGTCTCGTTCCTTGAGGAAGGCCTGATCGCCGCCCATCATCTCACAACGGTCAGCCCGACCTATGCGGAGGAAATCGCCTCCTCCGCCCTAGGCTTCGGCTTTGAAGGCCTCTTGGGTGCCCGGCGGGACCACCTCACGGGTATTCTCAACGGCGTTGATTACACCATCTGGCATCCCGAGCTGGACCCGCATTTGCCGCGCCATGCCTGCGTCTTTGATGCGCAGACAAAGGCCGTGTGCAAACAACATGTGCAGACCCGCCTTGGCCTGCCCGCCTGGGCCGGCACGACACTGATTGGTTTTACCAACCGTCTCACCCACCAAAAGATGATCGATGTGATCATCGACGCGATCCCCGCCCTGATGGACCAGGACCTGCAACTGATCATCCATGGCAGCGGTGATCGCCATTACGAAGAGGCACTCTACCGCCTGGCGGCCACCTATCCAGACAAGCTGGCGGTGCTGACGGATTTCCAGGAAGAACTCGAACACCAGATCCATGCGGGGACGGATTTTTGCCTCTCGCCCTCCCGTTTCGAGCCCTGCGGCCTTAATCCCCTCTATGCGCTGCGCTACGGCGCCATTCCCATCGTGCGGCGCACCGGCGGTATCGCCGACACCGTCGTGGACGTCACGCCTGTCAACGCCGACAATGGTACGGCGAATGGCATCGTGTTCGAAGAGGCCACCACCGAGGCGCTGATCCAAGCCATTCACCGGGCCATGGACCTGCGCCATACCGCGTTCCTACACGAAACAGTGATCCGCAATGCCGTGCGGTGTAATTTCGGCTGGCGCCGGGCGGCCATGGCCTATCGCGGCATCTATGATCAGGTCTTGGGTCTCACCGTGCCGGCGACGATGCCGGATCAGCACACAGACCAGCGCCTCGCCGGCTAATCCCCGCTGCTGTGAAGTGGTCCTGAGCGGCCCAGGGCGTCGGCGCACTGGGCCCTCAGCGCTCTCAGCGCAATAGCTCTTTCATCCGCACACTGTCTTATCAGCGCACCGGCAAGGGCTCCCGCCCACCCTCCTTGGGCAGCCAATGCTCCGGCAGTTCCCGCTCCAGCACATCCCCGGGCAAACAGCGGCCGGGATGACGGAACGGATCAGCCAGCAGTGGCCCGGCAAAGGGGCTGTCAACGCGCTCCTGCAAGGCTGGCCCCCGCGCCTTGAACGCCAGCGCCTCCAGTACCGCCGCATTGGTCGTGCTTGTCATGACCGATTCCCGCAGACCGCTCACCTCTCGCCGCCCCTCGAACCAGCCTTTCTCGCTGTCATACAGATCACCCACGACACGTGTCAGGTGATCCGTATAGGCATTGCTCTCCGCGGCCCACAGGCCAAAGGCGGCACTGGTTGCCACCAAGGCTTGACGTTCATGATAGGTCCCCTCTCGCGACACCGCGCCCCAGGGAAACCCATTAGCGATAACAGTGCTGTGCAGAAAAAACGGCGCTTCACCAAGCTGATGGTCCGTGCGCGCCGTGGTGATGCCCGTGCGCTGATAGCGGCGCTGCTGCGTCTTGATCAGCACATCCATCATGGATTTCATATAGTGGTCATCATCATCTTGACCCTGATCGACCGTTACCACCTCATCCGCATCAAAGCCAAGCTCCATGCCATAAAGTGCGAAGGGCAGCGTGATCAGATAGTTTGACGCGCCGCGGGCCCGCAGCGCGTTGATCTCATAAGGGAACGAGACGTCATAGATGGTCATCCGATGGCGCTCATCCGGAGGCTCTTCCTTTTTGACCGGCAGGCCCCAAGCACGAAAACCCGCCCGCGCATAATGGCGCGTCCCGATGCCGCCATCGGCGAACCGCTTCACATGCTCGCCTTCCCGCGCGGCGCCATAGAGCACCCCGTTACGCCCGTGCAGCCCGCAAAAGGTCCAGCGCAGCACCACCCGATCCACATACTCGGCAAATTTGGGCGCGCGCGCCTGTAAGATCCGCAAGCGAAGCAACAGCCGCCCAATATCCACCGCCGACCATCCCACTTCTCCTGGCGCCTGGTCGAACCCGACCATATCGCCGGTAATGGCCGAATACGCCGTATTCGGAACACGGCCTTCAAACAGATCCATCGTGGCCAAGGTGCCAATCATCCGCCCCACCCTTTGGTCAAAGGTCGTCTGATCGATCAGATCCAGATCCCGCGCCGATTGCAGCGCCGCCAGATGATCCGCCACTTGCCACATGGTCACGACAGGATAGCTCGTCGCCGCGTTGACGAACCCCGTCTCCCCATGCCGGTTGACCTCAAAATAGGCCCAGGCGGCCTTGGCCCAGGCTTTTTCCTCCTCGCTTAACGGCCCGCGCCGCCCTTGGTGCCACAACTCCGCATAAGTCACATCCGTGACCGCTGCGCTCCCAGCCCGATAGGCCACCCCGCACCCCGCCAACAGCACAGCCGCCAGCAGCGTCACCCCGAGGGCGAGCCACGAACAGACCGGGCAGCGGCACAGGGCCATGCTTAACATCCTGTTGGGCAGCTCTGAGCGCTGGCTGGCAGATAAGTGGTGGGAAGGCACTTACCGTACCCGTCATATTGACGGAACAGGAACTCGTCCCGCAGAACTCTGTCCCACAAGGTCATGCGGCCGCTGAATTTCACCAGCTTGCCCTGTGTCTTGTGCAGCAGGGTTGCCAGCATGATGCCGTTATTGTTGGACGTGTAGGTTTCAATCACTCCACTGCCGTTCTCATACAAACCCTCATAAAACCCCTTCTCCGGATTATAAAGGTCTTTGATCGCGGCGAAGAGACGATCCGTATAATCATCCTCCCATACCGCCCACAGGCCCAACGCCCCTTTCAAAGCAATCGCCGCATGCTCGGGCACATGTTGCCCGTCTTCCGTGATAGTGTTCCAGGCATAGCCATCCGTATAGATTGTATCATACACAAAGTAGGGGGGCACTGCGAGCTGGTGTTCAGTACGCGCTGTTAGAATGCCCGTCGCCTCATACCGGGCCCGTTGCGCAGCATAGATTCGCTCGGCAAAATCACGCGATCGTGGATCACTATGATGCAAGTGATCCGTTGAGTGATCATTGGCCCGGTCCCAATTGAACTCCAGAGCATCAAGCACGTAGCTCTCGGTCACCACATAGTTATGCGCTGTCAACAAACGCGGATCGCGCCGGTCGAAAGGAATATCCACCCCATAGGTCCGCACCCAATCATACGGCTCTGCTTGCGAGGCCAGGTCCGTATTGAAACCCCACAGCTGAAACCCCTTGGCCGCATATTCCTCATAACCCAGACGGCCTTCCTGCACATAGAGCGTCTCCCCATTAGGCAGGACGGTCGCACCGAACATCATGCCGCGCTCATCGATCATATTGCAGAACGACCAGCGCAGGATCGATTGATCAATAGCGCTGGCGAACATCGGATAGCGCTCTTTGACGATCCGCAGCCAGATCAACAACCGGCCCAAATCCAGGGCCGAAAAGCCGATCTCGCCTGGCTGGTTCGCATAGTCCACTTTGGCGGCTGTCAGGGTGTTGTACACTTTGTTGGGCACTTCCCCCCGAAAGAAGTCAAGCGCATTCAAGGTCGCCAGTAACCTTATCATCCGATGGGAAAACTCATTCCGGTCGATAATGCACAGTTCATAAGCCGCCACCATGCCGCCCATGTAAGACGCCGTATCCCACAGCGTCACGGACGGATAGTCATTCACCGCATTGGCGAGCCCCGTCTCTTCCTGGACATTGTTCTCGAAATACCGCCAGGCCATCCGGGCCATGTGCATTTCGTCCTCCGTCAGGGCACCATTGCGCCCGCGATGGCGCCCCCGTGAGGTCAACGGCGACCGTTCCGCGCAGTCATCGTCCTCAATGGCGACCGGCGCCACGGCCGCGCAGCAGGTCGGCGAGCGCCCACAGGTGCTGCATCCGCTCAAGGCCAAGGTCGCGACGCAGGCGACTATGGCCAGGCCGAGACGCCGGATCAAACTGGGCCGGGACACAGAGCGGTTCATTGCGTCTCTCCCTGACTGCTCGCTTCGTTGGTATCCAGCGGATCAGCGCTTTCGCCTCCAGGCACCGGGCGGCGCCGCGGCAGAGGCGCGCTGCGATGGGCGAGCGCTGCTCCGTCGAAGGATACCATGGGCCCAAAGGCCTTATAATGCAGGGCTTCCAGCACAATGCCGTTAGCATTCGCCGCCAACACACGATTGGCACGTTCCATTTCCTCGTACCATCCGGAATACCAACCGGCGGTCGGGTCATGCAGATCAGAGACGAAAGAAACGAGCTTCTCTGTATACGGTGTTCCGTACAGCGCGTTCCAGCCGAATGAGGCTTTGATGCTCAGCGTCCGGTGTTCACTCGCATCCTCGCCCTCTTCGGTAATCGCGTTCCACGACTTACCATTACTGAACACTGTGTTGTAGACGAAGTATGGCGCCTCATCCACGTGGTCCTCGCTCACGGCCGTCAGCACGCCTGTCGCCTCGTAGCGCGCCTCTTGCGCCGCATAGACACGATAGCTCAGCTCCGCCGCCACATCCGTCAGGCCGAACTCCAGACCCGTCAACACATAGGGTTCACTGAGCACATAGTTGTGTGCCCCATGAGTGCGAAAGGTCCGGCGGTCCGCCACAATCTCGACCCCTTCGACCACATGCAAAGAGCTGAAATCATCAATCCGCGCCGCTTCATTCACGTCATAGCCCAGCAAGCCCATGGCCCGCGCGCCATATTCCTCATACCCGATGCGGCCTTCCTGCACATATTCCAGCGGCCCGTCTTCCGGGTCCCGACGCGTCCCCATCATCCGTCCGCCCTGCAGCATGGCGTCGAAGTCCCAATTCTTGACCACATCCCGCACCAGCGGCACATATTCCGGGTAGGACCATACCAGAACGTTCAGCGGCACTGTGATGCGCGCAATGTCGAGCGCCGACCAGCCAATACCCAATTCACTGGGACGGTTGGCATAGTCCGTCATCTGCAAAGTGCGGGTGTCATAAGCCTTATTGGGCAGCTTGTCGTCTACAAGCGGCAACGCCGCCAGCGATTGCAACGCTTGCGTCACCCGCGAGTCAAATTCCGCCGTGGTAATCACATCCAGGCGATGCGCCGCAATTAAGGCCAACAGATAAGACGCTTGGTCCCACATGGTGGTAGAGGGAAACTGCGTCACCGAGTTCACCAGACCGGTTTCGGGCTGGGTGTTCGTGGAGAAATACTGCCAGGCAATCTCCGCATGAAGACGGTCAACCGGTGTGAACCGCCCACCCCCTAGCGGTGTCAAGGCGTCCGGTGTGGCGGAGACGACCTCATCGGCACTGGCGCGCACCGCCGCTGCCTCGATCTCCACCGTCTCCAGAAAGATGATCAGCCCGAATGCGGCGATCAAGCCGATCAGAAAGATGATATGGCTGCGCGCCCGCGTCAGCCCTTCGCGCACTGTCATGCTCTCACCGCCTCCGTTGCCGGCATTTCGACCGGTTCCTCGCCTTCCGGCTGCCACACGGCCGCCCGCACCATCACCATCATGGCCGCAATATTATTCAGTCCCCAAAACATATTCGCGATCAGCGCCGTGAGCTGTGCATGGTCCGGCTCCATGGCCCAACTCGTCCAGCCATAGATCAACCCCACCACTGTCAAGATAATGACCGCCAACTGCCAGCGCACCAGATGCAGGAACGTGCCCGTCTGACGGTCTTTTGGTGTGGTCGGAAACTTGATCTTCTCGCCGCGCAGCACAGTGGCGAGTGCGCGCAAGCCGATGGGGAAGAACGCCAAATAGAACGCCTTGCCCTTGGCATTGTTCACCCCCCACGTCCCCACCATCATCGCCAATTCGTTCAGGAACAAAAATGGCAAGATGCGGATGAAGAAGTCCATGGAATAGGCCTGAACCGGCGCGACACCCGTGAACAGATACACCACCGGTGCCAGCAGAAAGATCACATTCCATGTACAGCTGAGATACGGAAAGAACGTCGCCGCATACATGCATTTCTGCCAAAAGCTCAGCCCACGGCCCATCAGTTTGGAATCATTGATCGCAATATCGAGCGAGCCACCCGCATATTTGAACCGCTGCACCACCCAGGCCTGAAGGTCCTGCGGCGACAGCATTTTGGATTCCACTTGCGGATGCAGCACGGACTTCCAGTTCCGCTCCGGATCCGAATGCAGGATCAGCGATGTGTAGATATCTTCCGAGACATGGAACTTGTACGGCGTGAATTCCGTATCCTGCACCGCTTGTTGGCGCAGGCTTCGGCTCAACGTCCCTTTCAACGCCTCGTCATCGACCTCATCCGTATACTGGTCGACCTGCTCGCTGATTTGCGCGCTGAAGCCCTTCAGCGCCGCCTCCACCACCGCTTCGCGCCGATGCACCGAGCCGGCGCCGCAACAGAAGGAGGCATTCACGGCGTTGCGACGACGCTGAATGATGTCATAGAACATCTTCGGGTCATTATCGAAAGGATCCCGCCCTACCTCGACCCGCCCTGCAATCGCCTCGACCGCCTCGCCAAGCCACTGCCCCACACGCCCGAGTGACCCTCTGAGAGAGGCCGGCAGTCTTTTCCCTTCGGGAATATCGAAGAACCATTGCGGCGTCTGCACCCACGCCACATCCCGATCGCGGAAGTAGCCCAGCGTGTGCGCAAGCATGGTCGGGAAAGGCCGCGTGTCCGCGTCACAAATGACGATGAAATCGCCGCTTGTCCGCTCCATGGCGTTGCGCAAATTGCCCGCCTTAAAACCGATATTGTCCGGACGCGTGATATACCCTACGCCCTCCTGTGCCGCCATGGCCTCCATGGCCGGCCGCCGGCCGTCATCCAACACAAAGATTTTAATGTTGATCGGATGCGGATACGACAGCCGCTTGGCGTCGCGCACGCTCAGGCGCACCAGTTCCGGATCTTCGTCATAGGTGGGAAAGAACACATCCACATCAATTGGCCGCTCTTCCACCCCGTCCATCACTTCCGACTTCAGACGCGGTGCTGCCTTGCGCGGTACATCCCGATTGGCCCACAGATTAATAATGAAGAGGATCATGCCGAAATAGGCCAGCGTTTCCGCCGCCGCGACCGGCACCGCAAACCACAGCGCATCCCAGTTAAGCGACGAGGTCCAGCGCCAGGTGATGTACCAACCGCCCACCACGATCGCCATAGTGGCGAGGATCTGCCATAGCGCCTCGCGGGCCGGCGAATGAGGCACCGGCGGCTCGGGCTTGCGATCTTCGAACTCGGAAAAATAGAAGCGTGACATGGATCAGCTCACTGAAGGAAAGCGGGGCAGGTCCCTGCCCGCCACCGTCAGGACTGTAAACCATCCGCCTTAAGCCTCCCTGAAGAGGCCCACCCCTTGATCAGGGCAGCGGCGCGGTCAAGCACACGCATGCACTTTCCGCAAAACGAGGCGGTTGCGTTCTCCACACCGCTGATATTCAACATCGTCCATATTTTGCCGGATCAGCGCGATGCCGAAACCTCCCTCCGGCAAATCTTCCAGCGCGTCAAGCGCCGGAGCCGCTCGTCCGGCTCCGGCGTAAACATGATCGGGCACGGCGCCGCCGAAATCGGTCAGCACGATTTGCGTGGTGTCTGTGGTCACATCCACATGAATGTCGATGCGCCCTGTTTCCGCCTCGCGATAACCATGCTCGACGATATTGTTGAGGGCTTCCACAACACACAGTTCCATCAGCGCACTCTCATCATCGCTGAGATGATCGTCGCACAGAGCCCGGATTTTCCGGGCGGCTGTACGAACGGCGTGGTAGCTGCTGGGAATGGAGAAAACGATTGACCCCATGGCGTTCTCATCCGTCCTCTTGCTGATTGTGGTGTGATCCCTGATCGGCTCGCCGCGATACCGAGCGTGCCTCAGTGGCGGATGGCGGAAACCGCGTCCGTCACTGTCGGATAGATGTTAAACACCTTGTCCATGCGTGTGAGCGAGAAGATGGACGCCGGCGAGTCCTGCAGCCCGGCCAGAGCCAGCTCACCCTGGCGGCCCACTTTCTTCATCACTGCGACGATCGCGCCCAGACCGCTGGAGTCGATGAAATCGACACTGGAGCAATCCAGCACGATACGATCTTCTCCGCTTTCGATGTACTGCCCCACTTCATCCTTGAACGTCACGGCCACCGCCGCGTCCAAGCGCGGCTGGAGGATTGAGACCACGAGCAATTCACCATCTTTGTGACTATCGACCAGCATTCGTCAGGCTCCTTTTCCATGTGAGGCCATTCGGGCATCCGCCCCGCCCATCCGCAGGGCGAGTACAGAGATATCGTCGTCGAACGTGTCCTGTTGCCGCCACCCTTTCAGCAGCGCCTCGATCGCCTCGACTGTGGCGTCGATACCATTCGGCGCGCTGCGGGCAACCACGTCCAGGAAGCGGTCATCACCGAGCATGACGCCGCTCGGTCCCTCACATTCAACTATACCATCCGTGTAAAAATAGAGTTGATCACCTTCGCGCAAGCGCACCTCACATTGACCAAACGAGGCCTCGAGCAACATGCCCACCGGCATGCCCGTATCGCTCACATATTCCGCCTCGCCATTCGCCCGCACCAACAATGGTGCCGGGTGTCCCGCTTGGCAGAAACTCAGCACACCCGTATGCGTATCCAGAATGCCGTAAACCATGGTAAAGTAGAGATCACCATTATCCTCTGCCTGGAAACGACTGTTCAATGTTTCCACCACATCGACCGGATCACGCGGCCGCACCCCACCGCGCAAACCCTCTGGTTCGAACACCACTTCATTGGCCATGGATCGCGCTTCCAGCACTTTGCTCAAAGAAACTGAGAGCAGCGCCGAGGACACTCCATGTCCGGATACGTCGATACAGTAAAGCGCCACATACCGCCCCTGCACCGGCGCGAAGTTGAAGATATCGCCGGCCAAATGGGCCGCAGGCTGAAAGAACGTCGCGATCTCGGCGTTTAAGGCCGTGCTCTTGGCGGCCGGTAGCATGGACCGCTGCAATCGCTCTGCCGCGTCCAAATCGGCCTGGAGCGCGCGAAATGCCTTCTCCATATCGATTTTCGTGGCCAGCAAGCGCTCATGCTTGTCTTGCAGGTCGTGCTGCAACGTTAAGATCCGCCGCGCGCCTTTCAGGCGACCTGCCAAATCCCGCGGCACCAGCGGCTTAATCAGAAAGTCATCCGCACCGGAATCATAAGCAAAGGCCACGTCGTCACTCGCCGACCGGCTCGTCAACAAGATGACATAGATATAGTCATCTCCCATCAATGCCCGAATCCGGTCGCACAATTCCGGTCCCTGCATACCCGGCATGACCCAATCACTGATCACAAGGCGTACTGGGTCTGTGCGGATCATCGCCAGCGCCGTTTCCGCATCCGGTGCTTCCGTCACCGAATACCCCCACCGCTCCAGCGTTTTGCGCAACATGAACCGGTGACTGCTGGAATCATCCACGATCAGTATCGGTCCATGAGTCCAATCGGTGTCGTGTGTGCTTACTGTCATACCTAGAAACTCCAGGACCAACCGACCATGATTTCGCCATCGCGAAACCGACCCGTATTGTCACCGCCTTGCCGACCGGGAAAACGGTTGCCAGAATAGTTGTTGTACTGCACCGTGAACGTACCCGGGCGCCAATCGAAGTAGCCAAAGCCATAGGTGAAGTCAGGGTCCCATGGTTGCTGCTGCTCCGCATGGGGATAGAAGTAGGCCGCCCAGTTCAGATAAAAGTTCCCCGTGATGACATATTTGCAACCCAGGGACGCGCTCTGCTTCCAGGACCGCCGCTCTCCGGAATCAAGATCGAAGTAACGGGGACTGGCGTTATAGCCCACCACACAGCCAATCTCCTGATCCCGGTCAAGCAGAAATGGGCGGGCGATTTTCTTCGGTACCGGGAACTTCCATCCCAGTGTGATCGTTCCTTCCGAAAAATCCGTTCGCTGCTCACCCGCGGCTCGATTGGGGGAAAAGCGGTTCCCCCCGTAATTCGCATAGACCAGACTCACCGTGTAGGGGCGCCAGTCGTCATAGCCGAAGGCATAGGAGAAATCCGGATCCCAGTCGGCCTTCAGATTGGGGTCGGTGTAGTAGTAAGCCGTTCCGGCCGCAAACCAGGCGGAGATCGGATTATACTTTATCGTCAGTCGGGCCGTGGCCGTGCGCCCGGTACGCTCGCGCACCCCAGCACCTGAGATCGCTTCATCCGTATCCATTTGAACCGGCACGCCGATGGCGATACTGCCGCTGAACCCATCAAGCGCATTACGCAAAAAGGAAGCATGCTTGCGCTCGGACCAGTCCGACACCGGCACCGAAAAGGACCCGGAAACCCCCTGCCACAGGCGCTCCCACGCGGCTTCTTCCCGCGCCTCCTCCGCCTGGGCCGGGCTGCTGGTCATGACAGCAGCCCAAACCCAGATTACAGCGACCAGGCGCAGCAGCCGGTGACAAGCACCTGTGGCCCGGGGCGCTCCCACCGATCAGACGCCCCAGATATCGCGGGCGTAATCCGCGATGGTCCGGTCACTGGAGAATTTGCCGCTGCGTGCAACGTTCAGGATAGCCCGGCGACGCCAAGCCGCGCGCTCCCGATAGTCATCTTCCAGACGCGCCTGCGTCTTTACATAGTCGGCAAAGTCCGCCAACAGGCAGAAATAGTCCCCCCCGCTGAGCAGATTGAAATGGATGGGCTCGAACAGCTCCGGCTCTCCCGGCGAGAAGAGATCCGAACGCAGCGCATCCATGACCCGCTTCACCGAGGGATCATTGTGGTAGATGTCCCAGGGCTGATAGCTGCCACTTTCGCGCATCTGTTGGATTTCATCGCTCCGATGCCCGAAGATATAGATATTATCCGGCCCCACCTCTTCACGGATCTCGATGTTCGCCCCGTCCAACGTGCCCAGCGTGAGCGCGCCGTTCAGGGTGAATTTCATGTTCCCGGTTCCGGACGCTTCAAAACCGGCGGTGGAAATCTGCTCGCTCACATCGCCAGCGGGGAAAATACGCTCGGCCAGAGAGACCTTATAGTCCGGCACGAACGCCACTTTCAGCTGGCCCCGCACCCGCGCATCCTGGTTGATCACAGAGGCCAGATTATTGATCAGCTTGATGATCCGCTTGGCGATGAAATAACCTGGCGCCGCCTTGCCCGCAAAAACATACGTCTTCGGCGAGGCGAGCGTGGTTCCATCCTCCACAATGGACAGGTACTGGTGGATGATATGCAGCGCGTTCAGAAGCTGGCGCTTGTACTCATGCACCCGCTTCACCTGCATATCGAACACGGTGTCCGTATCCACCGAAATGCGCGTCGTGTTGTAAATCACGCTCGCCAGGCGGCGCTTCGCCTCGTCCTTCACCTGCTGGAAAGCATCCTGGAAGCCTGTATCCTCCGCATAGGCCTCAAGACGGGTCAGCTCATCCAGGTCGGTAATCCAGCCATCGCCGATGGCGTTCGTGATCAAGCGTGCCAGACCCGGATTGGCCTGCAACAGCCAGCGCCGCTGCGTCACCCCATTGGTCTTGTTGTTAAAGCGGTGGGGCCAGTGCTGATAGAAGTCCGGCACCAGACGCGACTTCACCAACTCCGAATGCAACGCCGCCACCCCATTCACCGAATGCGATCCCGCGATGGACAGGTTGGCCATACGCACCGTTTCCGGCTGATCGTTTCCATAAGTGACAATCGCCATACGGTTGATTTTGTCCATATCGCCCGGATAAGTGTGCTCTAGCTCACTACGCAGGCGGGCATCGATCTCCCGGATGATCTGGAAATGCCGCGGCACCACCCGCTCCATGAGCGAAGCGGGCCAGCATTCCAACGCTTCGGGCAGCAAAGTGTGGTTGGTGTAGGCACAGGTATCGACGGTGATCTCCCAGGCCCGCTCCCAGGACACACTGTGTTCATCCACCAGCATGCGCATCAGTTCCGCCACCGCCAGCGCCGGGTGAGTGTCATTGAGCTGGATGGCGTGGAACTGGTGGAACGTGCCGATCGTACCGTGGGCGTCAAGATGCTGCTTCACGATGTCACGCAGGGCACACGCGACGAAGAAGTACTCCTGCAGCAGGCGCAGCTCTTTACCAGATTCTTGGCTGTCCTCCGGATACAGAACTTTTGAGATCGTCTCCGACGCGATCTTCTCCTGCACGGCACTCATGTAGTCGCCGTCATTAAAGATCTTCATATCAAAATCGTCGGACGACCGCGCCGAATAAAGGCGCAGCATGTTGGTCCGGCTGCCGCCAAAGCCCACAACGGGCATGTCATGGGGCACGCCCAAGATCACTTTCCAGTTCATCCAAGTGGGATTGTAGTGTCCGTCCCGGTCGACCGTTTCGATCACCCGGCCATACACCGGCACCACGCACACTTCATTGGGGCGTTCCACCTGCCAGGCGCAGCCATGCACGGTCCAGTGATCCGGCGCTTCTTGCTGATAACCGTTGGAGATCGACTGGCGGAACAGTCCGTACTCGTAGTTAATACCGTAGCCTGTCGCGGCGATCCCGAGCGTTGCCATGGAATCCAAGAAGCATGCCGCGAGTCGGCCCAGCCCGCCATTCCCCAGCGCCGGATCGATTTCCTTGTCCAGCACATCATTGAGATCATAGCCGAGCGCCGTCACCGCCTCACGGCAGGAGTCCAGCAACCCCACATTGATCAGATTGTTCTCAAGGAGCTTGCCGATCAGGAACTCCATGGACAGATAGTGAACCCGTTTGGCACGCGTTTGGCGGTTTGACCGCTCCGCCTCCAGGAACGCATCCAGCACGACATTGCGCACGGCCAAAGACAAGCCGTGATACACGTCCACCAGCGTCGCATCTTCGATCAACTTACCACGATGGTGCTGAATATTACGAATGATGGACTGCTTAAGGTCTTCAATATGCGGCGCAACAGGGGCCGCATTGCTCCGGGTTGGGACGGCTTGGCTCATACTAATCTCCGTTGAAACAAGGTGCTCGATGGCTGGCAGGGCATGAACTGTCTCAGCGGACATACAGATAAGGCTCTTAAAGTCTGCTTACGATGCTCCGTAAGCGTCTGTTAACTATGAGGCGTCCTGACGCTTTTTCAGCCCATCTTTACCGAACACACAGGAAGGCAGTGCACACTTGATCATCGACAGCACCGCGCCGCCATACTCGCGGGCTCTCCAGTGGAATTGACAAGGACGCACGGACCATGAGCGCGCTTGCACACCAGCAGTCCGATACGGACTATCTCGACACTGCCCGCTTGGACGAATTGTCCGAAGTTCTGGGCGAGGAAACCACCGCCGAATTGATCGACCAGCTCTCCTCGGAATTGCCGGATCTGTTGTTACAGATGAAAGCGGCCGTGACCGCCGGCAATACGGAGGAAGCCCGCCATGCGGCCCATCAACTCAAAGGCGTCGCCTCGAATGGCGCCGCCATGCGTGTGGCTACCGAGGCGCAGACTTTCGAAGATCCGGCCACGACGATTGAAACCATGCAGGCCCGCCTCGCCGAATTGGAAACGCTGGTCGAGAACAGCGTGGACGCTTATGCGGCTCTCAAACAAGGCGGCTGAGCGGCGTTAAGGTTTCATTCAGTATAAGGATCTGTGTGCGTAACCGCTTCTTATGGAACCCGCCGGTACAGTGCTCGTAGCGGTTTGGGCCGTGGGGCCTTGAGACGCACTGAAATTGGAGATGGAAGATGGCCAACAACTCAGCCGTTCAGCAAGGCAACACGCATGTTGGTACCGAGCGCGATGAAACGATCGACGGCGGCGCCGGTAACCAGTACATCGACGCCAAGGGCGGTCAGGACACGGTCTATGGCGGTATTGGTAGCGACAACATCGAAGGCGGCAGCGGCGATGATATGCTGTACGGGGACGACGCAGAAGTCTCCTTCGTGCCCACCACTCTGATTACCGCCGCCGAAGATGGTGAAATGACGGTGACCTTCAACTACGAAGAAGCCGGTTATAAAAACACCTTCGGCGTCTACAAAGTCGATCCAGAGACCGGTGAGATCTATGATGTGGAAATCATTTGGGACAACGCGTCGCTTCAAGGCAGCGGCGGTGACCTGATTGCCGATGAAAGTAACCACACGATCGACGTGGAGGCCGGCGACCAGGTTGGTTTCTTCATCATCTCCAATGGTTACAACGCCAACAATCAGTTCAAGGATATGCAAGAGGGTACATTCGAGTTTCGCGACGGCAATGGCGACCCGGCCACCCTCTCCTCAACGGCTCCGAACCTGGTCCATGTGGCACCGGATGGCGCGGAAACAGCGGTGAAGAACCCGGTTTTCCACACCGCGGCCTACGGCGATAATGTCAAGATGAACCCGGATGATCTGCTGCATACAACGGGCCTGCTGGATACCGGCGCCGGCACCATCCAGCTCGGCTTTGAAGACCTCTGGAAAGGCGGCGACAAAGACTACGACGACGCCGTCTTCACCGTTGAGATCGGTCAGAGCACGGCGCAAGTGCTGAATGCACACTTCCAGGAGAGCAATGAAATCGGCAATGAAGACCTCATTGTCGGCAATAAATACTCCAAAATGAACCCACACGACACAGTGGACTCCATTCAGGGTCAGCAGGGCGACGACACCATCGACGGCATGCAGGGCAATGACTTGCTCAGCGGTGGCGGCGTTGGCGCGGAATGGGCTTTGGAGAACGGCGAGTGGGTCTATAAAGGCACGTCCGAAGGTGAGGCTGTCGCTTCTCAAGACGGAGACGACGTCATCGTCGGCGGCAGTGGCCATGACGTGCTGCTGGGCGGCGCCGGTGATGACGAGCTGAGCGGTGGCGACGGCCGTGACACCCTGAATGCGGGCCTCGGCGATGACACGCTTGATGGCGGGGCCGGGGACGACACCATCAACGCCGAAGCCGGCAATGACACGGCAAGCGGCGGCGACGGGAACGACATCATCAATGCCGGGGCCGGCGACGATATCGTCAGTGGCGGCGATGGTGACGATCAGCTGCGTGGCGGGGAAGGCCGCGACACCCTGGATGGTGATAAAGGTCAGGACACGATCCACGGCCATGAAGGCGACGACACCATCCGCGCCGGTGACGGCAATGACTCTGCCTTTGGTGGTGAAGGCGCCGATACCATCGAGGGCGGCGCTGGTCAGGACCACTTGGACGGAGGCATCGGGGCGGACTCGTTGTCCGGCGGTGCCGATGCCGACACCCTCATGGGCGGTGCCGATGGCGATACGCTCTCCGGTGGGGCGGGTACGGACAAGTTGATCGGCGGCACCGGGGCGGACCGTATCGAAGGCGGTGCCGGCAACGATCACCTGTGGGGTGGCGAATGGGCCGGCGACCAGACCGGCGACACTTTCGTCATGCAGGCCGGCACCGGTCAGGACATGGTCCACGACTTTGAAGTCGCCCATGACCAGATCGACTTGACCGCTTATGGCGTGGACTTCGCCGCGGTGAAGGGCGCTCTGGTGGATGAAGGGTGGGCCACCGTTCTGGATCTCAGCAAGCTGGGGGCGGACAGCGCCGGCGACAAGCTGATCCTGAAAGATGTCCAGGCGGACGACTTGTCTGAGAAGAATTTCGTCCTTTAACCGGTCGCAGGTCAACAAAAATACAATGGGTGGGGCGTGACAGAGTCAGGCAAGTCACAAGCAACGGTCAACGGTCAGGAGGGAGCGGCACATCGCCTGCTCTCTCCGGTGTTGGGAGCCTTATGGCCGGTGGTGATCTTCAGCTTTGCGATCAATTTGCTGATGCTCACCACACCGCTTTTCATGATGCAGGTGATCGACCGGGTCTTGCCGAGCGCGAACCGCCCTACCCTATTCTTCCTGGTGTTGATCGCACTGATCGCACTTGCCACCATGGCGATCCTGGAATATGCGCGCGCCGCCATTCAAACCCGCGCGGCCCAACACCTTGATCGCACCTGGACACCGCAAACGCTCAATGCCGTGATCTGGCATGCTGAGCCGGGGGACGACCCGCAACGGGATTTGTCCCGCATCACCGGCTTTATCGGCAGCGCACCGGTTCGGGCCCTCATTGATGCGCCATTCACACCGCTCTTCATCGGCATCGCCTTTCTTTTGCACCCTTTGATTGGCTGGCTGAGTGTTTTCGGTGCAGTGAGTCTGTTTACGTTGACGGTCATCGGTGAACGGTTAAACCGCGTGCGCCAGAGCGAGGCGGGCGCGGTGGAGCGCGAAGCGGCGGGGGTGGCTGAAACCATGCGCCGCGAGCACACCATGCTGCGGGGCATGGGCCTTGGGACCAATCTGCGTGCACTGCATGAAGGGCTGCAACAGCGTGCGCATTCTGCCATGGCCATGAGCAGCGAAAGCCAGTCAGTCATCGCCAATTGCAGCCGCTTTCTGCGCATGGGTATTCAGATTGGCGCCCTGGCCATTGGTGCCCATCTGGTGCTGGAAGGGCGTCTGACGGGCGGTGGCATGGTGGCGTCGTCTATCATTCTGGCCCGGGGCCTGGCGCCCGTGGAACAGATCATTGGCTCGTGGCGTATGCTGATTGATTTTCGTGATGCTTATGCCCGCCTGCGCGGTTTATTGAGCAACGAGACCGATCAAGACACGCATCAGGTGGCTCTGCCGGAACCGAAGGCCGCCCTGACTGCGCGCAATCTCACCTTGCCGGCGGGTGGTGGTCTGCCGCCGCGCCTGAACCGGGTGTCCTTCGATGTGGAACCGGGTGTCTGCCTGGGTGTTCTGGGCCCGTCCGGTTCCGGAAAGTCTACTCTTGGCGCTATCTTGGCCGGTATCAACACCGCCCCCATCGGCGAGGTGCGCCTGGATGGGACGCGCCTTGAACACTGGCCGGAACACCAGCGCGCCCGCTTCGTCGCCTTCCTGCCGCAAGATGTCACCCTGTTCCCGGGCACCGTCGCCCAGAACATCGCTCGCCACGCCCCGGACGCTCAAGATACGGATGTGGTGGACGCGGCCAAACGCGCCGGCGCCCATGAGCTGATCACCGGACTTGAAGCCGGATACAACACAGTCCTGGGTCTGGGTGGTTCGCCCCTGTCGGGTGGCGAGCGTCAACGTCTCGCTCTCGCCCGCGCCCTTTACGGCAGGCCCAAGCTGCTGATCCTGGACGAGCCCAACGCGTTTCTGGACCAGCAGGGCGAGGAAGCACTCATCCATGCCATTCGCGGCATGAAAGCCGACGGCGGCGCGGTGGTTCTGATCGCCCACCGGGCGGGCGTGCTCACGGCGGCCGACCGGCTCATGCTGCTGGAACGCGGTGCCGTGACCGATTACGGCCCCAAGGCGGATGTGATCGCGCGCATGTCTCTGCGCCGGCGCACATTGACCGTCGATGCCCATGGGGAAAAGGCCTCGGAAATCCGCGAATGGCTCGACACTCATTTCAGTGGCTCTCTGGATCAGAATGTGGTCATCCAGGCGGAGATCTTATTGATTGAGATGCTGAACATCGCCGTGCGGGACCGGGTGCGCACGGCTGGCAGTGCGCCGATCACCTTTCAGTTCGAGCGAGGTGACTGCACGCTGACTTTCACGATGGACAGCCTTTCCGGCGCACTCTCGGAAAGTCATCTAAACGACGCCGGCAGTATCTTTGATACGGTGACACCGGGTCTGGATGATCTGTCCGATGATATGGTCAGCCTCAGCCTGATCCACCGCATTGCCAGCCGTATCGGCCAGCAAACAACAGCCCATGGCGTGCGCCTCCTCGTCCAAATGTCGACCGCAACCGAAACGCAAGCCGAGGCTCCCGCGCCGGAGCAAGCTCAGTCATCCAAACCCTCTCGTACCGACACCCCCTCCCCATCCGCGCCTGAGCCGAAAAAGGCGGTGAACGCATGACCCAGTCTCAAAAGCCGCCCGCCGGTCAGGCGCCGTCCACGCGTCAGCGCCCCTCCCCGCAATCCACCACTGCGCCCCCCCCTGCGCCCGAGGCATCAGCGCCCGCGACGCCTGATCCGGCTGCCCTCGGTGGCAGGTCCCTAGCGGCGGCGATCGCCCGCCCACTGATGATTGGATCGCTGGCTCTTGGTCTGATGATCACGGGCATGGGCATTTGGTCGGCCGCGGTCCCCCTCACTCAAACCGTGATCGCACCGGGTGTCATCCGCCCTGCGCCGGGCCGTCAGCAAGTGCAACATCCAGACGGTGGTGTTATCGCGGCCTTGCATGTCTCCGACGGAGATCAGGTTCGGGCTGGCGATCCCCTCGTGACGCTCAACACGGACAGTCTGCAAGCAGAAGAGCGTGGCCTGACGGAGATCCTGGCCCACCGCCGCGCCGAGCAAGCCCGCTTGGCGGCGGACGTGCAGATCGGGGACGGCGGCGACATGCCCAAACCGCACCTGCACACGGCTGGGCTCGATCTGGAACGCGCCCGCCACACGGCCATTGCCGCGCGGCGGGATAGCGAGGTGGAAGAGTTGAACGAGCGCGTCACGCATCTTGGGGAGTCTCTCACCGCCTTGCGCACGCGTCTGTCGGCCCGCCGCGAGGAGCGCGCCCAGGTGGTCGAACAACACGCCGCTGTCAGCGAGCTTCAGGACCTGGGCCACGCCTCGCGCAGCACCGTCCTCGCCTTGCAGGCCCAGATCGCCAGCCTCAATGGCGCCATCGCCCAGGATGAAAGCGCCATCGTCGGTGTCCGGCGCGATATGACCGAGGCCCGCATCCGCCGCGACCGCATCGCCAAGGAGGCCCGTGAGCAAGCCCTGGGGCGGCTGGCGGATCTGGCCGTGGATATTGCGGAGCGCGAAGCCCGCCTGGCCCTGGTGCGCGAGCGCCTGGACCGCAGTATCATCCGCGCGCCCCGCGCTGGTGTGATCGTGGAAAGCCAGGTGCATACTGTCGGCGGTGTCATCACACCCGGCGCGCTGATCATGGATCTGGTGCCTGCGGGCGCAGCCCGCGTGCTGGAAGTGCGCGTCGATCCCCGCGACATCGAACGGGTCGAACCGGGCCTTGAGGCCCAGGTGACCCTTTCCGCTTATTCGCGGCGGCGCGTGCCGCCCGTGCGAGGCCGTGTTCTGACCGTTTCGGCGGATCGGCTCAGCGATGATGCGACGGGGGCGGCCTTCTACACGGCCCGCTTGGAGCTGGACGACGGATCCCTGCGCGAGGCCGCCGACGCGCTGGGCAAGCCCTTGGACATCGTTGTCGGTATGCCCGCCGAGGCCTTCATCGTCACGGGCAGCAACACGCTGATCGGCTATCTGCTTGATCCGCTCACGGATACGTTCAGCCACGCCTTCCGCGACGCCTGAGCGCTCACGGGATCAGGATGGCGCGGAAGTCATTCACATTGGTGCGTGTGGGGCCGGTGAGCACCAGGCCATCCGCCGCGTCAAAGAACGCGTGCGACTCCGTGCGAGCGAGAAACGCCTCCGGCACGAGACCCAGCGCCCGAGCCCGCTGCCGGACCGCATCGGTCACCACGGCGCCGGCCGCCGGGCCCGTCCCGTCAAGGCCATCGGTGTCGCACACGAGCGCTGCAAGCCCCGGCGCCAGCCCTTGCAGGCCCGCAAGCGCCAGAGCCGTGTGTGTGTTTGGACCGCCTCGGCCCGCACCGCGCACCACCACCGTCGCCTCCCCGCCCGACAGCAGCACCGCCGGTGCCGCGACGGGCACCCCATGGCTGTGCACGGACACGGCAATGCCCGCCAGCACCTGCGCCATGGCCTCCGCGTCACCTTCCAAAGCATCTCCGAGAATCAGCGGCGTGATCCCTTGCGCGCGCGCCACCGCCGCCGCCGCCAGCAGCGACAGATGCGGCGATGCCACCAGATGCACCCGATCTTCCGGATGCGGCGCCGGCGCCGTGGCGGTGGCCCGCTCAAGCCAGGCGGCCACGGCCGGCGCTGGCCGCACCCCATAGCGTGCAAACACCGCCAGCGCCGCAGCACCATCCCGCGCGGCCGGGATCGTTGGACCTGAGGCCACCAGCGCCGGGTCATCTCCTGGCACATCGGAAATCACCAGCGACACCACCGGCGCCGGGCGGGCGGCGGCCGCCAGTCCGCCCCCTTTGATCACCGACAGACAACGGCGCACGAGATTCAAAGCCGCGATCGGCGCTCCCGCCGCCATCAGGGCCGCCACCGCCTCGCGCTTCATCGCCAGCGTCACCCCCGGCACCGGTTCCGCCAGCACGGCGGACCCGCCGCCGGAGATCAGCGCCACCACAAGATCCTCTTTTGTGAGACCCGTCACAGCCGTGCGCAGGGCCCGGGCCGCCGCGACGCTGTTGGCGTCGGGATCAGGATGCCCCGCCTCCCGCACTGCAACATACGTACACGGTACAGTGTGGCCGTACCGAGTCACGACGACCCCTTCAGGCGCGCGGCCATTATTCAGCACCGCTGCATAATGACACTCAGCGGCCTGCGCCATCGCCGCCGCGCCCTTGCCCGCACCGACAATAATCAGCCGTCCCCGGGGGGGTGGCGGCAGGAAGGGCGGTATACGAAGCAGTGGGTCAGCCGCCGCGACAGCCGCCTCGAACAAGGCCATCAGGAAAGCCCGCTGCACGTCCGGGGCTGTCATATCAGCGCCTTGAAAATCCGTCATGACAGAGTGTCTCCGGCTCTAGTCTAACGTGACCGCAATTCAGGTTATAAAGTCCAAGTTGAACGGTCCGTGTGGCTCGCGTAGGGGGAACAGTCCCTTGGGTCCCATCATCCATATTCTCAAATCGGGTCTAAGGGGGTCTAATTTGCTAGTAGCGATCGTCCGCATTCGGCGATCGACGCTCACGACCTCGAACGCCAGGAATAAAGCCGTGTCTGACGTCCTGCCCACCCCGGCCTCACCCGTTCAAGATCCGTCTCTGGCGCCTGCGCCGGCCGTCGCGAAACGCATTCCGCGTCAAGCCCGGGCGCGAGCGACCTATGAAAGCCTTCTGCGCGTGACCGGCGAACTGCTGGCCGAGGTTGGGATCGAGCGTATTTCCACCAATCTGATTGTGGAGAAGGCCGGCGTCACGCCGCCCGCCTTCTACCGGTACTTTGAGGACAAATACCACGCTCTCAGCGTGCTTGGAGCCCGGCTGATGGATGAGCAGAACCAGCTCATCGAAAGCCTCGCCGCGCGCAGCCCCGTGGTGTTCCGCTATTCGCGCGACGACATGGAAGAGCTGCTGGTGGGCACGGTCGAGATCACCCGCGCCTTTCCGGGCGGCGCCTGGCTGACGCGCGCCTTGCGCGCCGTCCCGCAGCTTCAGCACATCCGCGTGCAGTCGCACCGCGAAATGAGTGAAATGATCGTGACCCAGGCGCTCGCCGCCGATCCCACGCTCGATCGCGCCACGATCTATCGTCAGGTCCGGCTGACAACGGATATGGGCTATGCGGCCGTCGAAATGGTGTTCGAAGAACCGGATCTGGATGTGCGCGCGGTCATGCGTGAAACGGCGACCGCGATCGCTGCTGTATCCCCGTTCGTGGACTGACAAAAAGTCTCAAAGGCGGTTCTGCGACGAACCGCCTTTTCTTTAAGATAAAAAGATAGTCATCACTACTTTTATGAATGGCTATTCACCTTCGGCCGGGCGGATCGCCATGATGATGGGCACGCTCCTGTGCCTCACCGCCTGCGGACCGGCGCCTGAAAGCGTGCGCTATAGTCCGCCGCCGGAGCTTGATGCCCGGTTGCAGGGTCTGTACGACGCCAGTTGCGCCACCTGCCATACCAATGATGAGTCCGGCGCGCCGAAGCTCGGCGACACGCAGGCCTGGGACGACCGTTGGGCCAAGGGCTATGATACTCTGCTCGACCACACGATCATCGGTTACAACGCCATGCCGGCCCTGGGCGGTTGTGCCGGCTGTTCCCGAGAAGATCTGAAAATCCTGGTTCAGTATCTGGGCGGGCGCTGCGTCCTGTCGGATCCGGATCAAACAGACCGGGAAGAGGGCTGAGCCATGGGGCTGAGCAGGCGCACCACGTTACTGTTGCTGCTGGCTGGCGGAGCCTCCGCCGCGACCCTGGCCTATTACGGTTTGCGCCCTCCGCAGGGGGCTGAACCCACCATCCCGCCGCCGCCGCCGCGCGAAGGCGCCATCGCCTGGGGCAACTGGTCAGGCAGCTAATATTGCTATCCAGAACGACGCGCCGCGCCTCAAGATGAGGACGACTTGGCGCGCCTGGTGCGGGGCGCGCGCGGGCCGGTCCGGGTGGCTGGGGCTGGCCACAGCTTCTCTGCTCTGGTGCCTACGGACGATTTGCTGCTGTCACTTGATCTTCTGGGCGGAGTGCGCAGCGTCGATCTGGCGGCTGGCGAGGCGGTCCTGGCGTCGGTGGTCGGCTCGCCCAGCTCGCACCGGAACTGGCGATCCAAGGCGCCGCCTTCCCCAACCTGCCGGACATCAACAAACAGGCGCTTGGCGGCTCTGTCGCAACGGCCACCCACGGCACCGGTAAGACGTTTCCGTCCATGTCCGGCGAGCTGCGCGGCATCCGCATGATGACCGCGTCTGGCGAGACCGTCGAATGCTCGCCCACGCAAGACGCCGATCTGTTCCGGGCTGCCCAGGTCTCCATGGGCGTCCTAGGGC
>CAZVEE010000038.1:0-31551 GCA_964625525.1 uncultured Alphaproteobacteria bacterium | reverse complement strand
CATCACTAGGTCTATGAGGTGGTGGACAACGCCATCGACGAGGCCCTGGCCGGCCATTGTACCGAGGTTGGTGTTATTCTGAATGCGGATGGATCGGTCACGGTGAGCGATGATGGGCGTGGCATTCCCACCGATATCCATGCCGAGGAAGGCATTTCCGCAGCGCAAGTGATCATGACGCAATTGCATGCGGGCGGGAAATTCAATCAGAACTCTTACAAAGTATCCGGCGGTCTGCACGGGGTGGGGGTTTCAGTTGTGAACGCCTTGTCGGAGTCGTTGACCTTGCGTATCTGGCGCGCCGGCGAAGAGCATGCCATGACCTTCCGCAATGGCGAGGCGGAAGCGCCGCTGGCGGTCGTGGGCGATGCGGGCGAGCGCACGGGCACGCAGATCACGTTCCTGCCATCGGATGTGATTTTTTCGGGCACGGAGTTTTCCTTCGCCACGCTGGAACATCGGCTGCGCGAATTGGCGTTCTTGAATTCCGGTGTCCGCATTGTGTTGCGGGATCAGCGCCCGGCCGAGCCGGTGGAAGAAGTGATGGAATATGAAGGCGGGTTAGAGGCCTTCATCCGCTATCTTGATCGGACCAAGACGCCGCTGGTGCAAAACCCTATTACGGTGCAGGCGGAACGCGACGGCATTTCGGTGGAAGCGGCTCTCTGGTGGAACGACGGCTATCACGAGAATACGCTGTGTTTTACCAACAATATTCCCCAGCGTGACGGAGGGGCGCACTTGGCGGGCTTCCGTGGCGCATTGACCCGCACGGTGAACAATTACGCTCAATCCTCCGGGATCGCCAAGAAGGAGAAAGTCAGCCTGACGGGCGATGATGCGCGGGAGGGGTTGACCTGTGTGTTGTCGGTGAAAGTCCCTGATCCGAAATTCTCCTCCCAGACAAAAGACAAGCTCGTGTCCTCCGAAGTGCGGCCGGTGGTGGAGAGCATCATCAACGATACCCTGGGCACCTGGTTCGAGGAGCACCCGAACGAAGCCAAGGCGTTGGTGCAGAAAGTCGTCGAAGCCGCCGCCGCGCGGGAAGCCGCCCGCAAAGCGCGAGAGTTGACCCGGCGCAAGGGCGCCCTTGATTACTCCAGCCTGCCAGGCAAGCTCGCTGATTGTCAGGAGCGCGATCCTGCCAAGTCGGAATTGTTCCTGGTGGAGGGTGACTCCGCCGGTGGCTCGGCCAAACAGGCCCGCAATCGTTCCAATCAAGCCGTCCTGCCTTTGCGCGGGAAGATCCTCAATGTGGAGCGGGCCCGATTTGACAAGATGCTGTCATCGGGGGAAATCACCACCCTGATCACCGCTCTGGGCACGGGCATCGGCCGGGATGACTTTAATATTGAGAAGCTGCGCTATCACAAGATCATCATCATGACGGATGCTGACGTGGACGGCGCCCACATCCGGACCCTGTTGCTTACCTTCTTCTATCGTCAGATGCAGGAAGTGATTGAGCGCGGGCATCTTTATATTGCCCAGCCACCGCTTTATAAGGTGAAACGCGGCCAATCGGAAATCTATCTGAAGGACGAGAAAGAGCTTTACGATTATCTGGTGCGTGAAGGGCTGCGCGATACGGTGTTGACCCTGGGCGGGGGCGAGCAGCGAGCGGGCAATGACCTGGCGGCCCTCGTGACTCAAGCACGCGACGTGCGGACTATTCTAGACCGTCTGCCCACGAAGTATAATCGCCGCACGGTGGAGCAGGCGGCCATTGCCGGTGCTCTCGGTGCCGCGCTGCTTGCAGATCCGGCAGCCATGCAGGAGCGCATTGCGGTCTTGGCCGAGCGGCTTGATCGGCTCGCGGATGAAGCGGAGCGGGGCTGGTCCGGTGAGGGCGCCGAGGGCGGAGGCTTGCGCATGTCCCGCGATGTGCGCGGGGTGCGGGAAGTGTTGCTCATCGATCCGCCCCTCATGGAATCGGCGGATGCGCGACGCTTGAATGGGTTGGCTGCTGATCTTAACGCCACTTATGGCGCGCCTGCCATTCTGACCCGGAAAGAGACGGATGTGACCCTGCACGGGCCCATCGACTTGCTCGACCAGGTGCTAGAAGCCGGACGCAAGGGGGTGTCACTGCAACGCTATAAGGGCTTGGGTGAAATGAATCCGGATCAACTTCTGGAAACAACGCTTGACCCGGAAGCGCGTACATTGCTTCAGGTCAAAATCGATCATGTGGACGAAGCCAATGAGATGTTCAGCAAGCTGATGGGTGACGTGGTGGAACCGCGTCGCGAGTTCATTCAGTCAAACGCCCTCAATGTGGAGAATTTGGACGTCTGACCGACGCGGCGAGATCACACCGCCGGCGCAGGCGAAGAGCCACCAAGGCAATGGCCACAATGCCTGCGCAAATCTGCATGTTCAGGCTTTGCATTTGGTGGTGTGCGTAGCTGAGAAGGGCGCGCAAGGTTTCCATGGCTTCTAGTCTTGTGCCGATATCTGGTGCCGGTGCCATGGTCTCACGCTCCGCTGCTCACCTGGGGTTCTTTTCCGTCGATCCGGTTGATGAACGTCTGTGTGGTGATGACATCGGCAAAGGCGGCGGCGCACAAGCCCGCAGCGTCATGGGTGGCGGTTTCAGAGTGAGCGGAGCTGAGGGGCGGGCTGGCCGAAGCGTCATGCAAATAAGTGTAGTGGTGATCCAGGCGAAATCCTTCCACGAGGGTGGCCAGGCATGACACATTGCCCGACAGCCCCAGCAACACCACATGTTCGCCCCCAGCCTCCGTCATCATCGCCGCGAAAGCCTCGCTCGCATAGGCTGACGGCTGATCATGCTCAAAGACCATTTCCGCAGCACGAGGTTCCAGCCCTTCGATCCAATCCGTAAACGGAAGGGTTGGGTTGAAATAGTGGCCGCGTTTGATGAGGCGCAAATGAGCGATGGGCAATTTGCACTCTCGCGCCACTGCCAAAACCTGACGCGCCTTGTCCAACGCGGCGGCTGCGCTTTCAATTGCAAGCATGCGCCCCGCCGTCACGAATTCCATCTGAAAGTCGAGAAAGACGATAAGGGGGTCCGTGCCGGCGCCTTTGTACCGGCGCGCGAAAGGGATAACAGTATCTGGCATGAGCGTATCGAGCCTGTTTGAAAGCAGATGCCCCGATGCATGACTGCGACTGATCGAGGCGGAGGATTAGAGTGGTTTCGTCCGGCGCGCATTTTTGCTTGCCGAGCTATCATCCGAAGACGGTGGTTCGGAGTCTGTCTGCAAATCGCCGCTCGATTGTTCAAGAACTCCGGGATAGTCCCATTGGCCTTCGGGTCGGATTAGGACATAGCCATCGGATTCTATGCGCAGCCGGTTTTCATCCGGCTCCAACTCAATATACATTTCATCGTAGTCCTCGCCGGAGAAGCTCACATCCCGGCCGCCAACTTTGGGCTTCGCTCCGAACATGCGCCAGAATTTCACCAGCTCTTTGCGGGCATGCCCGTAAACCAGCGAGTAGCCTTTCTTGCGGCATAGATCGAGACCAGCTCTCACAATCTTGAACGCCACACGCGTTTTGCGGAACATGCCCCGCACCGCAAGGCGCTCCATTTTCACGAAATCCGCGAAGTAGCGGATCCGCAGGCAGGCGGCGGGTTCGCCATCCACATAGGCGATCATCTGAGTGCCGGTGAAGTCGTTGCCGTCGAACTCCTCCCGGTAGGGACAGTTCTGCTCGCTCATATAGACGGAGGCGCGCACGGCCACCACTTGCATGATGTCCTCAATCGTCTCGGCCACCTTGATGGTGATCCGGCCGCCGCGCCCGTCGGGAAGGCGAGCCGTGTTGTAGCTGGGCGGGATCGGCGCGGGCTGTTCCATGGCAAGCTCCGGAATAAATGGTGATCTACGACTGGTCCGTCGCGGGTGTGCGGCGAAAGATGGTCAGCATGCCCACTTCCATTTCCTGGCTCAGGTCCAGTGGGCGAAACCCGGTGCGCCAGAGCACTCTGATGCCTTCCGGTGTCGAGGCGCGGGCGTAAACGTCGAACTGCCCGTAGGGGGGCTGGTCCAGGCGCCGGTGTACATCGGGCACGAGAACGCGGCCACGTCCCGATGCGATCAAAAGCCAGCAATAAAGCGCTGAGGCGTCTGCCATGTTGGAGCACATGGCATCGAAGTGGGGTTCCGTGAAATCCAACTGTCCGTCCAGCAACGCGGCTTCTGCTTCTGCCGTGATCGGAAAGAACCAGAACAGCCCTTTGTAGGCGCGCTCGCCCGAGGCCATGGTCTGTTCCGCCACCCAGACACATTCGCTGCTGATGCGAAAGGCGGTCTCCACGGCGTCTGGAGAGGCGAGGCCGACAGGAATAAATGTCTCGGCATAAGCATATGCCGCCGGGAGCTCGTCAAACGCGAGATTGCGTAAGACAAGACCCGCGCCGCGTGGCGCATATTCCTTTTGCGTGTGCGAAGATAGCTCAGATCCGCCGGCGGTTGGGTTCATCACACAAGATTCCGTCGTCAAAGCCACAATCACCAACACACGCGTGTGTCGATCTCGAAAACACTATGCTAACTATAGAGAGGTGGTGGTATGCCGGAAGTGCACTTTTGTGGGGCGGGGCGTCATGAAAACTGGACAGGCCAAAGTATCGGGGTCCGCAGATGTGCGGGGTTTGCACTGGGATGATCTCCGGTTTTTCTTGGCTGTTGTAGAGCAGGGCAGTTTTCGCAAGGCGGCGGGCAAGTTGGAGACGACCGTCACCACGGTTTCGCGGCATATTGAGAGCCTGGAGGAGCGGTTAGGCGGTCCGGTGGTGACACGCTGGCGAGACGGGGTGCGGTTGACCCCACTTGGTCGGGATCTGGTCGCCGATGCCCGGGAAGTGGGCTCGGTGATGGAGCGGATCAGCTACAAGGCGCGCTCTACCTTGGAGGCATTCACGGGCAAGGTGCGCCTGGCTGTGACCGAGGGGTTGGCCACCTATTGGGTCATGCCGAAACTGATTGGTCTGCAACGCACCTATCCTAATCTCACTATCGAGACGGTCAGCCCCATGAATACCGTCGATGTTGGGACTCGCGAGGCTGACATCGCGATCCAGTTAGCAGGGCCCAAGGATCTTGATCTCACGATGCAGAAGATCGGGCGCCTGCATATTTCATTCTTTGTTTCCCAGCATTACCGAAACCTTTACGGAGAGCCGAAAAGTATCGAGGAGTTGAAGCAGCATAAACTCATTATTCAGTCATCAGACCAGTTGGATAATGCGATGCTGATGTCTGTTCTGGGCATTACGGACCCCACGGGTATCGTCGCGTTTCAGGTGGATGCCAGTTCGGTCAACTATATGCTTGTTGCCAAAGGCGCAGGCGTTGGTATCTTGCCCACTTATACCAATGCATTGGGGGCAGATCTTATTCCGCTCGACCTGGGCAAGAGGCATGCTTACGATATCTATCTCACCTATCGGCCCGATGCCATGAAACTGGACAGCAATCGCGTGGTGATTGAGTGGATCCGCAAGAGTTTCGACGCGCGCAAGTTCCCCTGGTTCGGCGATGAGTTTATCTCGCCGCTGGAGTTGGCCAAGCTCAACCGCAATGATTGGGAAGACTGCGTTCTGCCGCCGGTGCTGCCCTATCGAGCGCCCCCTGTTTAAGTTTTCTTAAGTCCGTCCTGGTCAAGACAGATCTCGCAACGGTTCTGCGTGAGGACGTGGTCTCGCGCCTGAGAGGTGGTCTGTATGGCTCGACGCAAAGGGGGCGCGCCGTCGCGTGCGCCCGTGCGCCCCCCGACCGCGCGTGTCCGGGTCCGGCGGGCGCGACGCCGGCCGCGGCCGGAGGCAATGGCGGCGGCGCGCTGGCGGCCGGGACGGCTGGTGCATGGTCTGGCGGTCCTGTTCTGGGGCGTGGTCGCGGGCGCCTTGGCCCTGGCGGCGACTGTGGCCAGCATGCCGGATGCGGATCAGATCAGCGGCGTCACCCGTGGTGCTCGGTTGACCATTCTTGACACGCAGGGCCGCCTGATTGCCGAGCGGGGTGCGGCTTTTGGGGGTGATGTGCGGTTGGAGGCGTTGCCGGATCATGTGATCGCGGCGTTTCTCGCCGCCGAGGACCGCCGCTTCTACGATCATCCGGGCATTGATGCGATTGCGGTCGTCCGGGCCATGATGGCCAATGTCGCCGCCGGGCGGGTGGTGCAGGGCGGTAGCACGATCACGCAGCAACTGGCCAAGAACCTGTTTCTGAAACCCGAGCGAACGATGACGCGCAAAATGCGCGAGGCGGCACTTGCGCTTTGGCTGGAAACTCAGCTCACGAAGGATGAGATCCTTGCGCTCTACCTGAACCGCGTCTATTTCGGCGCCGGGACCTATGGCATTGAGGCGGCGAGCCAGCGGTACTTTGCCAAGGATCCGCGAGATCTGAGCTTGGGGGAAGCGGCCCTGCTCGCAGGCTTGTTAAAGGCGCCGTCGCGCTACGCGCCCACGGTGAATTGGGAGGGCGCCAAGGCCCGGGCCAATATCGTGCTCGCGCGCATGGAGCGCAGCGGCACGGTCAGTGCGGCGGAGCGGCGCGCGGCCACAGTCACGCGCACCCGCACCGTGCGGGCGGCAACGCCTGATGTGCAGTACTTTGTGGATTGGGTGGTGGACCGATTACCCGGCTATATCGGGACGAACACGGAAGACCTGATTGTCCACACCACGCTTGATCTGGCCATGCAGCGAGCCGCGGAACGCAGCCTGGCGGTGGTCTTAGACGGCGCGGCCGGGCGCCGGGCGGGGCAGGGGGCGCTGGTGGCCCTGACGCCGGGTGGCGCGGTGCGCGCCATGGTGGGGGGGCGGTCCTATACGGCGAGCCCTTTCAATCGCGCGACGGATGCGCGCCGGCAGCCGGGATCCGCCTTCAAGCCGGTGGTCTACGCGGCAGCGTTGGAGTTGGGCCACCGGCCCGGGGATACCATTGCCGACGCGCCGGTCAGCATTGGGGACTGGGCGCCTGAAAACTATACCGGGCGTTTTGAGGGGTTGGTGACGCTGGAGCAGGCGCTGGCACGGTCTCTCAATGCGGCGACAGTACGCTTGGCGGAAGGGATCGGCCGCTCTCGGATCATCGATACTGCCCAGCGCCTGGGGTTGCAAGCGGAGTGGCAGCCGGTCCCTTCCCTCCCGCTGGGAACCATCGAGGTCTCGCTGTTAGAGCTGACCGGCGCCTATGCGCCTTTTGCCAATGGGGGCGAGGCGGTCGCGGTCAATCCGGTCATTCGTATCGAGACAGTCTCGGGCCGGGATCTCTATATGCGTGATGGCTCGGGCCTTGGGCAAGCGCTCAACCCGGATGCGGCCTGGGCTATTGATCGTATGTTGCATACAGCCGTGGCCCATGGCACGGGCCGGGCAGCACGCCTTGCCGGCCGGCCCACAGCAGGCAAGACAGGGACCAGTCAGGATTTTCGCGATGCCTGGTTCGTGGGCTATACGCCGGGCCTGGTGGCGGGTGTCTGGATCGGCAATGACAACAACACCGCCATGGTGGACGTGACCGGCGGGACGTTACCGGCCCAGATTTGGGCGCGTTTCGTCAGCGGGGTGAGTGATCGTCTACCGGTACCGGGGCGGCCGGCTCCGCGGCTGGATCTGGCGTCTCGCTCCGGCGCAACATCCGATAGGCCATAAGCGACAGCACGCTGGTGATCCCGATGGTCACCGCCATGGGCGTTTGCGCCGGTATCTCGGGAAAGATGAAGAGGCCCATGATCGCGCCCACAATCACCGACAGGCTCAACTTAATAAAGCCTAGCAAGGACGATGCGGTCCCGGCCATCTGGGGAAACGGCACAATCGCACCGGCAAAGGCTTGTGGCATGGTCAACCCCATGCCCAGCGCATAAAGGCATTGCGGCAACGCCACCGCCCAGGGCGAGGCGACACCGACGAGCGCCAAGCCCGCCATGGAGACCCCCGCAATCACCGCTGCCGCCACGCCCGCGCGCAGCACGACCGGGCTGCCCAGCCGAGGCGTAAGCCGAATACTGACGATGTTCCCCGCCAGAAATCCTGCCGTGATGGCGCCGAAGACAAAGCCGTAGGCATCGGCGCTCAATCCGAAATCGTCCTGAAACACGAAAGACGACGCAGCCAGGAAAGCGAAAATGCCTGCAAAAGCCCAGGCACTGAGCAACGCATAGCCCATGAACACCGGGTGGCGCAGCAGCGTCGCATAGTTGGCGATAATGCTTCCCAGGCGGATTTCCTGGCGATGGGCTCGGTCGAGCGTTTCACGGAAGAACAGCGCCACCCCGCTGGCGACCATTAGGCCGAAAAGCCCCATGGCATAAAAGCTCGCGGTCCAGCCATAGGCCGCATGCAGAACACCGCCCAGGATCGGCGCGGCAATGGGGGCCAGACCGTTAATGCTGCCGAGCTTCGACATGGTCAGCGCCGCGTCTTGGGGCGGGAACACGTCGCGCACCGCCGCGCGGGCCATGACCACGGGGGCACACCCGCCCAGCGCCTGAAAGAAACGCGCGACCGTGAGCGCCTCGATACTCGGGGCCAGCAGGCAGGCAACGGACGCCGCGATGAACACGGCCAGCCCGCCGAGGATCACCGGCCGGCGCCCATAGCGATCCCCCAGCGGCCCATGCAACAGGTTCCCGAGCGCAAAGCCCAGGACGAAAATGCCGAGAGTGCGCTGCACGGCGGCGGGGTCGGTCTCGAACACCACCGCAAGGTCCGGCATAGAGGCGAGATACATATCCGTCGACACCGGCGCCAGCATCACACAGGACGCAAGTAGCACCAGATAAGCCGTGGAGCGGGTATCGAGGGTCATCGGGATGCTCCTTGTGGCCAGTCGTCCGGGACTGAGACCATAGAGCATTGTTCCGTCAGGTCACGGCCTTACCGCACCATAACGATGCAGCGCCAGGCCGTGGGTTTTGAGCCAGCGGCTGGCCGGGGCAGGGTCGCCGAACAGGGTGTGGACCACACGCCAGAAGGCGGGGCCGTGATCGTGATGGGCGAGATGGGCCACCTCATGCGCGGCCACATAATCGAGCACGAAAGGCGGGGCGAGGATCAGGCGCCAGGAGAAATTCAGCACGCCGCCGACCGTGCAGGAGCCCCAGCGGCTGCGCGTATCGCGAATGCTGATGGTTTTGGGCCGCCGTCCGAGCGCTTCGGCATGCACCGCCACCCTGGCACTCAGGTCCTGTTTGGCGGTGCGTTTCAGCCAGTCGCGAACCCGGCGGGGCACATGCTCTGGCGTGCCGCTCACGTGCACGGTCTGCCGCGCCTCGTCGAGCCAAACGCCGCGCCGCGCGTCGGGGGCATGGATGATCTCGTGAGTCTCGCCGCGCAGGGGCACCAGATCGCCGGGCTGAAGCGCCACACCATCAAGCCGCCGCTCCCGCTGCGCCGCGATCCACGTGGTGTGATCGCGGGCAAAGCGCAGTGCCTTTGCCGCATGAGTCCGGTGCGGGACCACCAGCACGATGCCGCCGGATATGGGATCAACCTTAAGGATAAAGCGCCGGGCGCGGGGCTGGATCCGCACGGTAACGGGCACCGGCTCGCCGCCAATGTCCAGATGGGTTGTGTCCCGAGAAGATGGGGGGCTCGTCACCTCGCCCACGGGAAGGCCTCCACCGCTGCCAGACCACCATGCGTCCTCAGTCTAAGAGGGATTCGGCGCCCGAGCGAACGGGCCAGGCGGCCTTACCCCCGCTTTTTGACGCTCTTTGTCGCTTTGCCCGGCACTTTCAGCAGGTTGGCGCGGATGAAATCGCGCACCCGGGGTTGGATTTCCTTGCGCCACCGTGAGCCATTGAAGACGCCGTAATGGCCCACATCGGGTTGCACATAGTCGAGCTGTTTGGCGGCTGGAATACCGGTGCACAGGTCATGGGCGGCCTGGGTCTGGCCAATGCCAGAGATGTCGTCCTTCTCGCCTTCCACCGTCATGAGGGCGGTCTTGGTGATCGCCTCGGGGCGCACTAAGCGGCCGCGATGCAGGAACTCGCCCTTCGGCAGAAGATGGCGCTGGAACACCATATCGATGGTTTGAAGATAGAATTCCTGGGTCAGGTCCATGACCGCCAGGTATTCATCATAAAAGTCCCGATGGCGTTCCGCAGAGTCCCCGTCGCTCTTCACCAGGTTTTCGAAGAAGCGCCAATGGGCGTCCATATGACGCTCGGAATTCATGGACATGAAGCTGCCGAGCTGGATGAAGCCCGGATAGACCCGCCGCCCGAAGCCCGGATTGGGGAAGGGCACGGTCATAATCATGTTGTCCCGGAACCACTCATAGGGCCGTTCCTCGGCCAGAATATTGGGTTCGGTCGGGCTCTTGCGGGTATCAATGGGGCTGCCCATCAGGGTCATGGACGCGGGCGCGGCAGGGTGCTCGTCCTCGGCCATCAGCGCGGCGGCGCATAACACGGCCGGGCCCGGCTGGCAGACCCCCATCACATGCGTGCCAGGGCCCAAAAATTCCAACATATCAATGAGATAGTCGATGTAGTCATGTAGGTCGAAGCGGCCGCGCGAGACCGGCACATTCCGCGCGTCCCGCCAATCGGTGATATAAACGTCGTGCTCCGGCAGCATGGCCTCCACCGTACCGCGCAGCAGTGTGGCGTAGTGGCCGGAGAGCGGCGCGACGATCAGCACTTTGGGGTCGGGCGTGGTGTTGCCGCCGCGCGCGTCCTGGAGGATCTCTGGGTCGCGGCAGAAATGCTTGAGCTGGCAAAAGGTTTTACGCCACGCAATGCGCTCGGTGATCGGCACCGGTTGCTCATTCACCAGAGTTTCGGGCAGACCGAACGCGGGCTTGCCATAGCGCCGGGTGGCGGACTCAAAGACATCATTGGCCGCCGCGATGGTGCGGCCCACCACCGTGTAGCTCAGCGGGTTCAGGGGGCTGCGGAAGACGGCTTGATTGATATCCGCCATGAAGCGCAAGGGCGCTACGGCGGCGTGATTCATCTCGTAAACACTGTACAGCACCACAGAACCCCTTCGTTGCACGCGGATCGCGGCAGGCTCTCGCAAGAGCCCTGCCAGCGGCCCACTCCCCATCCACCAGTTTAGTGCAGTGCAACAAAGGAAAGCAAAGCCCGTGACGGCGTCCGGGCCGCTCTGGTGTTCCCCATTACACGGGGGGCTGTCCGCTCCCGCGTCTGGCGCAACCGCAACGGACAGGGGCTGCCTTAGAGGTGCTCACGAATGGTGGATGCAACCTCTTCGGGTGAGGTTTGATGGTTGAAATGCGCCAGATAATCGTTGTCCTCACTCATGAGATACACCAGCACCGAGTGGTCCATCAGATAGTCTGTCGCGCTCTCGTCATAGACCTTGGTGTAGCCCACGAAATACGACTGGGCGACATCCGCGATGGCCTCTTGCGATCCGGTCAGGGCCACCAGGCTCGGGTGGAAATGGGTCACATACTGGGCGAGCGCCTCGGCGGTGTCGCGTTCCGGGTCGATCGTGATGAAGAGGGGCTGCACCCGCTCCGCCTCATCACCCAGCATCTCCATGGTGCGGGTCATGGTGCTCAGGCTAATGGGGCAGACATCCGGACAATAGGTGAAGCCGAAAAAAATCAGCTTCAGCTTGTCGTTATAGGTCTGGTCGGTCACCGTTTCGCCCGTATGGGCCGTCAGGGTGAAGGGTCCTCCGATCTGGGCGCGCACATCCTGGTCCTCGCCTGAAGGCAGCAACAGGAAAGCCGTGACGGAGACACCAAGCAGCACAAGCAAGGTGACGAGCAGTGCCGTGATGGCCGTGCGCAGCCGCGTTTCGCCGGAGGGGTGTTCGGGAGCAGTGGTCATGGCCTATCCCTAAAGTCAGCGCGCCTGACAATGAAAAGTGGGGTCCAAGTTCGTGCCGGATCCCGTGACATGATAGCGTGTTCTCTTACATAAGGTCTGGGCGCAAGAGTGCACGCGCGGTGCAATGGTGGAGACAGCACATGGGCAAGATGACGCGGATCCTGGCAATGGCGGTTTTGCTGGCGGCGGCCGGCCTGTGGGGCACGGCGCCGGACGCCCGGGCCAGCGTCTTTGACAGCCTGGGCGGCGGAAACCCGCTGATTAAGGCGATCGAGGACAAGGATCGCGAGAAATTCATGCTGGAGCTGGTCAAGCAGACCCGTCCCACCATCCGCAACACCCAAGGGGTGCCGGCCCTTGTTCTGGCGGTCGAAACACGAGATGCCTTTTTCGTCCAGGAACTGCTGAAGCGGGGTGCGCGCCCTGACGATCGCTCTCGCCCGGATGATCGCACCGCGCTGAGCCGGGCTGCGGAACTGGGCAATGTGGCCATGGTGCGCGCTTTGCTGACCAGCGGCGCCGACCCGGATATGCCGGGCGAGCAAAACGAGCCGCCATTGCTCAAGGCCGCCAATCTGGGCCATGCGGCGGTGGTGCGCCTGTTGATCGAGCATGACGCGGATTTGACAGCGACGGAGATGACCGGCCGGACCGCCATGGAAGTGGCTGAACGCAATGGCCACCGCGACATTGTGGCCATCCTGCGCGACGCGGGCGCTGAGTACTAAGGGCAAAGCGCCCGAAACGGTCTGAAAACACGTCACTTTGGAAGCCCGGACCGGTTGGTCCGGGCTTTTGCGTTTGCGGCCCTGGCCAGGGATGTCCGGACAGCATTCGCCCGCGCCCGCGCCCGCACTATTTTTACACGTCCGGAGTACAAGACAACCATGAGCCAACCAACAACCATAGCGTCTACCTTGCGCGATGCGCCCGCGCAGATGTGGAACGATGTGCTCGGCAGCTTGACCGGGCGGCCACCGGAGCTTGGCCCCGGCGCTAAAAGCGTACGCCTGCGCACCTTTATGGTCGCGCGGTGGATCGCGGTGGCGGGGCAGTCCGCGGCGGTGATGGTGGTGCAGTTCGGTTTCGGCTTCGACCTGCCTTTGGTCGCGTGTCTGATGACCATTGCCGCCAGTGCCGCGGTAAATCTGTTCCTGCATGTGCGGTTTCCGTTCAGCCGGCGCCTGAGCATGACCGAGGCGACGGCTCATGCGGCCTTCGACATTACGCAGATCGCGGTGATCCTGGGCCTGACAGGGGGCTTGGTGAACCCGTTCACCCTGCTCATGCTGGCGCCGCTGACGATTTCCGCCTCGGTCCTGAATCTGCGCTCCACCGTGCTTGTGGGTGTGCTCGCCATTGTGCTGATCAGCGTCATGGCCTTCGTCCACGTACCGCTGCCTTGGTATGAGGGGGCGCCGCTGCGCCTGGAACCGGTCTATGTGGCGGGGATTTGGGTCTCGATGGCCTTCGCGATCATGTTTAATTCGGCCTATGCGTGGTGGGTCTCGCGAGAGACAGACCGCATGCACACGGCTCTTGCGGCGGCGCAGCAGGTGCTCTCGCGCGAACAACGCCTGGCGGCCATGGGCGGGCTGGCGGCGGCGGCGGCTCATGAGCTGGGCACACCGCTGGCCACCATCGCCCTGGTGGCCAAAGAGATGAGCCGCGACCTGCCGGCAGACAATCCGCATTTCGATGATGTCAAACTGATGCGCGATCAGGCGGAACGCTGTCGCCAGATCCTGTCGCGCCTGTCCCGTGAGCCCGATGAGGGCGACAGTATGATGACGGAAATGCCGCTGCGAGCGGTGCTGGAGTCTATCGCCATGCCCCATCGCGACATGGGTATTGCGGTCGATGTGACTGCGCTGCCCATCGGCATGGAGGCCGGGCCGGAGCCCCGTATTACGCGGCGCCCGGAGATTCTGTACGGGCTTGGCAATTTCGTCGAGAACGCGGTTGATTTCGCCTGCGCGCGGGTCAAGCTCGCCGCCACCTGGTCGAAGGATCATCTGCGGGTGCGGATTTCCGATGATGGGCCGGGTTTTGCGCCGGAGATCATGGACCGGCTGGGCGAGCCTTACATCACAACGCGCCCGCCCCGGCCGGGCGAGGGTGCGTTCGATGATGACGGGATTGAAGCGGATGGCCAGCACGGCATGGGCCTTGGCTTCTTCATTGCCAAAACCCTGCTGGAGCGCACAGGCGCGGTCCTGTCCATTGCCAATTCCCCGGGCGGCACGTCGCCGGGTGAGCGGGGCGGGGCGGTGGTGACGGTGCGCTGGCCGATCCACCGTATCCGGACGGAAGGACGAGAGGGAGGAGACCTGGTCGCGGGTCGTGACGCATGAGTGAGGAAGAGGAGAAGACCATGGACGCTTATGTGCGGGCTTCTGGCCCGGAAGATGCGCCGCGTCCGGCGCCGGCCCTTGGTGCCGGACGGACGCTGTTGATCGTCGATGATGATCATCCGTTTTGCAGCCGCCTCGCGCGGGCCATGGAGCGGCGCGAGTATACGGTGCTGACGGCGGAGACAAAGGCCGAGGCCATTGAGATCGTCAACCGAACGCCGCCGGATTTCGCCGTGGTGGACCTGCGTCTGGGTGACGGCAGCGGCCTGGACGTGGTGTCTGCCATTCATCAGTCGCGCACGGAAGCACGGGTGGTCATGCTGACCGGTTATGGCAACATCCCTACGGCGGTTGCGGCCGTGAAGCTCGGCGCAGTGGATTATCTCTCCAAACCGGCGGATGCGGATGATGTGGAGCGGGCCTTGCTTGCCGGGCCGGGCGAAACGCCGGAGCCGCCGGAAAACCCCATGTCTGCCGACCGGGTGCGGTGGGAGCACATCCAGCGGGTTTATGAGCTGTGTGGGAATAATGTGTCGGAGACGGCGCGCCGGCTGAACATGCACCGCCGGACCTTGCAGCGGATCCTGGCCAAGCGCGCCCCGCGCTGATCCAGGCGTCGGGCTTGCCGTCAGGGGACGTCCGGCAAGAGGCCCATATCCGGGTCAAGCCCGCGCGCGAGCCGTTCCGCCCCCAGCCGCGCCAGGCGCAAGGTCATGGCCTTGCGCCGGCTGGCATGGAGTTTGGCCTGGGGGGCCTCGCGCAGAATCGCGCCGCCGAACCGGTCCGCAACAATAAGGCCGGTCTGTTCAGGCAGCACGGCCTGGGGAAAGCGATCGCCCACGGCGAAATAGAAGCGGTCGCAATGGTCCAGATAGTCGGTCCATTTTTGATCGGCCCGGAAGTCTTCTAGGCTCGATTTGATCTCTGCCACGATGATGGTGCCGTCGCGGGCAAGCCCGGCCACATCCACCCGCCGCCCGGACGCCAGCGGCACCTCGCATAATGGCGCGAAGCCAAGCGCCATGAACAACCGGCTGACCCCCCGGGTCAGGGCTTGCGTTTCTTCGGGACGGATGAGCGGCTCAGACGTCATCATGGGCGCCAGAATAGCGCGACCGTAGAACAAAACAAGATCATTTGGCCGAGTCCGCGCCAGAATGAACCGCCCGCGCCCTGGCACGTGCCTTGAAAGATCAGGACTGTCGGATCGATGATCCGGCCCGCAGCGTCCGGATCCATTCTGTCCACGAATGGTTCCGCCCGGAAACGGGGTCAGAGAACCGGAACGGGCGCGGCGGACAGATGGTTTCCTGTGGGGTGGCGGCGCGAGATACGCCATTAAGCGCGCCGTAACAGGGGGAGACGGGCCGGCTGCACGCGCGCGCAGCCGGCCCGTATCTTTTTGGGGACAGATTATTCCGCCGCCAGAGCGCCCGGCCGGTCGGAAAAGTTGATGGTTTTCAGGAACGCGATGCCTTCCTCGGCGATATCGTCACCGATCATGTGATCGCCTTCCCGGCGCAGCTCGTCCATGTCCACATAGAAAGAATAGAAGTCGCGCGTGCGGTCGGTGATGATCCCCGCTTTGAGCATGGTCTTGATCAAGACACGGAAGATATCGGTGCCTTCGCGCATGCGCTCGCGCCGTTCATCGTCCGTCATGGTCTCTTCAAAGGCGGCATGCACTTCCTGCCAATCAAAGCCAAACTCCTCGTAGATGGCGCTCATCTGCTGGGGGCTGACGAGATTGAACAGAAGCGTCTGGAAGCATTCCGCGGCCCAGTCCTCAATGATGTTCTGTTCCGCTTCATCGAGTTTGGGCACCGTGCGATCGGCCCAGATCTTTCCGAATTTGTGGTGGAACGCCTCATCGGTCATGACGAGCTGGGTCAGCCGGCGCAGCAGCGGGTCGCTGGATTTGGTGTACATGGTCGCAAAGGCGCCCATGGCCAGGCCCTCCACCAGCATCTGCATGCCAACGACTTTCTTATAGACTTCCGGCGCATTCACAATGTCCGTAAGCAGAGTGCCCAGTGTCGGTCCCACGGGCATGGGCTGGCCCCAGCGTGCCTTGATGTAGCGGGCGAAGGCGGTGACATGGCGGGCCTCTTCGCGGGCCTGGTTGGCGGCATATTCCTGGGCACCCGGATCGCGCAGCACATGCACCAGGCTCGCCGACAGTGACAGCGCGCCTTGCTCCCCATGCAGAATGCTCGACAGCATCCATTGTGCATTGCGGTTGATGAAGCGCACGCGCTCCCGGCCCTGGAGCTTTTCGTCGAGCAAGCGCGTTTGCAGCGCCGGCACCATGTCTTCGGGCAACATGGGTTCGTTATCCATGTCGAAGGGGGTGGTGTAGTCGATGTAGCGGCTGTCGAGCGGATCCCAAAAATGGTCATGGGTCGCGGAGATGATCTTGTCGAAGGCGGTCGTGCGCTCATTATAGCGCTCGGGCACCATCATGGCGGGAAAGTCATCCGGCGCGACGGCGTCGTAGGCATCATCTTTGGTGATTTGCTGAACCATAGTGTGTCTCCTTCCCAACCCGAACTGTGCCCTGTCAGGCCTTAAGGGCGGCTTTCTGACGCCCTCGTCACGTAAGCGTAGTCCTAGTCCTGGCGATGTGTCCACAAAGAATGACGCCTCAGTCATTTTCGTGCTGGGTGACAGGGACGCCCGAGCCAGTACAGTGACGCACAATGAGCCGTTTCAATGAAAACCAGATCATTGAAACGGCTCTCGGTCTTTGGTTTGGCGCGCTTTCCGGGCGGAAAACCGCACACACTTTTCCTGAAAGCGCTCAATGATCCCAACCCTGAGGTGGATGGCATGCTGACGAGACTGATGCGGTTCCTGGAAGGCAAACCGGCCGAGGCCGGCACGGCGGCACCCGAGCGGGCCTTCGACCGGCGCCAGGTGGCGGCGGCGGCGCTGTTGGTGGAGGCCTCGCGCCTTGATGCGGATTTCGACGCCAAGGAGCGCAACACCATCAAGGCGTTGGTGGCGCCCCGGTTCGCCCTGACCGGAGCCGACGCCGAGGCTCTAATCCGCGTGGCGGAACGGGAAAGTGACGAGGTCTATTCCGATGGCATGTTCGTGAAGGCCATCGCGACCGGCTTTTCCGTGGACGAGCGTCAGGAACTGCTGTCGATGTTGTGGGAAGTCGCTTACGCGGACGGTTCCCTCCACCGGTTCGAGGAGCATATGATCGGGCGGGTCGCGGGCCAGTTGGGCTTATCCCCGGAACAATGCGAGGCAGCACGGCGCCATGCCCAAGCCGCCCAGGGCCTGCACGACCCGGAAGGCTGAGTCAGCGCAGGATCAACCCGGTTGCGGTTTCCAACTCGGTGATGGCGATGGCCGGATCGCCCACCTTGATGGTGGTCATGCCCATGGCTTTGGCGGGCTTCAGATTGATGCCCAGATCGTCGAGATAGACGCAATGATCCGGCGCGACGCCCAGCGCCTCGCACATCATTTCGTAAATGCGCGGGTCGGGCTTGCGGATGCCGGCCTTGGCGCTTTCGATGACATGGTCGAAGATCTCGAAGATGGCGGCGATCTCGGCCCCGCGCTGATCATCGGTCCAGAAATCGCCGCCGCCTTCGGGTTTCACATTATTGGTGATACAGCCGGTCTTGAAATGGTTGGCGCAGGTCTTCAGGGCATGGACCATTTCCGGGCGCACATCCCCATGCAGGAGGCCGATGACCACTCGGCCCGGAATTTCGTGGCCCGCGGCTCGGGTTTCGGCGGCGAACAGGGTGTCAAAGTCGGCCATGCTCACGGCGCTACGCTCGAATTGGGCCCAGGCATTGGTTTCCGGATTCGTGGCATTCACAGTGCGGATGAAGTCCTTTGGAATCCCTTGGGCCGCTTCGTAACGGTTGAACGCCTCGAAGGGCGAGGTCGTCAGCACCCCGCCGAAATCCCACAAAACCGCCTCGACCATGGCTGTCGTCCTTATTCTGCTGTGGAGGCCCACGCCGCCGTAACCGAGACCATGGCGCGGGTGAGCGTGCCCAGATCCTCGTCACTGATGGTGAGCGCGGGGGTGGTGTAGATGACGCCATTGAAGGGGCGGATCCACACGCCCGCCTCCACAAAGGCGCGTTTGAGGGCATCAAGGCGCGGCAGGTCGGGAACCTGAATGACACCGATGGCGCCTTTGACCCGCACATCGACGACGCCCGGTATGGCGTGGGCGGGCGCGAGGCCCGCGCGCAGGCCGGATTCAATCCGCCGGGCCGCGCCGATGCGATCCTCTCGCTCGAAAAGGTCGAGGGCGGCATTGGCCGCGGCACAGGCGAGCGCATTGCCCATATAAGTGGGCCCGTGCATCAGGCAGGCGCCGGGATCATCCGTATGGAATGCGTCATACACATGCTCGCCCGCAACCGTGGCGGCGAGCGGCAGGGTGCCGCCGGTCAAGGCCTTCGACAGGGTGATGATGTCGGGCGTCACACCGGTACCGGTGCAAGCGAAGAGGTCGCCCGTGCGCCCAAAACCGGTGAAGATCTCGTCGAAGATCAACAACAGACCGTGGCGGTCGCACAGGTCTCGCAGGGCCCGCAGCGTCTCGGCGTCGTGAAACACCATGCCCCCCGCGCCCTGCACCAGCGGCTCCACCAGAACACCGGCAAGGCTGGCCTGATGCTCCGTCAACAGCGCATCAAGGGCGGCCAGGCGCTCGGGTGTCGTGGGAAGGTCAGCCAGATGTTGGCGGGCGAGGGCGCCGAAAAAAAGCGTGTGCATGCCTTCGTCCGGGTCGCACACGGACATGGTCGCGAAGGTGTCGCCGTGATAGCCGCCGCGGAAGCTGACGAAGCGGTTGCGCCCCTGTTCGCCGCGATTGATCCAATACTGCACCGCCATCTTCATGGCGATTTCAACCGATACCGATCCGGACTCGGAGAAAAAGACGCGGGACAAGTCGCCGGGCAGCAGATCCGCCAAGCGCTGGGCGAGGCGGAACGCCTGCTCATGGGCCAACCCGCCCAGCATCACATGGGGCATGCGGTCAAGCTGCGCGCGCACCGCCTCGGCGATGTGCGGGTGGTTATAGCCGTGACACGCCGTCCACCAGCTCGCCACCCCATCGATCAGCTCCCGCCCGTCTTCCAGGATGATCCGTGTGCCCTCGGTCGCGTGCACGGGAATCGGCGGCGCGGCCGTCTTCATCTGGGTGTAAGGCAGCCAGACATGGGGGCGGCCGGTGGTAAACCAATCCGCTGGGGCCATGTCCGGCGTCTGTCGCGGGCTTCTCATTCGGTGGCGTTGGCGGATGCTGCGGGCGCGGCCGCATGCAGGCCTAGGCGGGCGAATAGGGTCGCGTCCTGATCCGCATCCGGATTGGCCGTGGTCAGAAGCTT
Organism: uncultured Alphaproteobacteria bacterium; assembly: GCA_964625525.1. Taxonomy (GTDB): domain Bacteria; phylum Pseudomonadota; class Alphaproteobacteria; order JAJFIK01; family JAJFIK01; genus CAZVEE01. Next base: position 12,026 of record CAZVEE010000038.1, on the reverse strand, counting down.
TGCGCCCACAAAGATGGAGTTCGCCCCGGCGAGGAAGCACAGCGCCTGCATTTCATCACTCATGTTCTCCCGGCCCGCTGACAGCCGCACCACGGACCGCGGCATCATGATGCGGGCCATGGCGACCGTGCGCACGAAATCCACCGGATGCAGAGCGTCGCTTTGGCCAAGCGGTGTGCCCTTGGTGGGCATCAGCGCGTTGATGGGCACCGAGCCTGGATGCTCCGGCAGGTTCGCCAGCGTCAGCAGCATGCCCGTGCGATCATCGGCTTCTTCGCCCATGCCCACAATGCCGCCGCAGCACACATTGATGCCTGCGTCGCGCACCTTTGCCAGTGTATCGAGTCGATCCTCGAAAGTCCGTGTGGTGATGACCTTGTCGTAGTACTCTTCCGAGGTGTCGATGTTGTGGTTGTAGTAGTCAAGGCCCGCCTCTTTCAGGCGCGCCGCCTGCTCACCCGTCAGCATACCAAGGGTCATGCAGGTCTCCAGCCCCAGCCCCTTGACCTCGCGCACCATGGTGAGGATCGCATCCATATCCCGATCCTTGGGCGAGCGCCATGCCGCACCCATGCAGTAGCGGGTGGCGCCGCGCTCTTTCGCCGCGCGGGCCTCGGCCACCACGGTCTCGGCTTCCATGAGCTTGGTGGCCTTCAGGCCCGTGTCGAATTTGGCAGACTGGTTGCAATATCCGCAGTCTTCCGGGCACCCGCCGGTTTTGATGGAGAGCAGTTCCGCTTTCTCCACCGCATTGGGATCGAACTGGGTCCGATGCACCGTCTGCGCGGTGAAGATCAGGTCCGCGAAAGACATCCGGGCCAGCGCGTCAGCCTCGTCCCGCGTCCAGTCATGGCGCACGGTCCCGAGCGGTGCGGCGAAGGGCGAGGGGGGCGAGACGGTGGGGCTGTTGAGCGTCATGGCGCACGGACTTTCTACTGAGGAGGACGTAAGGGGCATTGATCGCCGGATCATTCCACCGGCGCCTTTGCGGGGTCAAGGCTCGGCCCCATATGCCGGGAACAGTGTCGTGCCTCAAGGACCTCAATCGCGCCCATGCCCGCCTCCCTAGACCGTTTTGCCAGCGCCAAACTCGATAGCCTGGAAAACCGCAACCTGCGCCGCACGCTCCGGGAGAGTGCCCGGACGCAAGGCGCCCGCGTGCGCCGGAAGGGGCGGGATCTGGTGTCCTTCTCCTGTAACGACTATCTGGGCCTGAGCCATCATCCCCGCGTGATGGCCGCAGCCAAGGCCGCGATTGAGGCCCATGGGGCCGGGGCGGGGGCGTCGCGGCTGGTCACCGGCAATCATCCCCTGTTTGCCGCTCTTGAGGCGCGGTTGGCGGCGCTGAAGCAAAGCGAGGACGCCGTCGTCTTTGGGTCTGGCTACCTGGCCAATCTGGGGACGATCCCGGCGCTGGTGGGGCCAGAAGACGCGATCTGTGTCGATGCGCTGGCCCATAACTGTATTCACGCGGGCGCGGCGGCGAGCCGGGCGCCGGTGAGTGTCTTCCGCCACAATGATCTGGAGCATCTGCGCGCGCTGCTGGCGGAAATCCGGCCTCGGGTGCGTCATGCGCTGGTGGTCACTGACGGGGTCTTCAGCATGGACGGGGACGTGGCGCCGGTGCCGGAGCTGCTGGCGCTGTGTGCCGAGTATGAGGCCTGGCTGATGACTGATGACGCCCATGGGGTGGGCGTGCTGGGCGGCGGCCGCGGCTCGGCGTTTGCCTTCGATCCACCGGCGCAGGTGCCACTGCAAATGGGTACCCTGTCCAAGGCTCTGGGCAGTCTCGGCGGCTATGTCTGCGCCAGCCACATAGTGTGTGAGTTGCTGCGCAATCGTGCCCGCACCCTGGTCTATGCCACGGGCCTGCCGCCCAGTGCGGCGGCGGCGGCGCTGGCGGCCCTGGATGTGATCGCGCAGGAGCCCGAGCGCGTCGCGAGGCCCCTTGCCCACGCCGCCCGCTTTTGTGCCCGTTTGGGCTTGCCCGCAGCGCGCAGTCCCATCGTGCCGGTGATTTTCGGGACCGCCGCGGCGGCCCTGGCGGCCTCGGCCCAACTGGAGGCGGAAGGTCTGCTGGTCACGGCGATCCGTCCGCCGACGGTCCCGGGGGGCACGGCGCGCCTGCGCTTTGCCTTTGCGGCCGATCACGAAGCGGGCGATATAGATCGGGCCGCCGCCCTGGTGGCGGATCTGCTGAAAGGCGCGGACCTCTCTTGACCAGCGAAGGCGCAACACGGATGACACAGGGCCTGTTCATCACCGCCACCGGCACGGAAATCGGCAAGACGCTGGTGGCCTGCGCGCTGACGGCTCAGGCGCGAGATGCCGGACGCTCGGTGCGGGTGCTCAAGCCGGTGGCGAGCGGTGTGGACATGGACAGCACCGAGGGGTTGGCCGCGTCTGATCCCGGGCAACTGCTGCAAAGCCTCGGGCGGCCCGTCACACGGGAAACCATCGCGTCTGTAACACCGTGGCTGTACCGTGCGGCCCTGGCGCCCAACATGGCTGCCCGGCGCGCGGGCGCCGTGCTGGCCTTCGAGCCGATCCTGGAGTTCTGCCGCGCCGGGCTCAAAGGGTCGGAGGATCTGGTGCTGGTGGAGGGCGTCGGCGGCCTTATGGCGCCGGTGACCGATGAGGTGCTGGTGCTGGACTGGCTGCGGGCGCTTAAGCTGCCGGCGCTGTTGGTGGCGGGGGCCTATCTGGGCACCATCAGCCATATCCTGACCGCTGCCGCCGTGTTGCGCCAGAGCGGGGCGCCGCTGGCGGGTCTGGTGATCTCCGACCACGGCGACGGGCCGGTGCCCATGGATGAACTTCAGCAGACCCTGCGCCAGTTCCTGCCGGGTGTGCCGATGGTCGGGTTCGGCCCGGTGCCCGATACGGCCGCGCGCTGGACCCACCTGCCGCCGCTGCTGCCGCTGGTGGAGGCTATGCCGCGCCTGGCCACGGGACCCGTTGCATGATCATCGCCCGCCTCATCGCTGCCGGGACCTTGCTGCTGGCTCCTGACATCGCCTTTGCCCAGCCGGCGCCTGATCCGGTGGGCGGCCAGCGCCCCACGGTGACCCGGCATGGGGACTGGACGGCGCAGTGCATTGTGCTCGACGAGGGCGCGCGGCGCCAGTGCATCGCCTTTCAAAGCATCAGCCTGCCGGGCCTGCCTGCCGAAGGCGGGCCGACCCTCTCCTTGCGGATTGGTCGGCCCGGGGGGGCCAATGTGCCGCCGGTTCTGGAAGTCGTATTGCCGCTGGGTGTGGCGTTGCCGCCGGGTGTGGCGCTTGCCATTGACGGCGAGACCGGCGCGCAGGCGCCCTATGCCCGCTGCACCCAGCAGGGCTGTTCGGCGCTGTTTCCGCTGATGGGGGATCTCGATGCGAGCTTGCGGGCGGGGCGCCGAGCGACCCTGGGCTTTCAAGATGGGGCCGGTGATCCCTTTGCCGTGCCAATCTCGCTTATTGGATACACCGGTGCGCGTCGGGCCGTAGCGCCGGCAAACTCTTCAGGCGGGTAAAACACGCCGTCAACGCGTGCAACGCGCTGGTGCACAAGCCTGAAAATCGTCATAAAGCCCAAGCATGACAGACAAGGTGGGGTACTGGGGACTCCGGGCTGGGCCGCGCCGGAGAGACGACGCCACCAGAGCCATGTGGCCAAGGCTGTTTGGCCAAGGCTGTGTGGTCAAGGGACGTGCGGGATGCACGCCATCGCAGAGGGGCACCATCATGAATCGCACCAGCGCCATTGTCGCCGGATTACTCGCTGTCGCCGCCGTGCTCGGCTTCCTTTTCGTCGGAGGAGGCTTTGATCGTGAGGCGCCATCCGACACGGACGATCTGAGCCAGCTGCCAAGCCTGGAATCGGTGCTGCCCCCGGAAGACCCTCAAAGCGCTGCGGGGCGCGCCGCCGGTGAAGCGAGCTTGGGGCGGCCCGCGGCGCGCCGGCTGTCCGCGCAACGGACGATGGATAGCGGTACGAGCGAGGAGGACGGTTTCGTCTTCACACGCCTTGAGGTGCGCACCGATACCGATGCGCCGGAAGCCTGCCTGGTGTTCAGCGAAGACCTGGCGCGCGACGACAGTGTGCGCTACGGCGACTATCTGGATTTTGCCCAAGAGGTGCGTCCGGCGATCACCGCGGAAGGCCCGCTGCTCTGCCTCGGCGGCCTGGCCTTTGGCGAGACCTATACGGTGACCCTTCGCCAAGGCCTGCCGGCCGCCAGTGGCGCGCGCACCGAATTCGACGAAGTGGTGCCGGTGGAATTGCGCGATCGCCCGGCGGTGATCGCCTTCGGCTCCGGCGTGATCTTGCCGCGCGAAAGCTCGGACGGTGTGCCCATTACCACCGTGAATGTGGACGCGCTGGCCATCCGAGTGATCCGGGTGGGCGACCGGCTGCTTTCGCAATTGCAGAGCGGGTTGCTGGATTCCCGCGTGCTCTATGGCTGGGACGTGCAGCAGATTGAATCTCAGCGCGGCCGGGTGGTGTGGGATGGCACTCTGAGCGTGGCGGCCGTGCGCAATCGCTCCGTGCGCACCCTGTTCCCGATCCGCGAGGCCTTGAGCGATGCTCAGCCGGGCGCCTATCTGATCCTGGCCGAGAACGCCGCTGATCGCGATGATGAAGTGTCTTACGGCGAGCGGGCCGTGCAGTGGGTGGTGGAGTCTGATCTGGGCCTCACCAGCTTTGCCGGCACAGACGGGCTGACGGTTTTTGTGCGCTCCCTGAACAGCGCTCAGACCCTGGCCGGCACCGAAGTGGTGCTGGTGGCGCGCAATAACGAGATCCTGGGCACGGCGCGCACGGGATCCGACGGCAGCGTGCGCTTTGATCCAGGCCTGATGCGCGGAGATGGCGGCATGGCCCCGGTCATGGTTTTCGCCTATCGCGGGGACGACTTTAACTTCTTGGATCTGCGCCGCGCCGGCTTTGACCTCAGTGATCGTGGCGTGTCCGGGCGTCGGGCGCCGGGGCCGACCGATGCGTTCCTCTATCTTGATCGCGGCATTTATCGGCCGGGCGAGACGGTGGAAATTGTCACCATGTTGCGCGATGACCGGGCGCAGGCGCTCGACGCTGTGCCGCTGACCGTGATCGTGCGCCGCCCGGACGGGATTGAATATCGCCGTCAGACCGTGAACCAGCAGCAGGCGGGCACGGCGCATCTGCCGGTCACCCTGTCGCGCAGTGCGCCCCGCGGCCGCTGGACCGCCAGCGCGCATCTGGATCCGTCCCAACCGCCCATTGGCTCGGTGGCCTTCGACGTGCAGGATTTCGTGCCGGAGCGTCTGGAGATGACGCTGTCCTCCGAAGTGGCCTATGTGGAGCCGGGCGACGCTTTGGAGATCGGCCTGGAGGCGCGCTATCTCTATGGCGCTGCGGCTGCCAATCTGGATGGCGAAGCCTCGCTGCGCCTGGTGCCTGATGCCCGTCCGTTCCCGAACTTTGCAGATTACCGCTTCGGCTTGGCGCAGGAACAGTTCTCGCCGACCTTTGCGCAGCTCACCGTGGACCGCACGGACGCGCAAGGCCGGGCGCGCGTCACCGGCGTCGTGGATCCGGTGCCGGCAACGTCCAGGATCCTGCGCGCCGATGTGACCGTGGGCCTGTTCGAGCCCGGCGGCCGCCGCTTGGCGGAGCGGATCTCGATCCCCGTGCGCACCCGTGCGCTGGAGCTGGGCATTCGCAATCGCTTCGACGGTGGCGGCGTGCGCCGGGGCCAGGCGGCGAGCTTCGATCTCGTCGCGCTTGACCCGGAAGGTGCCCGTGTAGGCCGCGCCGGGATCACCTGGCAAGTGGTGCGCGAGATCGTCAATTATCAATGGTATCAGCTCAATAACGAATGGCGGTATGAGCGCATCGTCCGGGATCGTCCGGTCGCGGCGGGAACGCAAGATCTCGTCGCGGACGCGCCGGCGGGCGTGACCCTAGACAGCCTCGACTACGGCACCTATCGCCTGGAAGTGGCGGATGATCAGTCTGGCGCGCGCTCCAGCGTGCGGTTCTATGTGGGCTGGTATGGCGGGTCCCAGGACGGCCGGCCGGACCGGGTGACCGTGAGCAGCGACCAAGCCACTTATGCGGTGGGGGAGCAGGCGCGCATCGCGATCGCCGCGCCCATGACCGGCCGCGCGCTCGTGACCATCGCCAATGACCGGGTCATTGATACCCGTCAGGTGACGCTGTCCGGCCAGGGCGACACCGTGACCGTCCCGGTCACCGAGGACTGGGGCGTGGGCGCTTATGTCATGGTCACCGCCTATCGTCCGCTTTCCGATGGCGACGACGCGGCTCCGGTGCGCGCCATCGGCCTGACCCATTTGGCTGTGGATCAGACCAGCCGCACATTGGATGTCAGCTTCGACATGCCCGAGGTCGTGGCGCCGCAACAGCAGATCACCGTGCCCGTCCAGATCAGCGCCCGCGACGGGGGCGCCGCGCCGCGCGGGGCCTATGTGACCTTGGCGGCTGTGGATACGGGTATTCTCAATCTCACTGATTTTGAGGCCCCGGCCCCGGAGGCGCATTATTTCGGCAAACGCCGGCTGGGCGTTGATATCCGCGACGATTACGGGCGCTTGATCGCCGATGCGGCGGGTCAAACGGGTGAAATCCGCTCCGGCGGCGACGGCATGGCCGACGCCGGTTCTTTGAATGTGGTGCCGACGAAGACGGTGGCGCTGTTCTCCGGCATCGTTGCGCTTGATGACAATGGCCAGGCGCTGGTGCCCCTGGAGATTCCCGATTTCGTTGGTGAGCTGAGCATGATGGCTGTGGCGTTCTCGCCCGACGCGGTGGGCCATGGCGAGCAGGCGCTGACCATCCGCCGCCCGGTGGTGGGAGACATGTTTTTCCCCCGCTTCCTGGCGCCGGGGGATACGGGCCAGGCCACGGTGCAAATCCTGAACGTGGACGGCGCGCAAGGCCGCTATGAAGCAGCCGTGCGGGTCGCCACGCCCGAGGCCGAGCCCGAGACGGTTCTGGAGACCGCCGTGACGCTCGCGCCCGGTGACGAGCGGCGGGCGCCAGTGGATCTGACGGCCACGGTGCCGGGCTTGGCGACAGTGATGCTCGATGTGACGGGACCGGATGGGTTTGCTCTGAGCCGGGAATGGACCATGGAAATCCGGGAGCCGCGCCTGCCTCTCTCGCGCGAACGCGGCGCTTTCCTGGAGCCCGGTACGGACCTGACTTTGGATGCAAGCCTTTTGGAGGGCTTGACGCCGGATACGGCGACGCTGACCGCGTCGTTGGCGTCCTCGCGCGGCTATGACGTGCCTGGTCTGTTGCGGGCTTTGCAGCGCTACCCCTATGGCTGTGTGGAGCAGACCACCTCACGGGCTTTCCCGTTGCTCTACTTTAACGAGATCGCCGCGGCGAGTGGGATCGATACGGATGAAGGCCTCGCGCCTCGCATTCAGCAGGCCGTAGACCGGGTGCTTGATCTTCAGCGCCCCGACGGTGCCTTTGGCATGTGGAGCCGCTCCGGGAGTGAGGCGGCCCTGTGGCTCACGGTCTTTGCGCTTGATTTCTTGGGAGCGGCCAAGGACGAAGGCTATGTGGTGCCGGGCGATGCCATGCGCCGGGGGAACCGCTGGCTCGGCACTCTGGCCGAGGCCACCTGGCGCGACGCCAATGCGCGCGTTTATGCCTATTACGTGCTCGCCAAACGCGGCGAGGCGCCCATCGCCGACTTGCGTTACTTCTTTGACACCCAGCGCGGGGAGCTGACAAGCGGGATCAGTCACGCCCTGCTCGGCGCCGCTCTCGACGCCGTTGGCGACCGGGCGCGCGGTGGCATTGCCTTCACCCAGGCGGTCAGCCTCGTGACCGGCGCGACGCAGCCGGTGACCTATGAGGCACTGCCTTATGGCAGCCTCCACCGCGATATTGCCGCCGTCACGGCGCTGGCGGCGGAAAGTCGGCGCACGGACATCCTTCCGGTACTGTTTGAGCGGGCGGCCGAGTTCCCGACCCGCTATGCGTTCCTGACCACTCAGGATATGGCCTGGATGCTGCTCGCCGCCCATCATTTGGATGCTATGCGCCCTGATGACGGCACGGGCTTGGCCCTCGGTGCCGAGGGGATCGCCTTGCCCGTCGCAGCGGACCCGATTGTGCTGAACCCGGATCAGGCGACCCTGGCCGAGGGCGTGACCCTCACCAATACCGGCGACAGCCCCCTCTGGTATGCGGTGACCACCGAGGGCGTTCCGTCCGCGGCCCAGCCGCCAGCCGCGGAGGGTTTGACCGTGACCAAGCGCATTCTGGGCGCGGATGGCACGCCTGCGGATCTGGCCGGCGTGCGCCAGAGCGAGCGGTTTGTAGTGCTGATCCAGGGGCGTATGGACGACAACACCTATCGCGAAATGGCGATCCTCGATCTGCTGCCCGCGGGGTTTGAGATCGAAACCGTTCTGCCGGCCGGCACTGGCGGGCAGACGCTCTATGGTTGGTTGCCCACGCTGACGCAGACGCAAATGGCGTCAGCCCGGGATGACCGCTTTGTGGCGGCCTTCACCATTGGCAGCCGCTATCAGCCCCGGCCTCAGCAAGGTCAGACGCCGCGCCTTGTGCGTCCGGACTTTGCCGTGGCCTATGTGGTGCGCGCGGTGACGCCGGGCAGTTTCACGGTGCCGGCCGTGCGTGTGGAGGACATGTATGCGCCGCGTATCCTCGCCCGCACCGGTGAAGGCCGGCTCCGGGTCGCGCCCGCTGCGCCGTAAGGGCCGAGCGTGGCAGTGGCTGGCCGGGGCGGGTTTCGCCCTGGTCGTCGGGCTGGCCGGGGCCTGGTGCGCCGACCGGCTGCTGCCGCCGGATCTGACCCGCTTCGAGGATCGCTCCACGGTTGTTCTTGATGCGGAGGGTGGCCTGCTGCGGGCGTTTCTGGCCGAGGATGGCATTTGGCGGCTGGAGGCAGCGCCGGGTGCGGTGAACGCGCGCTTTTTGGCTCTGCTCAAGACCTATGAAGACAAACGGTTCGACCGCCATTGGGGGGTCGATCCGCTGGCCGTGGGCCGGGCGACCGGGCAATGGATCGGACACGGAGAAGTCGTCTCCGGTGCCTCGACCCTGACCATGCAGGCCGCGCGACTGCTTGAGCCCCGCCCGCGCGGGGTCGGGGCCAAACTCATTCAGATGCTGCGCGCGGTGCAATTGGAATGGCGCTATTCCAAGCATGAAATCCTGCGCATCTATCTGACATTGGCGCCGTATGGCGGCAATCTGGAGGGCGTGCGCGCAGCTTCACTTGCTTATTTCGGCAAAGAGCCCGAGGCGCTGACCATCGGCGAGGCGGCGCTTCTCGTGGCGTTGCCGCAGTCGCCGGAACGTCTGCGTCCGGATCGCCACCCCCAAGCGGCAGCCGCGGGTCGGGCCAAAGTGCTGCGCCGGCTGCGCGATGCGGGGGTGATCACCGCGCAAGAGTTCTCCGAGGCCATGGCCGAGCCGATCCCCGACCGGCGCCAAGCCTTCCCCTTTCATGCCCCCCGGCTGGCCCGCCGCCTCGCCGCGCAGGCGCCACCGGGGGCGATGATCTCCACCCCGATCGACCGAACCCTGCAACGGGAGATCGAGGCGTTCGCCACGCGTCATGCGCAGGGGTTCGCTGATCCCGCCAGCGTCGCCATTATGGTGGTGGAGAATGCCACCCGTCAGGTGATTGGTTATCTGGGGGGAGATGATTTCTGGGGTCCGGCCGGCCACGTGGATCTGGCCCGGGCCGTTCGCTCGCCGGGGTCGACTTTGAAGCCGTTCATTTACGGCCTGGCGCTTGATGATCTGGCGATCCATCCGGAGACCTTGATTGAGGATCGCCCCATGCGCTTTGGCGCCTATGCGCCGCGCAATTTCGACCGGGGCTTTCAGGGCACGGTCACCATCCGCACGGCGTTACAGCAGTCCTTAAATGTGCCGGCGGTGGCGGTGCTCGATCATGTGGGTCCGGACCGGTTCGTGGCCAGCCTGCGCCAGGCGGGGGTGCGACTGTCGCTGCCGGCCGATGCGGGCGGGGCCAGCCTGCCGGTGGCGCTGGGCGGGGCGGGGGTGACACTCTCGGACTTGACCATGCTGTTCGCGGGCTTGGCCAATGGCGGTCGGGTGGAACCGCTTGTCTTTACCAGCGGGACCGAGCGGGCGCGGGCGCGCCGCCTGTTCGGCGAAGCCGCCGCCTGGTATGTGACCGATATGCTGCGCGGAGCCCCCCTGCCCGATGGGTGGGGGCGGGCGCGCAATATCGTCCGAGATCGGCAGATCGCCTTCAAGACTGGCACGTCCTATGGCTTTCGTGATGCCTGGACTTTGGGTTCATCGCCTCGCTATACGGTGGGCGTTTGGGTGGGCCGGGCCGATGCCACCGCCCGGCCCGGGCATTTTGGTCGCAATGACGCCGCGCCGGTCATGCTGAAAGTGTTTTCCCTGCTGCCGGCCGAGCCACCGGAGATGGCCCCCCCGCCAGAAACCGTGCTGACGGTCCGGGGACAGAAGGAGTTGCCACCTGGTCTGCGCCGCTTCGCGGCCACCGAGCGGGATGCGATGGACCCTGCCGCCACGCCACCGCCGCGTCTTGCCTATCCGCCTCATGGCGCACGCGTGCGGCTCCCGGCGGACAATGCGCCGCTGCCGCTGCGCGCCGAGGCGGGCACGGGTCGGCTGACCTGGGTGGTGAACGGTGCGGTGCTTGCGGGGGACACGGGCGATGGCCGGTTGGCACACTGGCGGCCGGATGGGGAGGGCTTCGTCACCGTCTCCGTCATTGACCAGGAGGGGCGCAGCGCCCGCGCGGTGTTCCGCATCAGCCCATGACGACCGGGCCGAGCCCAACGCGGATCAACGCGAAAAAACCCCTGACCGCAGTGCGGCCAGGGGCGAGTTTGGGGACGAACATGCCGAGCAAATCACTCGCATGCCTTAAACCAAGCAGGATCGAGGCCAGGGCGCGGGCCTGTGATTTTGTCCCGGAACGAGCCGGAACGGAGCGCTGATGTCGGATCGAAACACGCCCCCAACATCCCTGTCCGGTTACGGACCAGTGACCCGCTCCATGCTGGAACAGGGCCTTGAGCGGGCCCGCGCCGCCGCGCCGGGGCCAGTGGAGGGCGTCTTCGGCCCCCAGTCGTCGTTCTGGCGCCATGGGCGCGAGGCGTTGGCCTTTCTGGGGGCGGGGCGGGCGCTGGTGCTGCAAACCGCCCATCCCTGGGTTGCGGCCGGGGTGGCGGATCATTCCACCAGTCTCCAAGCTCCGATTGCCCGTTTTCACCGAACCTTTCAGATCGTCTTTTCCCTGACATTCGGATCCGTGGACCAGGCCGCCGCGAAAGCCCGCCTTGTTCACGCCATTCACAGCCGCATCACCGGCACCATGGCCGAAACTGTGGGCCCGTTTACCGCCGGCAGCCCCTATCGCGCCAATGATGTTGAAGCGATGCTCTGGGTGCATACAACATTGTGGGACACGGCTATGGCCGTGCGCGAGAGCCTTTTGGGGCCGCTCGAGTCCGCGCAGAAGGAGGCGTATTATCAGGAGAGCCGACGTTTCGCCTGGCTCTTTGGCATCCCCGATGACGTGCTGCCGCCGGACTGGGTCGCGTTTCGGACCTATGCGGATGGGGTTCTGGCCTCCAATCTGCTTGGCGCCGGCCGGCAAGGGCGCATGATCGTCAATGCGCTGTTGCGCGGGGAAGGGGAGCAGCCGCGCCCCTGGCTGCCCTTCTGGTTCTACGCCATGACTGTGGAAAGCCTGCCGCCGCGCCTGCGCGATGCTTTTGCCATGCCCTATGGGGAGCGTGAAGCGCAGGCCGCGGCCCGCTGGCGCGCGCGCCTGCGCTGGCTCTATCCGCGTTTGCCGGAGCTGATCCGGTATGTGGCGCCCTATCACGAAGCCTGCGGACGCATCGCCGGACGCCCGGCCCCCGGCCCCATGACGCGGCTGCTCAACCGCGCCTGGGTCGGGGTGCCCAGCCTCGTGCCCTAAAGCGCTTTCAGGAAAAGTGTGCGCGGTTTTCCGCCCGGAAAGCGCGCCAAACAAA
>CAZVEE010000037.1:0-32509 GCA_964625525.1 uncultured Alphaproteobacteria bacterium | reverse complement strand
CACACTTTTCCTGAAAGCGCTCTAATCCCACGCCTAGCAATAACGCGCTGTGACACTGAACATTCGGATTTTAATAGAAAATCTTTCGGACCACCCAGGTCACGCCAAGAGAAAAAAGCGCTCCACCCAAAATAGAAGCAAATATTCTTTCAAAGAAGCTGAAGTCTTTGTCAGACGAGTCGATAAAGAAAAGGACAGATAATATCACCGTGGAAACCAACCACGTTCTGAACAAACCCGAATGCATGTGTCACCCAATCAACGAACGCCATGTCGGTGCGTTAAATAGCTCAACAGGCGTTGGCCGACATCTCCCTCTGCGGACGGCCTCTTCCTGTTGATAATCATATTCAGAGGTATTCGTGGTGTAAACCGCCGAGAGGGGGGCGGGTCTGGATAAGCCCTTATCGGGAAATGGCTCAGACAATATTGCGGAATGTCCCACTCGCGCGGGCAATGGGGGTGTCGCCGGCGGTGAGCAGAGCATCCACAAAGCCCATGCTTTTGGAGGCGCGCAACAGGCGAGGGGAAACAGTGAGCCAGTCACCGAGCCGTGCCGCCGCCATGTAATCCACACTGAGGGACACGGTCAGGATCTGCGGCGGGACGGTCAGGGCCTGGCCATAGGTCAGACCCATGGCGTTGTCGGCGAGCGACGCCATCACGCCCCCATGCAGCATACCGCGGGCATTGCAGTGAGCCTGGTCGATACGCAGGCCGATCTCCACCGCCGCATCTGTCACGCGGGAATAAAGCGGCTCCCAGGGGTCCGTGACGGGGCTCTGGCGGAAATGGGGCGTGAAGCCCGGCGGAATGGCGTGATCCTGGGTCATACACGGAGGCTAGACCGATCGGTACAGCCGGGCAAGGGCTGATGACCAACCCTTTCGCAAGGTGGACCTGCTTCACTTCTGGTCCGAGGGCAGCGGGGAGGGCGTCCATGGACAGGGGCTTGGATCGGTGGTGGGGGCAGCGTCTATGGTTGGGCAGTGCCGTGGGCTGGCGGCATGGCTGGGTCATGGCCACAGTGGCCCTATGCGGGCTCAGTCTGGGCGCCTTGAGCCTGGTGCTGATCTTAGTGGCGCGGGCCAGTCCGCCCCTGGAGCGGGACAAGGCGGCCTATGCCCAGGCGGGCACCCATCAGTTCCGGGTCTGGTGCACTGGCGCTTCGGATTTGACCCTTCAAACCGAGGCGCCTTCCGGCGAGGCCGCCCGTGCCGTTACCTGGGCCCGGCTCACGGCCGAGGGCCGCACCACCTGCTGGCCCATTTGGGAGGGGCGCCAGCCATAACCCGTTTCCGCCGCCGATGGGCACCGAAGGCCATTGCACGGGTCCCGCGTCTCATTATGCTGGGCCACGCTGATTGGTGAGTCTGTCCGGGCGTGGCGGAATTGGTAGACGCAAGGGACTTAAAATCCCTCGGCCGTATGGTCATGCCGGTTCAAGTCCGGCCGCCCGGACCAGTTGCCCCGTCAAGCGTCCGCATAGATCTGCCGGTGTAAGTGGCGCCGTCATCAGGGAAAATCTCAGATGGCAGGGCTTGCCAGCGCTAACCCGCCATGATTGTATCCAGCCATAATGTCGCAGGTGCAGATCGGGAAGGCATGCTCACGGCCTCCCGCGAGGGAGCTTTGTCATGGCGAGGTTTTGGATCGTGATCGCATCGGGCTTTCTGCTGTCGGTCGGGATGGCCGCGAGCGCTGGGGCTCAAAGTGATTTCCCCGAGGATTATCCCGAGCCGGTAACGAGTGCGCCGGAGGTGCCGACTGCGGACCCTGTGATCGAGCCACCGCTCACCGATCCCACTCTTGATCCGGAGGCCGCCGCGGCCGCGTCGCGGGCTCTTGCGGACCATGCTCTCGCGGCTGACGATCTTGAGCAAGCGGGCCGCCGCTTGAGAGCGTTTCTGCGCCATCACGGTACGCTGGGCGAGGGCGTTGAGGATGCTCGCACGGCTCCCCCGAGCATGATGGTGTTCTACGACATCCTCCGTGCCCAGCAATACGGTATCCGTCAGGTTGGGACACCGGCCGGTCTCGGTTATGTCGTTGAGGGGCACCCGGATATTTTCGAAACTCTCGAAGCGGCGCTGGAGGCGGGCGACGCGTTGCAGGACCGGACACTAGAGGCGTTGGGGCGCGCCATCGATACCCTCCAGGCGCGCCGCCCGGCTGAGGCAGCAAAGCCGAAAGTGGAGTCGGTGCAGCAACAGGGCCGGTGGAGTGCGGCGACGAATATGGATGGGCGCACCATTTATCTGCCAGTCTCGCCTGAGCGCACCGGACAAGCGCCCGTCCCGGCGAATGACCCGGCCCTCCCAGCGCAGGACCTGGGCCGCGGTGCCGGTTGGCACCCGGACGAGTTGGATCTCTCCATCCCCGTCTCGCCGTCTGAAGTGGACCGGCCGGCCATCCCCGCATCGCGGCGCACTGTGCCTGTTGATCAGCTGCAACGGGAGGCGGTGGAGCGCCAGCGCGTTTTTATCACCGACTTTATGCAGCGTGCCAACCAGCGCTTGCGCCGTGAAATTCTCGAGGCGGAGATGGAAGTGATGGAGCGTGGCCGGTCGCCGGGCGCGCTGCCGCTTCGTGACGCGGAACGCGAAATGCTTGAGCGAATCAATGAGGATCGCGAACGCCGCCGCGAGGCCGATTTAGAAGCTCTTCGGCGCGACCTGCGATATCTCGGACCGAACGGCGATGAGCGGCGCCGGCAGGATGAGGCAGCGCGCCGGGCCGCGCAGGAGGCCACGGCTCGCGCTCAAGCCGCCCAGGCGGCACAAGCCGAAGAGGCCCGGCGTGCCGCACTGACTCGTGATGAGAGGCGGGCGGAGGATTTTGTTCGCGATTATGGTCCACCGCGCGCGATTGTGCTGAGCGACCGTGATCCCAACCTGCCGGGCGTAGAATGGCGCGTTATCGTCGACCCTGCGGAACCCAACCGCCTGCGCATCGAAACGCGGGATCGGGACTATCCAAACTGGTTGCCTGCCGATGACATCACCATGGACTCAATGGGCGCATACAGCCTGCTCATGCGGATGTGGCGCGTACTTCTGGAACACCCCCATGCGCCGACTCCGGAACAAATCGATCAGATGATGGCCGATGGTGGGTTGACCACGGCCAATCTGCGCCTCGTGGCCGGGCTTTTCCAGGATGCCCGTCAGGCTCAACGCGACGGGCTAGAGGAAGACGGCATTACGGTGGATTTCGCACTCTTTAATTCCGTCGAGACCGGCCGTGTGCGGATCGATCGGGCCAATCATCACATCTTCTTGACCATCACTGTAAGCAAGGTTGTGAATGGTGAGGAGTATGACTATGGATTTCGCATATGGCTCAAGGACGCGTCTTTCGCGCGCGGCTGATTGCGCTCGGATTATCGGCGCTGGTTCCCGCTGTTCTGTGGGGGCAGGCGGTCCAGGGGCAGACCACGGAAATGCCGCCCCTGGACGTGCCCCCCGTTGAAGAGCCTACCGATCCGGTGGATGCGAGGACGTTGCTGGAGCCCTCGCTCCTGCGTCTCCAGGCTTTTGTAGACCGGGACACTCTCTGGGCGCTGAGCGTCGCAGGAGATGGGGCAGCATTTGGCCGGGGGGCCTCCCAAGGCCATAGCCGTGCGCCTCTGCAACTCGCCACACTCCAACTGGCTCAAAGTAATCCGCGCACCGGCCCGGCCTTTAGCGCCGGCTCGGCGCGTGTCCCTGTGACCATCTGGAGCCGGATGAACCTGGTGACCCAGGACGGCAATAGCGCGGGGACGGAGTTCGATACTGATCTGGTGGGTGTAGCAGCAGGGCTGGAGCGGTCCTTTGGGCCTGCGACGACGGCCGGCATCTCTTACCGATTCAGCCATATGGCATCGACTTTTGACGTTCCCAGTGGTGGTCCCGGTCCACGGGCGCAGCGGGTGCGTGAGCACATGCTGTCGCTGTATCTCGTGACTCGGCGCGGACCGCTGTACCTCGCCGGCTCGGTCGGGGGCGGCTGGGGCGGCGTGCGCCAAGACCGCTCGGCCGGTGTCGGCGGCGGGCCGGTGAGCGCACAGACCTCTCGCCGGCGTGGCGTTGTCCAGGGGCTCATCGGCGGGCGGTATCGCTTGGGCCCCACCAGTGCGGGCCAAGGGGGCTGGCAGCCGCACTGGCAGGCCGGTCTTGTGGCCACGCGCAGCCGGGTCGGGGGGTATCGCGATGGTTTGGGAGCACGCTTTGACGACCGCACCGAAACCCTAGTTCAGGGCTCGATAGGCGGCGGCCTGGACTATGTGATGCCCCGCAGTTGGGGCCAGTGGCGACCGGGTTTACGCCTGACCTATGCGCGCGATCTGCGGCGCTCGGACGGGTTCGATGGCGATGACCGCAATGGTCTTAACCTCTCGGCCGGCGTTGATGCCCGTCACCGCTCTGGCTGGCGCGGTGCGCTGCGCCTGGACGCGAGCCTGGTGGATCAGGAAGAAGACCGGCTCAGTCTGACCGTTGGCCTGCGCCGACGCTTTGCGGTGGGGCTTTGATACGGGGCTTTGACAGCGGGCTTTGATCGTCCGTCCGTCCGGGCGTGGCGGAATTCGTAGACGCAAAGGACTTCAATTCCCTCGGCCGCGTTGGCAGCTGGCTTAGTCCTCCAGCGCGTATTTGGCGTAGATGGTCACCTCGGTGCGCACCGGTTGGGGGGTCAGCGGCACGGCCGGGAGGCGGGATCCGGTCACCGAGATGACTTCGTCGCGCGCCCGGCCCGCGGTTTCCGCCTGCAGGGTGGGGGTGAGGCGGTAGCTCTGGAGATTGCTTTCCTCCAGGATCACGAGAGCGCCCAGTGTGCGGCCCGAGCCGGCGGCGTAGTCCTCGGCTTTTTGCCGGGCATCGGCCACGGCTGCGGCGCGGGCTGCGGCGTGAAGAGCCGCGGTGTCATCCACTGTGAACTGCACGCTCGAAGAGATCTGGGCGCCGCCTGCGGCAAGCGCTGCGACAACCCCGCCCAGCTGATCCAGGTCGCGCACGCTCACCTCGATCCCCTGGCTGGAGGCGAAACCCGTCACCACCCTCTGCTGCGAGCCGTCTGGCTGGCGCACATAGTCCGTCACTTCCACCACGCGGGGGCTGTCAAAGCGCAGATGCGTCTCCTCAATGCCCAAATCCGCCAGGCCTTCCGTGAGTGCCATCAGCAGTGCTGTTGTCGCAGCGCTTGCGGCGCCCGTGGTCTCGGCCTCCGCTTCCACGACGGCTGTCACCGTTGCGGCATCGGGCGCTTGGGACGCTTCACCGGCGCCCAGAACTGCCATATAGGGCATCTCTTCGGCCTGGACGGCACCAATCGGTAGGATCAGAGCCAGGGACAGGGTGGCGGCACGAATAAAGCGGGACATGAGAACCTCCTTGAGGACTAAAATACTTCCAGTTGTGTCGTGATCCGTCCGTTCAACGCTGGCAGATCGCACCCGCGCTGACAATCCGCAGCCGCGAGCGAATCGGTCGCAGGCGCCGGGGCAGGGGACCACCCCGCCCAAGGGTGGCAAAAGAGCAACGTTTCGCGCATTTCGGCAGGCAATCGGTCACGCTAAGCGGGATGCGTGGGGCCAACTCCCGTCAGGTGCGGAGTTCCACTTGCCTGACCCCGCTTCCCCATTTACCGTATTGACAGCACTTTGGAGGGAGCCGACACCCGTAAACCGTTGCCGTATCGCCGTTTCGACAGCGAAGACAAGGCGGTCCGGGTGGAGAGGGGACGGGGCTGAAACCACCGGAGCAATCCGGCGCGTGGCTAAGTGTCATCTCGAGCGGACTTTTCGAGGCGCATGGGCCGGGTCGTGAGGGCACCCTGAAACAAAGGGTTTTCCAAGCCGGCTCTTGGGAAATGAGCTTTTGCGGGCGGCGAGGCGGCCATGGGTACTGATCCACTCCTGATTTTTCATCCGCTGACCTTATTCCTTGTGCTGTCCGTCCTGTGGGTGTTCGGCGGTCCGATCCTGGCTGTGTTGCTGAGCTTCGTGGTCAGCAACGTCACCACGGACTTTCTGATGCATCCCACCATTCGCGTTTTCGCCGTGCCGTCCCACGCGGACCGGGCCAATGATCCCAGCGACCGGAACATGCAGTATGTGATCCGGGAAAATTTCATCGAAATGTGTCGAGGGATTTTCCTGATCTACGCGGCACTGGGGCTCATTGTGGTGCCCACCTTCATCCTGATTTTCATGGCGGAAATCCGTCAGCCGAATGAGCCGCCGGCCATGGGCCTGTTCCTCACCAGCCTGCTCAATCTGGGCATTGTGGGGGGTGTGGTGATCGGCAGTCATACACTCGCGGTGATCATGCGTGACCGGATTTGGGACCGGGTGACCACCAGCATTGCCGAGAAAAACGAGCGGGCGAGCCAACAGGCCGCGAGCCGCACCAGCCCGGCTAAACCCTCCTAAGAGGTGCCAGAGTTCTCTTCACGCGCGGACTGGCGCGGTGGGCTCTTGGGAGCCTGCGGCGCTATGGCGTGTGCGGGATGGGTGTGGGGGCTGCGGCCCGGATTGGGGCTGGTGCTGGGCAGCGCTGCGCTTCTGGGTGGCGCCGTGGGCCTGGGGATCGCGCGGCTCTGGCAGCGGTTCTGACCGCTGGCGTTACTCGGTCCGCTGGCGTTACTCGGTCTTGGCGATCGCCACGCGCCGCTCTTCAGAACTCCAATAGACGGGCCAGGCCAGGGAGCGAGCGCAGTCAGTGAGCACTTGCGCCGCCGGAGCGGGCGCCACCGCCGCGCGGCTGGCGTGGATATGGCCAAATGTGGCCGCGGTGAAAGCCATGTAGAGCGCGCCGGCGGCGGCGGCGGACCGGCGCAGCCAGGAGGCCGTGCGCTGATACGGCTGCGGACGGGTGAGGGGCAGCACGGTGCGCCCGGTCACATCCAGGGCGTGGGCAAAATCCTGTCGGCTGAGGGGGATGTGCCTATCGGCATTATCGATGCCCCGCGCCACACCGGTGCCATCGGACGGGAACGCGGTGGCCACCTGCAGAGCCCGCCCCTTCACGGCGGCGCGGTTGCGCAGTTCCACCACGGCTTCGCGGAAATCCTGGTCGCAGCTGACCACGACAATCACGTCACAGCCGCCATCTTCGACCCGGCGCACCATGTCGAGCGCCATGCGCAGATCGACGCCCTTTTCCCGGTTGTGACCGGTGAGGGTGCTGGTGAAGACGCTGACCCCCTGATCGCGCCAGCGCCCGACCCGGGTTTCCCATTGGTCCAGGCTTTCCCCGCGCACCAGACGGCCGGGACCCGGCACGCCGATATAGTAATGCACACCGGCCAGCCGCCAGCCGTGGGCCGCGGCCATACCCCGCGCCAGCAGCAGCGGATTGAAATCACCATAGATCGGTGGGCCAAAGACCTTTCGCGCTGCAGATCGCACGTTTCTACCGTCAAAGAAGACCCATACGCGCGGGGCGTGTCGAGTCTGACGCGAAAAAAGGGCTGAACGCAAATGGCGTAACACAGGCACGATCCAGTCTGGCCGGTCCAGTCTGGCCGGTCATGGGTGGGCGGCATGGATCCTTACGAGGCGCGCGCCGAGGCGCCCGCGCCCGCAAAGGTCCTGCCAGTCGGTACGATACACTTTACCGACGTTATACGCGTATCACCTTACAGCTTCCTCATGATTGCGACCATGAGAGGATCGTGTCCAAGGCGGGTAATCCGGGCATTCGCTCCGCAGTGTGACCCTCGAGCCGCACCGGCCACGGTGGGCGCCGCGTGACGGGTGTCTCTGCCCCTGCGGGAAATGGCCCTGCAATAGCCCGTTTTCTGTATTCTGTTGTCAAAAGGGAAATGGAGCCAAATTCAAGGTCTCCGCCGGCGGGCGCCGGTTGTGTGAGAATCGGGAGGAGCGCCCCCATCGACTCGCGCGGGTCTGGTGTCATCGCGTGCCGTCTTGTCATGGAGGTGCTTTTGGAATTCCAAGGTCCCAACGCCACGATCGCTTACGAGGATACCGGAGACGGGCGCGCCGCGCTGCTGGTGCATGGCTTTGCCTCCAACCGGATGCTCAACTGGGTGTCCACGTCCTGGACCCAAACTTTGGAGCGGGCCGGGTACCGGGTCATCGCGCCAGATCTGCGCGGCCATGGCGAGAGCTCCAAATTCTATGACCCCGACGAATATCGGCCCGAGCTGATGGCGCGGGATCTGATCGCGCTCATGGATCATCTGGCGCTCGAGCGGGTGGAGTTGATGGGCTATTCCATGGGCGCGCGCATCGCCATGGCCATGGCCAAGCTCGATCCGGGCCGCTTCCGCCATATCGTGCTGTCGGGCGTTGGCGAGACGCTGTTAAACCCGGCCGATGACGCGGACGCCATCGCCCGCTCGTTGCTGGGCCAGGGGCCGGATGCGGTGCCGCCGGGCGGCACCTATCGCACATTCGCTCTGAAGCATGGCGGTGATCTCAACGCCCTGGCGGCCTGTATTCGCGGCGTGCGCGCGCCTTTTGATCGCGAGGCCTTTGCCGCCATTCGCCGGCCCATGCTGGTGGTGGCGGGCGGCAAGGACGATGTGGCCGGGTTGCCGGGGCCGCTGGCGGAGCTGAATTCTTTCGCCGAGCCGCTGGTTATTCCGGGCAAAGATCACATGCTCACGGTCGGTGACCCACAACACAAGCGCGCCGTCTTGGCGTTCATCGCTGAAGGCGCGTGAACCGGTCCGCCATGCTGAAGCGTGCCGGTGGAACAGATCTCGTCAAGGCAGCGGATCAAGGTCTGCTCCGTCGCCCCGGTGCCCTAGCAAGTCTTTGTTTGTGCAGCGGCCCCGAGCGTTAGGGCCGGGAGAGCCGCTTGTACATATAGGTCGTGGCGTCGAATTTCCGCGGGTCATACGGGTCCTGAGCAAAATCAGGAATACTGCCAGCGCGCGCAAACCCTAAGGCGGCATACAGGGGCTCGGCGGTATCGCCGGTGCGTGTGTCGAGGGTCAACAGCCAACGGCGGCGCTGTGCCGCTTCCTGTTCCAGCCGGGTCATCAGGGCTTTGGCGACGCCGCGGCGGCGGCAGGCGGGATCGACGAGGAGTTTCGACACCTCGCCCCGATGGGCCTGATTGGGCAGGACAGGGCAGCTCAATTGCACCGTGCCGGCGACCTGGTCGCCCCACTGGGCGATCATCAGAACACTGTCTTCGGCCGCGACAGCAGGGCGGACGCGATCACGCCAAAACGCGCGGGCTTGTTCCATACTGAAGGGAAGGACAAAACCAATGCTGGCCCCGTCATGGACACAGGCGTGCAAGATCCTGGCGCGCGCCTCGGTTTGCCGGTCGAACGCGTCCGGCGCAAGGCGGCAGACAGTGAGCGGGCCTGCAGCCATGAGATCAACGGGCCTTCAGCGGCGCCATATCCAGATGCAGCCCCGCATCCGTGATGAGCGTTTCGCCGGTGATCCAGTCCGCCCCTTCCAGCGCGAAGAACAGGATCGCGTCAGCGACGCCCTCCGGCGTGCCGGCCTGTTTCAGAGGCGTTGTGTCGGCCACGAAGGCCCGGGTTTTCTCAAAGCCTTCCTCGCCCAGCTTGTCGCGGAACCAGCGGGTGCCGACAAAGCCAGGGCACACAGCATTGATGCGGATCTCCGGCGCAAGCGCGCGGGCCAGTGACAGGGTCATGGTATTGAGCGCGCCCTTCGAGGCCGCATAGGCGACCGACGAGCCAATACCAGTGACACCCGCGATGGACGACACATTCACCACCGCCCCGCGCCCCTGGGCCTTCATGGCCGGGGCCACGGCGCGGATCATCTGATAGGCCGAGACCACATTGAGCTGGTAGATCCAGGCGAAATCATCCGCACTCAGCGCTTCGAGGTCCTTATGGTCGGCGAATTTGGTGCCGCCCGCATTGTTCACCAGGACATCGACCCGGCCCCAGGCCTCTAGTGCGGTCTGGGCCATGCGACGGCAGGCGGCGTCATCGGTCACATCGGCCTGCACGATCAGTGCCTCGACGCCGTGGGCGCGCACGCGGCCGGCCATGTCCTCGGCTTCCGCCGCGCTCTTTGAGTAGTTGATCACAACATTGAGGCCGCGGGCAGCGAGTTTCTCTGCCGTTGCGGCGCCGATGCCAGCGGCTGAGCCGGTGACGATGGCACACGGACGATCGGTCATGGACGTCTCCCGGAAATGGGCCCGGTCTGGTGCCGGGCTTGGCAAGGGGTGGGCGGCTAGCGGGCTTCAAGGGAGCCGGCGGGCCGGCGCGGGGCCTGCTGGCTGATGCTGCCAGTGGGGGCGGTGGGGGCCGGGGTGTCGGCGCCGCCAGGCAGGCCGTCGGGCCGGGGCACCGGGCGCGGCGCAGCAGCCGGCGTCAGGGGGGCCGTGGTCTCGGTCACGGGCGCGCCGATACCGGCGGCCACGCGCAGGGCCTGGCGGTTCAAACCGCCGGTCACGCTGGCAGCTTGCGCAGCGAAATCCACCGGGGCTGACCGGCTCGCGGGTCCGGCCATGCTGGAGACACGGCGGGGTCCTGGTGCCGTTGGACCCGTCGCACGGGCCAGGGCGGGACGAGCGTCGGCGAGGGTGGGATGGCGCGCGGGCGCCGGCACGGCGGCGAGCCGCGTGCCGCGATGGAGAATGCGTCCGCGCTTGAAGAAGGCGTAACGGCCCTGTTCGGCCCAGACGATGGGCGGCACACGGGTCTCTTCGAAAATGTCGTGCCCCTGGCGCAGGTTTTGCCAGAAGTCGATCCAGCGCGAGGCGCGGGAGACGTGCATATTGGCGTCGGTCATGCGGAAGGGAAAAATGTGCACCGGGATCTCGTCCTGGCCGCCTTCGAACGCTGCCGCGGTCAGGGTGTAGATTTCTTCCATGCGGGGGTCCGTCATGGCGTAACAGCCCTTTGAGATGCAGGAGCCGTGCACCATCAAAAAGCGTCCCGTCGCGCCGCGCTGACGGTCAAAGGCATTGGGGAAGCCGATGTTAAAGGAGAGGTGGAAGCTGCTCTCCGGGTTCAGATCGCGGGCGCGCACCGAGTAAAAACCCTCCGGAGCCTGAAGGTCGCCTTCGCGCTCCTTGGGGCCAAGCTGTCCGGAATAGGCACAGATACGGTAGCTTTTGAACTTCTCGTAAGTCCCCGCCTCGGTTTCCATCCAGACTTCCAGGCTGCGCTCCAGCTTGAAGATGCGGATGAACAGCGGCGCGCCCAGGCGCAGGTCCTGGCGCGCAAGCGACTGGCTCAGCACCGGGGTTTTGCGGTCAATGGCCCGTTCGGCGCGCAGGCTGGTGGGGATCTGGCTGGCGCCGGCGGGCGTGGCGAGCAGGGCTGGGACCGTGAGCACGGTGGCAAGGCCCAGGACCAAGCCTGTTATCGCGGCGACCATGCGCCGATGGATCCGGCCGAAAGCTGTGCGGCTGACACCGTTCATCTGTCATCCCTTGGCGGGGGAGCGGCGGGCTCCCGCATGTCTCATTGACCTTTGAACACCGGCCGGCGCTTTTCCATGAAGGCGCGCCGGCCCTCTACATAGTCTTCGCTGGCGAAACAGTGGGCGACCATGGCTGCGACCAGATCTTCCCGGGCCCGTTCCGGCGCCGCGATGGATTCGGCAATGGCCCGCTTTGCCGTGCGCAAGGTGAGCGGCGCGTTCACCGCGATGGTCTCACAGGCATCGCGCACCGCCTGGCTCAGCAGTCCTGGCGCGAAGACCCGGTTCACGAGCCCGATCCGCTCCGCCTCGCGCGCATTGTAGCTGCGCGCCGTATAGAGAATCTCGCGCGCATGAGCCGCGCCGACCGCGAGGACCAAATCACGCGTGGCGGCGAAGGTATACCCGACTCCCAAGCGCGCGGCAGGAATCGCAAAGCGCGCATCCTCGCGGGCATAGCGAATATCGCAGGCAAGGGCGATGCCAAGGCCGCCGCCCATGCAGAAGCCTCGGATCGCGGCAATGGTGGGCAGGGCGCAATCGCGCAGGCGGGTGAGCGCCATATCCACGGATTGTTCATAGGAGGCGCTGCCCTCGGACGTCGCGCGCACGGTCTCGAATTCGGAGATATCCGCCCCGGACACAAAGGCCCGGTCACCAGCACCGATCAGCGCCACCACCCGCACATGGGGTGTGGCTTCCAGGGCATCCACGCAGTCGGGCAGGGCCTTCCACATGTCGAGGGTCAGGGCGTTGTGCCGGTCTTGATTGTCGAACACGATCCAGCCGACCGATCCCTTGATCTCGGTATAGACCTCTCCCGGCATGCTTCCCTCCACTTCCAAATCACGTCAGTCACAGTACCTCATAGGGCAGGTTAGCTCATAACCAACGGATGTGTCGGCAGAAAGCGGGAGAGTGGGCATGACAACAGGGTCATCGACGGACGGCGCGGACGAAGCGGCGCGGGGCACCGGCCATGACGGACCGGTCCAACTGGGACAGTTGGTGGCGTTGCCGACGGACCCGGGCGCGGCGGTACTGGAGCGGGTGCCCAATCCCCATGAGGATGTGGCCTATATGGCGCGGTTTGTGTGCCCGGAGTTCACCTCGCTGTGTCCGGTGACCGGTCAGCCGGATTTTGCGCATCTGGTGATCGACTATGTCCCTGGCCCCTATCTGGTGGAGAGCAAGTCGCTGAAGCTCTATCTCGGGGCGTTCCGCAATCACGGCGCTTTCCACGAGGATTGCACAGTGGCGATCGCGCGCCGGATCGCGGACCTGATCGAGCCGGCCTGGCTGCGGATTGGCGGCTATTGGTATCCGCGCGGCGGCATTCCCATTGATGTGTTCTATCAGACGGGGCCGGCGCCCGAGGGGGTCTGGATTCCCGATCAGGAGGTGCCGGCCTATCGGGGCCGGGGCTGAGCCTTAGGCGGGCAAAACGCGGGCGGCGAGAGCGTTGAGCAGCATGTGCGGCACCGTCAGCGCGCTCAACCCGATAAAGACGATGGGCGTCAGAATGGCCGGGTCGATCAGGGGCATGCCACTGTGTATGGCCCAGATGGCGGCGATCGCGAGGCCAAGGCTGGTGACGACCCCGGCGGCCACCAGGCTAAGGGCATAAAAGCGGGTCATGGCGATGTCGGGGCGCGCCTGAAGCCAGGCATGGACCCCGCGCATGTGGCGGGGGCTGTGGATCAGCACGAAATAGACGGTGAAGGCGAGAAGCGGGGGCAACAGCAGGAACACCGCCGCCGTGACCGTCAGATCCGCCACGATGCGCACCACCGGGTCACTTTCCGGGCGCAGGCCCTGGCGCACGGCAAAGACCATGGCGGCAGCGAGCCAAAGCGCCCCCATAAACCGCCCGCCCCACAGTGTCAGCGTCTCAGCCGCCATGACCCCGTCAAGGGCCATCCAGGCAAACAAGCGCGCCACGTCTTCCGGCCACGCCCAATGGGCCGCCAAGAGCGGTGTCAGGCCAAACAGCAAAATGCGATCAGGGGTGAGCGCAAGGCCGTGCGCTTCGCAATCCTCGCTGCCGAAATGCCAAATCGCCAGCGCGAGAAACAGGATCAGGGCTGTTCCTGAGCTGATGGTCCACAGCGCAATCACCGCGCCGGCAACCGCGAGATAGGCCACCAGAAACGCCAGTGTTCCCCAGCGCCGTGACCAGCGACGGAAGACCATCATGCCCAATGGCAAGTCCATACCACCGTGAGGCAGGCCCATGATCGCGAGTAAAGGGGCGGCAATGGCCATTTGGGTGGTGAGCGGTGCAGCATGAGCCAGCGGCGTCATGAGGAGGGTGAGAGCGGCGAGCGTGATGCCAGTCCAGACAAATGTGGGTCCGTGCGACAGGATCCTGGCCATGGCGTGTCCCATGGATGCGGTCAATAACGGCGTGTCCCTCAGCGTGCGGACCGCCTCGGCCATGCCTGTCTCATCACTGCTGGTCCGCCCGGTCACGGGTGCTTCTCCCGTCGATCAGCCGTGATCCGATCATCGGGCCACGGCCATTCTGTGTTGAGAGACCCGGGCACGGCAAGCGCGCCCGGGCCAAAGCTCAGTCCGTTGCAGATCAGGCCTGCTGGCCGTATTCCGCTTCCGACTTGCGCACGGCGATCAGGTAGATCAGGAAGCCGAACGCGGCTTTCGCCAGCACGTCCGCCACCGTGTAGCCCACCTGCACAGCCGTGGCCGCATCAGACCCTTCCAGGCCAATCATCGGGAAGATGAACACGACCGGGTAGAAGCACCAGGTCACAATCACCACCCAGCGCGCCAGGCTAACCAGACCGCGAGCATTCTCAGGCTGGGACTCGATGGATTTGCTGAGGCCGAAGAACAGCTCCACGACGATCCACACGAACGGGATCATGGCGGCGGTCCACCAGAACCAGCGGGTGGCGGCGTTGGTCGAGATCTCACCCGGATAGCCGAGCACGATCATAGCCGCAGCCAGCAGGCCAAGGCGGGTGCCGCGCGACCAGGTTTCCTGGTTCGACAGCTTCATCACCAGGATCAATTCGACGAGCAACAGCGGCACTGTCAGCAGCCAGTCCACATACCGGTAGGCGTCGTTGAACGGCACACCGGTCGCCACATAGACGCCGTCCTGCAGTTCGTAAGCCGCATCCCAACTATTAAGAATGCGAACATAGTGATAGAGCGCAATGAGCGTCACCAAACCGGTGACCGTCAGCGCGGTCCGGTAAGGAGCCGCAACATTATTGCGTTCCAGGAAGAAAAACACTGTCGCAGCGGCAAACGTTGCGATGCCGAACGACAATGCGTTGAACGTGATTGAGTACTCGAGAGCGGAAAATTCCATAAGCCCCTCCTTGCGCATGTGGCACTTCGTATGCGGGACATTACGCACGGGCTCGTTAAGTCGGACTTGCGTCAGGCGGTCGCACACGGGTGGTCAGTAAACTGTGCGCAACTGTCGCAGGCAGCACCTGCACCTAAAAATTAATGGTGGGAAGCCTCGCGGATTCGTCCGTATGCGGCAGTGCAACATAGATTGAATGCGTGCTGAACGATTGTCAGTTCACGATGGGTGCGGCGTTCCGCCACACGTGGTCTCGTGATCCGGACACGAAAAAGCCCGGACACCAAGGGCGTCCGGGCCATTTTCCAGGCGCTTTCGCGCATGAATGGGTTATCGGGTCAGTTCGGAGGGCGCCAGATCCGCATCAGTCAGAGCCTCTTCGGTCGGCTCAAGAGCAGCCGCTTCGGACGCGTCGTCCGCATCGGCGGTGTCCTCGTCCTCAACCGGCGCATTAGGGTCGCTGGCGCCGAAGAAAGTCTCATTAACGAGCACATTGCGCCAGCCGCCCTCACGCTTGGCGTAAATCGAGGTCACGAAGGCCTCGACGGCCGTGGTGAACGCCTCTTCCCCTTCAGCACCCGGGCAGGTCTGGGTGTAGGTGATATCGAAGAGAACGGCTGCGGTATCCGCCGACAGATCCACAGTTTCCAGGTCGAAAATCTCATAACTGCGGTCGGTGCAGGTGGTTTCGGTCGCATAGGCGACCACTTCATCTTTCCCGCTCACGAAGACATTACCTGCAACTAGAATGGCAGGATCGTCGATCAGGCTGGCATAGGTCTCGGCGTCGCCGGCGGCCCAGGAGTCCCAAAGCTGGCGTTCCACATCGGCGGGCGTGTCCTCAGCCATGGCGCCGCATGCCATAAGCGGGCTGAGGGCCAAAGCGGCCAGGGCGGATGTCCAACGGTTCATGGTGTTTCCCCTCTCGCGTCACGATGCCCGAGCCCGCTTCGCACGGGCACGGGGGCGGCAGATATGCCGCACCCGCAGCCTAGCCAGGGCCGTGGGTCAGGGAAAGGGACGAGGTGCGCGATCTGCGTTGCACCGGGTCGCTGTCACGCTTGGTGTCAGACAGCGCTGACCCCGCGACGGGTTTCAGGGCGCGGACCAGGTGCTCACCAGGGCATCCAGCACCGGGCGCGCCCGCTCGCATGGGGCCTCGGTCGCCGTGCCGAAATAGAGGAAGCCCGCCACGCGTTCACCGGACTCCAGGCCCATGGCGTTTTTCACCGTGCGGTCATAGGCATACCATTCCGTCAGCCACTGGCCTGCATAGCCCAACGCCTGGCCGGTGATGAGCATGGTCTGACAGACCGCCCCGGCCGAGAGCACCTGTTCCCATTCGGGGATCTTGTGGTTCTCTCGCACCCTGCTGATCACAGCGACCACCGTCGGCGCGCGCAAGAAGCGGGTGCGTTCGAACGCCAGCAATTCGTCCGGCGCGTCCGGGCTGGTGGCCCGGAAGGCATCGACGAGCACCGTGCCGAATGCGTCGCGATCAGCACCGGTGAAGACGATAAAGCGCCAGGGCGCCAGTTTACCGTGATCAGGCACCCGGGCGCCGGCCCGCAGGATCAGGCTCAATTCCGCATCGTTAGGCCCGGGCGTGGTCATGCTCTTCGCCGTCACCGAGCGCCGGCGCAACAAGAAGCGCAGCATGGCGTCGCTCTGGGCGGTCGCTTCCAGGCGCTCTCCGAACTCCGGCGCCTTGAGGTCCGGGCCTTTGGCAGCCGGGCCGTTGGGAGAGGGCGTCTGGGGCAGAGGCGTTTTCAGCATGGGGAGCTGTTCCTTAGGTGTCAGTACTCTTGCACAACCATCTCGGTGACGTAGAGCACCGGCGCGGTTTTGGCAATAGTTGAGAATGACTTTCAATTGTTAACCATTTTCCGCACTCTGTGTGGGGAGATCTGGACCAAAGGGGTTGTCAGGACGGCATGACGGCGCCACGTGTACTGCCACGCGTCTTCAAAACGCGTTGTGCAGGGGAGACCGCAGGGGAGGCGGGCCATGACAGATACCCCCGAACGCCGCAGGCCGACATCAGCCGATCGCGCCGATCAAATCGCGGCGTGCGACCCGGTATGGGCCCGTGTGCGCCAGGAGGCCGCCGAGTTCGCCGCAGCCGAACCAATCCTGGCCAGTTTCGTCCACGCGACGATTTTGAACCATGAGCGCCTGGAAGGCGCTCTGAGCTATCACCTGGCGCAAAAACTCGCCAATGCGGATGCCCCGGCGATCCTGATCCGCCAGGTGGTGGCCGAAGCGTTGAGCGATGCGCCGACCATTGGCGAGGCGGCGCGGGCGGACCTGTCGGCGGTCTTCGAGCGTGATCCGGCCTGTCGCACCTATGCCCAGGCGCTGTTGTATTTCAAAGGCTTCCATGCGCTGCAAACGCATCGGGTGGCGCACTGGCTGTGGCAGCGGGGGCGCGAGGCCATGGCGTTCTTCCTGCAAAACCGAGTGACCGAAGTCTTCGGCGTTGACATCCATCCGGCCGCCCGGATGGGCCGGGCCATTATGATGGATCACGCCACCGGTATCGTGATCGGTGAGACGGCCGTGGTGGAAGACGATGTCTCCATGTTGCACAGCGTCACGCTGGGTGGGACGGGCAAGGAACACGAAGATCGACACCCGAAGATTCGGCGCGGGGTGCTGATCGGCGCCGGCGCCAAGATTCTGGGCAATATCGAAGTGGGAGAATATGCCCGCGTCGCCGCTTGCAGTGTGGTGCTTAAGTCCGTGCCGGGGCACTGCACCGTCGCCGGTATCCCCGCCAAAGTGGTAGGCTGCGCCGGCGGCCCGCATCCAAGCCACGACATGGATCACCGCTTCAATGGCAATGAAACGGGGGAAGGCGGCGAAGGGATCTGAGGCGGCTTGACCCTCGTCCTATCCGCTCCAAACCCGTGGTCGTGGTCGCACGCCTGTGTGGGCCGTGACGCTCACGGCCTAGGCGTTGGTCCGGAGTGCGCGCAGTCCGCTTGCGACAAAGACCAGCAAGGTCAAACCTGTCACCCCCAGCATAATCCCGACGCGGACAAAGCCCATGGTGTTGTCGCCGTCGATGGCCCCTTGCAGGGGCGTGAACAGCGCGACGAAGATCGCCAGGGTCAAAAGCGCGGCGATGCCAGAGAGGATGACGTGGCCTGATTTGAGCCCCGGATAACATGCCAGCAGCCCGAGACCAAACGCGGCCGGGATCAACGCTGTATAGGCGGCCTTGTCGGCCGCAACGTACCCCCATAGCGACAAAGCGATGAGCACGAGGGCGTTGAGGAGGCTGGCGGCGGCGGCGGTCATGATGCGGTTCTCGCTGGATTGTGGGTCGATCGGCGGAGCGTCGGTTTAAGGCTGGCTCCACTCAATCAGGCCCGGCCCTCGACGGTCAAATGATGAGGACCGTGCCGAGACCCAGCGCGCACCCGCACGCTACGGCTTCTCATGGGTGAATTTGGGTACTACGATCACGGGAAGATGGTGCTCTTTAGTCCGAAAGTCCTTGTCGTTCTTGGCTCTTTGGCGACACCATCTTGGGGACGTTGAGAAAATCAAAACATGGGGCAGTCATGACAATGATGTCGACATTCAATCGGGGCACAGCTTTTGCGGGCATCCGCCGCACGCTGGTGGCCGGTTCTGTGGCCTTATGCGCCCTCGGCATGGCGACGGCATCGGCTCAGGAGCGTGGTTCGGAAAGGGGGGCGCCGGAAGAAATCAATCTGGAAGCGTCTCAACGCTTTGACCAGACTTTCGAACGCCATCTGCGCGTCGCTCTTGAGCATCTGAAGGAGCCCGGAGAGGACACACGAGATAACTTCGATCCTCGGGAATTGCGCCGGATTGAGAGCGCACTTGAGGAGGGGACACTCGACGCGTACATCCAGCGTGCGTCGATCCGGATGGACGCTGCGAATGCGCGGCGCAAGATACCGCTCCAGCTCACAGTCTATTCCCTTGCGGACTATGGTTCGACGATCGCCAACAGCGGTAATCTCCAACGGGTGCGGGGGCGTTTCCTCCATCGAGCCCGCCTTTTGCACGGTCCTGAGGCCGCACGCAAATTGCGTGGTGAACTGCGCGCTTTCCGCCGCGTTGATGGCGCGTTCTATCGGGTGGTGTGGGATTTCTTCAATGATCTGGGTGAGCCGGACAGCCCGCCACCAGGACCGGTGAACGATACCTCGCAGATGAATTGCACCACTGAGATCGGCTATTCATCGACCGGTAACGATAGCGCCACAGCCTGTCTTCCGCCCGGAGCCAGTGGCACGGCCCCCTTTGTCCGTCTGCGCAGTGATGGTCTGTTGGCGCAATTCAACATTCCGCTGGAACCGCATCTGACCTGTACGAAGAATCAGGCCAACCGCGGGACCTGTGTGGGCTTCGCGCAGACCGCCAATCTTGAAACCCGAGCGTCCGTTAACCGCGGACAGAGATACAATCTTTCTGAGCAGTACACCTACTTTAAGTCGGAAATTAACACCGGTACCGGCCGGTATTCCGATGGGTTGCCAACCAATTCCATTACCAAGGAATGGGGCAGCAATGACTGGGGCACAGGCCGGGAAACCACCTGGACTTACAATCAGAGCAACTCTCGGGATCCGCTGGAAACCAACAGCATCCTCACCTGGCGTGACAATGTCTATCCAAATTCCTGTAGCGGATATTCAGAATACTGCACGGATTATGCGTTCCAGGGTGGGGCCAACAACAATCACTCGGTGTTCTATCGTCCCGATCCGCAAATCAGTGTGGACAACATTACGGCGCGGACCGCTCACGAAATCACGTTCGGTGTCTTTACCTCGGCAAGAAGCGCCCTTGTTGACGAGGTCGTTCCCCTGCTGAACGCCAACGTGCCCGTCATTGTCAGCTTCGGCGTCACGCAGGCCTATATGGATGGTGACGGCGCGGGCTATATCACCTGGAGTGATCGCGGGGACAGCGTGAATGGTGGCCATGCCAATCTCATCGTCGGCTATGTGGACAAGGATGACCTTCCCGCTGGAACGCCCGAACCGGACGGCGACGGATACTTCATCTTGAAGAATTCGTGGGGCGCCGGTTGGGGTGATTGCGGCTATGGCTATGTCGATGAAAAATGGCTGCGCAACAAGCTGCGGGGCCTGATTACGCTCTCCATCAACTAAGGCACGAGGCCAGGGGTTTCGCTGCCAAGATGGCGAGACCTCTGGTATTCCATTGGCCATGACAAAGATTGAGCAGAGAGGCAGACCACCCAAATCCAGCGCCCTTGCGGGGGCGGCCGGGCTTGTGCTCATGGTGACGGCCTGTGGTGCTGGTGCGCCCCAGGCTGTCGAAGACGGGCTTCACCTTGAAGCCCGCCCCGGCCAGACGGTCAGCCTGACCCTGTCTGAAACCGCGTCGACTGGCTATCAGTGGCAGGCGACCGTCAGTGCGCCAAGCATTGTCCGCTTTGAGGGGCGGTCCAGCCTGTCGAGCAGTGCACAAGCGGGTGGTGCGAGCCGCGTGCGGTTTGATTTTACGGCTCTGGCGCCAGGCAGGGCGGAGCTGCGCTTTGATTTGCAGCGCGCCTGGGAGGATGCTCCCATCCAGACACGGACAGTCACTGTGACAGTGAACGACTAGAGCTGTTTCCATGAGAACGAGATCATGGAAACGGCTCCCTCTTTGTGTTGGACGCTCTTTTCCTAGAGCCATTTCAATGAAAACCAGATCATTGAAACGGCTCTCGGTCTTTGTTTGGCGCGCTTTCCGGGCGGAAAACCGCGCACACTTTTCCTGAAAGCGCTCTAAAAGCGCACTTTTCCTGAAAACGCTGTGAGGCGGTTTGTCCCCGTCGGGGCCTCAAGGTTCAGACCCGCATTTCAGACCCGCATTGTGGCGCAGACCACGCCGCAGCCTCTGTCTCAGCGGATCATATCGTAGTCCTGCAAATTCACCTCGGCGGTGGCGTCGGCGTAGGCGCGGGTGTGAGAGGACCAGTTCTGGGTGATGCGGCCCTGGTCATCCTTGTACCAGGAGGTGCAGGTGGCATCGGCCCAAACGGTTTGGGCCAGCGCGGCCTGAAGCTCCTCATTGTAGCGGGTCTGGGCGGTCCGGGTCGGCTGAAGGGCCTGGGCGCCCTGGCGATCAAGGGTCTGTAGGGCTTTGATGGCGTAGTTCACCTGGCATTCGATCATGAAGGTGATCGAGTTATGGCCGAGATTGGTGTTCGGGCCATAGAGCACAAAGAAGTTCGGGAAATCGGCCACGGTGATCCCGAGATAGGCCTCCGGATGGTCGGCCCACTGAGCGTTGAGGTGCTTGCCCTCGCGGCCCACCACATCGGTGGACCAGTGCCAGCCGGTGGTCTCAAAACCCGTGGCGTAGACCAGGAAATCGATCTCATGGTGGCGGCCGTCGGCGGTTTCGACGCCATTGGGCGTGATGCGGGTGATGCCGTCGGTCACCAGGTCCACATTGTCCTGCATGAGAGCGGGATAGAAATCATCGGTAATCAGAATGCGCTTGCAGCCCACCGGATAATCCGGGGTGAGCTTGGCGCGCAGGGCCGGATCGGGCACCTGGCGTTCCAACTGGTCCATAGCTTGGCGGGTGAAGGCGTCGCGGCCGGCTTGTGTCCACTCAAAGGCCTGCCAGAAGAAGTAATCCGCGTTCTCGTAAATCATGCGGCGGTTCGAGGCGGCCAGTTCCAGCGCCACTTCGGGCTGGGTGAAGAGCAGCGCTTTTTCTTCCTCCGTGATGGGACGGTCATAGCGGGGGACAACCCAGTTGGGCGTGCGCTGAAAGACAGTGAGATGAGCGGCGGTCTTCGCCACTTCCGGGATGAGCTGTACCGCGCTGGCCGCCGAGCCGATGACGCCCGCCCGTTTGCCGTCATAGCTGTGGGCGTGGTCCCAGCGGGCAGAATGCATGGTGACGCCGGCGAAACTGTCGCGGCCGGGAATCGCGGGCCAGAAGGGGCGGTTCAATTGTCCGAGCGCGCCGATGACGGCGTCCGCCTCCAGCATATCGCCCGCAGCGGTGGTCACGCGCCAGACGCGCGCGGCCTCGTCCCAGCGGGCGTCGGTAACCTCGGTGTTGAGGCGCAAACAGTCGCGCAACTCGAACGCGTCCACCAAATCGTTGGCATAGGCCTGGATCTCGTGGGACTGGGGATAGAAGCGGGTCCAGTTGATGCTTTGCGCGAAAGAGAACTGATAGAGCGCCACCGGCACGTCACAGGCGCAGCCGGGATAGGTGTTCTCGTGCCAGACGCCGCCGACGCGGGGGTTGCGCTCCAGCAAGGTGATCGCGTGGAAGCCTTCCTGCTTCAGGCGGATGGCCGCGCACAGGCCGCCGAGGCCGGCGCCGATAATGACGATGCGTTTGTCGCTCAAGGGACCGCTCCTCCGGTGTGGTTCTCTCTTTGATACCAGAGTAGGGGGCGAGGCTTGACAGGGTCAAATGGATCTGGGGGCGCCGGGCGCCTAGAGGAGTCGATCCTTGAGCGTGGCCCAGAGCATGGCCAGCACCATGAGCGGACGGCGCAGATAGCTCCCGCCCGGGAGAGGCCGGGCTTTTACGGCTTCGAACGCGCGTAACCCTGCGTCCTCGCCCGCAATAGCCTCGGCGAGAAGCTTGCCCGCCAGCGGTGCAATGGCGAGGCCCTGGCCGGAGAACCCATGGGCCAGGTAGCGGCCCGAGCCCAGGCGCCGGATCTCTGGCATGCGCGACAGGGTGACGGCGATGCGCCCACCCCAGGCATGGGACACGGGCGTGTCGCGCATCTGTGGAAAGACCCAGGCAATCCGCTCCCGGATGATGCGGGTTATGTCCTTGGGAAAATCTGCGCCGTAGCTTTCGCCGCCGCCGAGCAACAGACGATTGTCCGCCGTCAGGCGATAGTAAGCGAGCACCATCCGGGTATCCGCGACCGCACCGGCGTGAGGCAGAAGGGCCGGGGCCTGGGCGGGGGAGAGCGGGTCTGTGACGCCGACAAAGCTGTTGATGGGCAGGATGGTGGCGGCCGCCTCGGGTACCAGATGCTCCAGATAGGCATTGCCGGCGAGGATCACCGCGTCGGCGGTTACGGTGCCGTGGGGGGTGGTGACGCGGGTGGGGGTGGTCTTGCAGAGCGCGACGACCGGGGTTGTTTCGAAAAGCCGGGCGCCTGCGCTTTCCGCCGCGCCCGCCAAGCCCAGCAGGAAGGTCAACGGGTGCAGATGCCCGCCCTCCAGATCCCGCACCCCGCCGTGATAACGAGGACTGGCCACATACTGCGCCATCTGGCCAGGCTCGACGACGGCAAGGCGATGGCAGTCATAATGGCGCGCCAGATAGTGCGCCTGGGTCACCAGATCGCGGAAATGGGCGGGCTTAGCGGCGGCGATGAGCATGCCGTCGGCCAGATCACAGGGGATGGCGTGGCGAGCGATCCGTGTGCGCACCAGCGTTAGCGCGTCGCGCGCAAGTTCGAACAAGGCGCGGGCCGCCGGCTCGCCAATGAGGCCTTCCAAACTCTCCTGGTCCAGGCGCTGGCCGCTGTGCAATTGGCCGCCATTGCGGCCCGAGGCGCCCCAGCCCAGACGCCGGGCCTCCAGCAACACGACACCAATGCCCCGTTCGGCCAAATGTAGCGCGGCGGACACGCCGGTCAAGCCACCACCGATGATGCAGACATCCGTACGCAGATCGCCGGGCAGGGGCGGACGGCTCCTGAGGCCCTTGGCGGTGGCGGCATAATAGCTCGGCGGATGGCCGGTCATGGCGGCGGTCTCAAAGCTGCGCAGCGGGAGCCCAATGGCTCCCGCTGCATAGCGCCCTAGAAGGCGTATTGCCAGCCCACGGTGACGACCAGATCGGTCTCCAGTTGCGGGCCGTTCAGGTCCTGGTAGACCGGCACTTGGATTTCCGCTGCGAGGCGATGGCCTCGCACGAAGCCCTCGGTGCCCAGCAGATTGACCCCGAAGCCGAGATCGATGCGCTCGCCGCCCTGATTGTCCGGATCGGCCGTCTGGACGGGCGCGACGATGCGCCGATCAATGCCGTCGATGCTGTCCTGGGTCTGGCCCAGCACGCGAACCGAGGTGCTGATCCAAGGGGCCCAGAGATAGCTGGCCCAGGCGGTCAGGGCATGGCGATCACCCAGGGTGTAGGCCTCGTCATTCTCTCCGAGCCGCACAGTGGCACTGTATTGCGCACCCCAGCCGAAGCGGCCTTCGAGCCCGGTATAGGTGAGGCCCGGCAAGAGGTCATAGGTGCCCGATCCCAATTGCATGGGGTAGGGCAGACGCAGGGTCGGCCGCCCGCCCATAGGGGTGAGCACCCGGTCTTCTTCGGTGATCGAGCCAGTGGGCAGGCTCAGGCCCGCATTCAGATGCACATGGTGCCGATGATCTTGGAACAGCCGGATCAGACCCGTCAGCTTGGTGTCGCCCCAGCCATTGGCGCGTGTGGTGAAGGATCCCAGGCGGGCGGTGCCCATGCCGCCCTGGAAGGTCACATGGTCCATGGTCTTTTCGATGTACATGCCCATCGCCATCAAGGTCAGCCAGTCGGTGGGCGCATACATGGCGCCCAGCATGTGCATGTCCATGGTCATATCAAGCGGCACCACCCGCAGAGTTGGCGGCTGGCCCGGTGTGCCGAAAAAGCGGTTCGGCACCGTGGTGGCGATGGTGGCGGGCGACAGCTCATCGGTGCCGTCGCGATTGCCGTCCATATCCATGCGCATGAAGCGGTAAGAGAGCATGAATTCGCCCGCCTCGTGCATGTGATCGCCCATGACGCCGATAGGCGCGTGGCTGTCGGCCCGCAGGCCGTGATGGTCCGCATCCGCATGGGCGGGGGTGGTGGCAAGGCTGACGCCCAGGCAGGCGCACAGGGCCGCGGCAGCGGCCAGGGTTTGGATCCGCATCGAAATGCTCCGTTATCTGAGAAAGAGGATGAAGGCTCAGACGGAGCGGGGCGGGGGGCCGCGGGCAGGCGCGGGGGTGACAGCACGTGAAAGGGATGCGGGTTGCCCCTGGGGCGGCCACACGGTGCCGGAGGGACTGCCATAGCCGGGAAGGGGCAGGTCGAGGCCGCATGCGGGCAGAAGTGCGCGGGCGTCGGTGCTGGTGAGACAGGCGGGACAGGGCGGGGAGGCGCGCGGGCGCTCCGGATCGTCGGGCCAGTCGGCACTGTTCTGGCCCAGGCAGGACAAGCGCAGGTCCTGGGCCAGGCTTGCCGGCAGGGTGTGCAGGCGCGTGGTCGAGCTGGCGCTGTCCGGACCGATGGCGGCCGCCATGGCGGCGCTGTGCAGAAAACTCAGGGCCAGGTGACACAGCACAGCCGCGAAGGCGAGGCCAATGGCCCCGCGCCCGCGCTGCTGTGTCATATTGGCCGTCATGACAGACCCCTAATGCCCGTCGGCGCCGGAGGCTGACCCTTAAGCCGGCTCGCCGTCGGGCTCGCCTTCGCCCTCGGCCGGCGCGCCATCATCGCCGTGACCATTGTGGTGATCATGGAGCGGGGCTTCATCATCGTCCTGGACCGCATCAACGCGCACCGGAATGAGCACATCCACGCTGCCTGCCTTTTCGAATTCCAAGGTCAGCGGAACCACGTCCCCTTCGCTGAGCACGCCCACAACGCCCAGCAGCATCAGGTGCAGGCCGCCGGGGGCCAGGGACTGGCTGCCACCGCTGGGGACCGGAATGGCGCGCACCGACTGCATGCGCATCATGCCGCCGTCGAACACTGTGGCGTGGAGTTCGGCCGTGCGCGCGGCGCGGCTCGTCACGCCAATCAGCGAATCGTCGTCCCCACCCGTGTTGTACACGGTGAAGTAGACGGCCGTGTTGGGATTGGCGCCGAGGCTGGCGCGGACCCAAGCATCGGAAATCTGGATCGGCGAGCCGGTCTCGATGACCGTGCTGCCATGGGGGGCGCCGTGCGATGCCCCGTGGCCCGCTTGCTCGCCGCCGTCCGCAACGACCGTCGAGGCGACAATGGCCACGAAGAAGCCGATGGCCACGAAAATGGCCAGCGCCATAACCAGAACGGTGGAATCGTTCAGCGGATTACCGTCCGTTGAGGATCCGTTTTCGGGTGAATCAGTCATTGT
The DNA here is from genome assembly GCA_964625525.1 of uncultured Alphaproteobacteria bacterium. GTDB lineage: Bacteria > Pseudomonadota > Alphaproteobacteria > JAJFIK01 > JAJFIK01 > CAZVEE01. Next base: position 6,715 of record CAZVEE010000037.1, on the reverse strand, counting down.
AAAAGCCCGGCGTAATGGAATGTTGTGCCTGTTGTCGCGTCCGTGCCGTCCCGGGTCAAGCGGTTCCGGTGGCGCGCCGCGCGGTTTGCCAATGGGGCGCACAGTGGTAGGGTGCAGCGCTCCGCCAAGCTTGGCCTGCCGCGCCCTGTTACTCCATCGCAGCGCGCGCGGCTCACCCGCCGCGCCATGGCCCGAAACCTGCACCCCGTCCCAATGGAGCTGATCTGTGACCAGAGATGAAATCGCCCGTGTTCAGACCTATCTGCGCTCGACTTTCCGGCTCGACACCATCGAAGTCGAGGGACGGTCGAACAAGGACGACTCGGCGGAAGTGAAGATCGGGGACGAGTTCATCGGCGTCATCTTCCGCGACGACGAGGACGGCGAGGTCACCTACCAGTTCCAGATGGCGATTCTGGATTTCGACCTGCCCGAGTAAGCCGACGCTGCATATGCGCTGGGGGCCGGGGGCGGTCAACGGTGAAAGCGCAGGCATATGGCCACTCAGACTTGGATCGGCGCGCTGGAGCGCGTCGCCTTTGCGCACCGCACGGCGGTGTTCTGGTTTCTGGCCGGGCTGACAACGGTGGTCGGCCTGGCGCTGTTCGGTCTGCAAATGCGGATCGATCCGGCGCAGCACGCCCCCGACCGCTTGGCACCGGCCTTTGCCGATCTGCGCGCCTCAGGCGCGGTCGAAGGTGAGATGGCCGTCGTCCTTCAATTCGAGGAAGGGTCGGTGTGGAGCCCGCAAGGGCTCGGCTTTGTGACCCGCGCTGAGGATGTGTTGCGCGAGATGCGCGCCCTCGACCCTGAGTCCATCGCCTCTATTCTCAGCCCGTCCATCCTGCGCGCCACTGCGGTGGAAAAGGCCGCGACGTTCGAGTTGCAGGCCTTGTTGCGCGATCGCCCCGCCGCCGATTGGCGAGCGGAAGACATTGCCTGGTGGCAATCGGTGGCGGCGCAACTGGGTTTGCAAGAGCGGCTTGTCGCCGGTGATGGGCGCTCGGCCATCGTGCGGGTGCTGATTGATCCGAAATTGGCCGGGACGCTGGACTATCGCGGCCTGGCGCGGGATCTGGACACGCGGCTCGGTGCGGCCTTTCGCGGCACCGGGGTGACGCCGGAGCTGCTGGGCTTTCCGCTGCGCATTGGCCATGCCGAGGCGCAGGCGCGCCGGGGGCTGCCCTGGCTGATGCTGTTTCTGCTAGCGGGCGGCGCGGGGCTGGCGCTGCTGACGCGTTCGGGCACGCTGACCGCTTTGGGACTTGGCGCCAGCGTGGCGCCGGGACTGTGGCTTGTGGGGCTGATGGCGCTCAGCGGGCAGAGTTTCGATCCATCCTTCCTGAATGGGCTTCTGATCGTGACCGTGGTGGCGCTGATCGCGAGTGGCGTGGTGCTGTCGGTGACCATGGCGGAGCTGTGCTGGAACGCCTCTACGGAGGAGGCGGCGCGGGCGGTGATGCGGCGGCTGGCGCCAGGCGCGGGCATGGCGCTGCTTGGCTGCGGGCTCGCCGCGCTGGCGCTTTGGATACTCCCGGTGGGCATGGCGCGGGGCACGGGCGTGAGTGTTCTGGCCGGGCTGATGCTCACGGCGCTGAGTGCGTTTGTGGTGTTGCCCCTGGCGGTGAGCCGGTGGCCGGTGGAGCCGGGCTGGCGCGAGGCCATGGGCCGAACGCTGGCGACGCGGGGTCAGTGGCTGGCGGATGGGACTGCGTCGGTGCGGCCTGTGCACGGGGCCATCCTGTGTGGGGTGAGTGTCGCGGTGCTGCTCGCGGCAGGGATCGCGGGCGTGGCCGGGTTGCAGAGCCGCTTGCCCGGCGAGGGCGGTCTGCTGCTTGGCCCGTCGGCGGGCGCGTCCCCCCAAGCCGTCGCGGCGTTGACGACGTTCGGGTTTCTGGAAGACAGCTACACGGTGCATCTCGATACGCGCACTTTGGGGTGCGAGCAGGCGTTGGTGCGCGAGGCGGCGCTGGCGGTGCGCGAGGACCTGGAAAGTCTGCGGTCTTTGGCGCCGGTCGGTCCGGGTCCGGCCTTTTTCGAGGGGCGAGAAGGCAATTTGCGTGACGTTCTGGGGCATCCGGATGGTCTGGTGCGCTCTTCGCCCGCGACAGTCCGGGTGGAACAAGTGATGGCGCCGGGCTGTGCGGGCTTACGCTTCGTGGCGGGCCCGGCTTTTGACGGCGGCGATGCGCGCTTGGTGCTTGATGATCTGGCGCTGGCGACGCGCGAGCTGGAAGCGGTGGCGCAAGGCTCGGCTCCGGGCACGCTGGTACGAGCCGGTGGCGGCAGCCTTGGGGCGCAAGCGACGCTGAACGAGCTGGCCGGGGCGCGGTTGCTTCTCTGCCTGAGCCTCGTCCTGGCGCTCGCCGCCGTGACGGGCTGGGCGGTGTTGCGCGATGCGGCGCTCACCGGAACGGCTCTGCTGGCCCCGCTGTTCGGCGTGGCGGTGAGCGTCTGGTTGATGGGGGCGCTCGGCATCGCCGTCTCGCTCTCCGCCCTGACGGTCCTGGTCCTGACAACAACCTATGGCGCCGTCGCGGCGCTGCTGTGTGCCGTGCTGTGGCGCGAAGCCCAGGGCGAGGGCCTCGACGCGCGCGACGCATTGATCCATGTGTTGGGGCTGGCGACACCGGTGCTGCTCGTCATCGGTGGCTTGCTGGCACTCGCCACCCTGATCGCCGGCTGGGCCCTGATCAGCCTTGCGGGCTTCATGGCCGTCACGCTGACGGTGCAGACCATCGCGGCCGCGACGTTGACGCCGATGGCGTTGTTGGCGGCTGAGTGGGTCACGCCGCAGAGGGCATGATCGCTTCGAAACACATAAGGGCGAGGTTTGACCCCCGCCCTTTGGTTCGCACGCCCTGACTCAGAGGCAGCGCAAGCAGCCGGACAGTTTCCCCCCCGGCCGGCACAGCAATTAGCGCATGCTACTCCCCGGAGCGCGGGTGAAGTCTTCGACGAGTTCGAGGATCCCGCGGTCGATGGTGTTCCATTGGTCCAGATGGACGCGGCGGAATCGGTAGCGCAGGGATAGCTGGCCGCCGCCGTCGCCGTCCGTGCTCAATTCCATGTCGCGATAGCAATAGGGCGTGGTCATGATGTCGGATTTGCGCAGACAGCGCAGCATGCCGGTCAGGCCCGTGGCGGTCTTAAACAGGAACATATCCTGGCCGCGGAAGCCTTCCACGTCCGTGAATTCATAACGCACCAGGCCATGCTTCGTGCGGTGACCTTCCGGGTCCACCACATGTTCCATATACATGTCCGCGCGTTCGCTTTCAGTGCGGGCGATCGGATAGGCGGCGATTTCGAAATGCACGGCCGGGCTATCGGCGGCATTGCTCATAAAATCTTCGTCCCGGTCGGTCGTGTAAGGCGCGAAATCAGGCAGCACCGTGAACAGTTCGATTTTCGGACGCTCGCCGTCGCGGCGGTCCTTAGGGTATTGGGTGTAGTTTTCGGGAATATGGAAGGTCTGCTCCCCAATGGAGACGCGCAGCAACTGGCCACGCTCCGAGCCGCGCACCGTGTTGCCCAAGAGATCATCCACCGAGACGCCGAAATACATCCACCAGATGATCGCCCCAAAAACCAGCGTGATCACGAACAGCACCAGCGGAATAAGCCAACTCGGCCGTTCCTGAATGTCCTCGACGTCGCCCCCGCCCGACATCCCCTGATAGCTCATATGCTCCACAGTCCCCTGATTGAGTGAATGCTCATGACGCCGCACGCTGCGCGGCAAAGGTGCCGGTTTCGAGGCACGCGCCGGTCCCCGCCAGCGCGTGCACTCGTCATGCCATAAACCGGATCAGCAAAGCCCCCTATGGCCAGTCTGAATGGCCGCTCTGACGCCCGATGCCGGTGCGGCGATCGCAGAGGGCTTACCGGCCTCATGGTGGCTGCGCCCCGGTCAGGCCGCAAAGCCGCAGTATAGCTCAAACGATCTTGGCCTGAGTCTTCTCGATGACCTCTTGGCGGGTCACGTCAGGCGCGCATTCGACGATTGCGATACCACCCTCAACCACATCGAACACGCCGAGATTGGTGATGATCCGATCGACACAGCCGGTACCGGTCAGGGGCAGGGAGCAAGCGGTGAGTAGTTTCGGCTCACCCGCCTTATTGGTGTGATCCATCATCACCACCACGCGTTTGACGCCGGCCACCAGATCCATGGCCCCGCCCATGCCTTTCACCATTTTGCCGGGAATCATCCAATTGGCGATGTCGCCGCCTTCAGAGATTTCCATGGCGCCCAGGATCGAGACATCCATATGGCCGCCGCGGATCATGGCGAAACTATCGGCCGAGGAGAAATAGGAGGTGCGGTCGAGCGCTGTCACCGTTTCCTTCCCGGCATTGATGAGGTCCGCGTCCACATCCGCGTCGGTCGGATAGGGGCCAACGCCGAGCATGCCGTTTTCCGACTGCAAGGTGACGTCGATCCCGTCGGGAATGTAATTGGCGACCAGGGTCGGCATGCCAATGCCGAGATTGACATAGTCGCCGTCTTTCAGCTCCTGCGCGGCGCGCCGGGCCATGTCTTCGCGTGTCCAGGGCATGGGGCTCTCCTCAAGCGGCCGTCGCGGGGCGGGTGGTGCGCCGTTCGATGCGTTTTTCGTGGTCACCGGCAATGATCCGCTGCACGAACACCGCGGGTGTGTGAATCAGGTCGGGATCGAGGCTGCCGACAGGCACCATCTCTTCCACTTCCGCCACAGTCACTTTGCCGGCCATGGCGCACATGGGGTTGAAGTTGCGCGCGGTCTTGCGAAACACGAGATTGCCCTGCGCATCGCCCTTCCAGGCTTTGACGATGGCCAAATCGGTGCGGATACCGCGTTCCAGAATATAGGTCTCGCCGTCGAACTCTTTGTGCTCTTTGCCTTCGGCGATGGCCGTGCCGACACCGGTCTTGGTGTAAAAGCCCGGAATGCCCGCGCCACCGGCGCGCAAACGCTCGGCCAGCGTGCCTTGCGGATTGAACTCGACCTCCAGCTCGCCTTGCAGGTACTGGCGTTCAAACTCGCCGTTCTCGCCCACATAGGACGACACCATCTTGGCGATCTGCCGGGTCTGGAGCAGCAGGCCAAGGCCGAAATCATCGACCCCGCAGTTATTGGACACGATGGTCATGTCTTTGGTGCCCGCATCGCGCAGGGCGGTGATGAGATTCTCCGGAATACCGCACAGGCCAAACCCGCCGGCCGCAATGGTCATGCCGTCGAATAGAAGGCCGTCGAGAGCGGCGGCAGCGTCTTTGAAGACTTTGCTCACGCGTCTGTCTCCTCACAAAAAGGGAGGCGGAGCGCCCGCATGGCGCCCGCCGATCGCGGCGGATTGTGCAACCGGTCACACATTGGTGCAAGCCAGAGGAGGCGGCGCAGGCCAGACGGGGCGCAATCCGAGGGAGACGGTGTGACGAGCCCAACACGGGTCTTTGAATTCACGTGATCCAGAGCGGGGTCGCGCTACGTACCTCGTGTGCCAATTCGGGTTACGCCCCATTGGCTGTGCTCTCATGCCCCCAAACTGATGGAGACATTCATGGGTATCCGGACCACTTTCGCGCCTGCGCTGTTCGCGCTGAGCCTTCTCGTTCTGACCATCGCCCCGGCCCGTGCGGACATGCACGGCAATCATGGCGAAGAGCTGCAGGACATTGTCGACACGGCGGTGGCCGATGGTCGTTTCACCACGCTGGCTGCCGCGCTGGGGGCCGCTGATCTGGTCAACACGCTGAAAGGCGATGGCCCGTTCACCGTGTTCGCCCCGACCGATGAGGCCTTTGCCGCCCTGGGCCAGGACACCATCAACACGCTGCTGCTGCCGGAAAACAAAGGTCAACTGACCGGAATTCTGCTGTATCACGTCGTGCCGGGGAAGACGAAGTCGACAGACCTCGCCGGCCAGACGCTGGATGTGGCGACCGTAAACGGCGCGACTGTGGCGATCGACGGCACCGACGGTGTGACCGTGAACAACGCCACCGTGATCGTGCCGGACGTGAAGGCCTCGAACGGTGTCATCCACGTGATTGACACGGTGCTGCTGCCGCCGGCCGCTGAATAAGACGCACACGTGTGATCTTGCCTCCGGGCGGTATCGGTCCTGTGTGGGTCGATATCGCCCGGTGTCTTGAGGGGCAGGCGTTAGCGCGTGGCCCAGGCGAGCGCGTCGTCAAGCCGGTCAAAGCCCCAAAACAGCTCATGGCCCACGACAAAGCTCGGCGCGCCGAACAGATCTTTGTCAAACGCTTCCTGTGTGCGTTGTTTTAAACGCGCTTTGTTGTCGTCGGCGTTTGCCGCGGCGAGGAGGGTATCCGCGTCCAGATGAAGCGTGGTGAGGATCCGCTGCTGCACGGCCGGGTCCGCGATGTCCAGCCCAAGAGCGAAATTCGCCTCATAGACCGCGCGGGTATAGGCATCGATCCAGGGCTCGTCTTCGCCCAGACGGGCGATGCGCGCGGCCAGCAAGCCATTGCGTGGAAAGGCGGGCGGCCGGTTGAACACCAGGCCTTCGCGCGTGCAGAGGCGCTCCAGATCCCGCCACATATAGCGGCCCTTCACCGGCACCGTGTTGAAGACCGAATCCGTCCAGCCCATATGCGTGCCCGCAATCGGGCCGAGCAGAAACGGCCGCCAGGCCACGGCCACACCCCGGGCCGCGGCCCGGTCCGTGCTGCGCATGGCGGCTGGATAGGAATAGGTGG
>CAZVEE010000036.1:24497-33165 GCA_964625525.1 uncultured Alphaproteobacteria bacterium | reverse complement strand
GCGGCGCCGGATGCGGCCATGGTGGTGACGGTCATCGGCGCGATCACGGCGGTGATCGCCGCGTCCATCGGCCTGGTGCAGAACGACATCAAACGGGTGATCGCCTATTCCACCTGTTCCCAGCTTGGCTACATGTTCTTCGCCGCCGGAGTGGGGGCCTATCAGGTGGCCATGTTCCACCTCTTCACCCATGCGTTCTTCAAGGCGCTGTTGTTCCTGGGCGCCGGCGCGGTGATCCATGCGGTCCATCACGAGCAGGACATGCGCAAGATGGGCGGGCTCTACAAGCTCTTGCCCATGACCTATGTGCTGATGCTCATCGGTACTCTGGCACTGACCGGGGTGGGGATCCCGGAACTCAAGATTGGCTTTGCGGGCTTCTATTCAAAAGATGCCGCCATCGAGAGCGCCTATGGGGTGCATACGGATGTGGGCCTGTTCGCCTTCTGGGCGGGCATCATCGCGGCCTTCATGACCTCCTTCTATTCCTGGCGCCTCATGTTCATGACGTTCCACGGCCAGTCGAACCTGACGCCTGAGCAGCTGTCGCATGTGCACGACGTGCCGGCGGTGATGGCGGTGCCGCTGATCCTGCTGGGCGCGGGGGCGATCCTGGCCGGCGGCGTCTTCTATGATGGCTTCATTGGCTACGACCAGGTGACGTTCTGGAACGGCTATTTCAGCGAGCGCAGCGCTCAGGTGCTCGACGCGGCGCATCATGTGCCGCTCTGGGTGAAGATCGCGCCAGTGGCGGTGACCCTGCTCGGCTTCCTCATGGCCTATTACTTCTTCATCGTGCGGCCCGAGATTCCGGTGCGGGTGCGCGAACGGCGCGGGCCCATCTATCTGTTCCTGCTGAACAAGTGGTATTTCGACGAGCTGTATGACGCGATTTTCGTGCGTCCGGCGCTCTGGATCGGCCGCTTCCTGTGGAAACAGGGCGATGAAAACACCATCGACCGGGCCGGCCCCGATGGGGTGGCCACGCGGATCACCGATCTGACCCGCCTCGCGGTGCGGCTCCAGTCCGGCTACGTCTACCACTATGCGTTTGCGATGCTCATCGGGATCGCTGCTCTCGTCACGTACTACACGGTCACCAGGGGTTAAGGATGCTCGACGCCCAGCCGTTGAACGACACATGGCCGATCCTGGCGACACTGCTCGTGGTGCCGCTCGCGGGCGCGCTGTTCGTGCTTATCGCTACTGGCGACAGCGAGGCCTCCAAGCGCAGCGCTAAGCTCGCGGCGGTGTGGACCACCGTGTTCAATTTCATCCTCTCCATGGTGCTCTTGGTCGAGATGTATGATCCGGCCCAGGCGGGGTTCCAGTGGGTGGAGGAGTATCCCTGGCTGGGCGAGGGCTTTGTCTTCCGCCTCGGGGTCGATGGGATTTCCATGCCCTTCGTGATCCTCACGACGGCCTTGATGCCCATCGCCATCTTCGCCGGCTGGGATGCGATCCAGACCCGGGTGAAGGAATATCTGGCCGCGTTCCTGATCCTTGAGACGCTGATGATCGGCGTCTTCGTGTCTCTCGATCTGGTGCTGTTCTATCTGTTCTTCGAGGGCGTCCTGATCCCGATGTATCTGATCATCGCGGTGTGGGGCGGACCGCGCAGCATCTATGCGTCGTACAAGTTCTTCCTCTACACATTCCTGGGCTCGGTACTCATGCTGGTGGCGATGATCGCCATGTATGTGACGGCCGAGACGGCGGATGTGCGGGAATTGATGGCGTTCGATTTCAGCCCGGAGATGCAGACCTGGCTGTGGTTGGCCTTCTTCGCCTCGTTCGCGGTGAAGCTGCCCATGTGGCCGGTGCATACTTGGCTGCCGGATGCGCATGTGGAAGCGCCCACGGCGGGATCGGTCATCCTGGCGGCGATCTTGTTGAAGATGGGGGGCTACGGGTTCCTGCGTTTCTCGCTGCCCATGTTCCCGGATGCGAGCCTTTACTTCGCGCCGTTTGTCTTCGCGCTGAGTGTCATCGCGATCATCTACACGTCCTTCGTGGCGCTGCGCCAGGAGGACATCAAGAAGATGATCGCCTACTCCTCGGTGGCGCATATGGGCTTTGTGACTTTGGGGATCTTCTCCCTGAACGAGCAGGGGATCCACGGGGCCATGATCCAGATGATCAGCCACGGGATCATTTCCGCTGCGCTGTTCCTGTGCGTGGGCGTCATCTATGACCGGGCGCATACCCGGGAGATCGCCCAATATGGCGGGCTTGTGAACCGCATGCCGGTCTATGCGGGTATCATGATGGTGTTCACCATGGCCAATGTGGCGCTGCCGGGCACGTCGGGATTTGTGGGCGAGTTTCTGGCGCTCGCGGGGGTGTTCCAGGTGAACACGACCGTGGCCTTTATCGCCTGTTTCGGGGTGATCCTGAGTGCGGCCTATATGCTGTGGCTCTATCGCCGGGTGGTGTTCGGAACGCTGAGCAATCCGAAGCTTGAGACCATCACTGATGTGAACAGCCGCGAAGTGTTGATCCTGGCGCCGTTGGTGGCGCTGACCATTCTGTTCGGGGTGTATCCGTTGCCGCTGTTTGAGGTGATGGATGCCTCGGTCGCCGCGCTGGTGGAAAGCGTGGAGACCTCGCTCGCTGCCACGGCGGCGGCCGCGCCCTAACGACTGAGCCCGCGAGAAGGAACGCCGAGCCATGGACGACGCGACCGCCACGGCACAAATCGAGGCCCTGACCCAAAGCCTCACTGTCATTGCGCCGGAACTGGCGCTGGCGGTGGGCGGCATGCTGCTGCTCATGCTGGGCGTCATGCGCGGGGACAAGGGCACGACGGCGCTGTCCAATCTGTGCGTGCTGCTGCTGCTGACGGCGGCCGGGTTGACCGTGCGCCTGCCGGTCAGCGACGGCGCGTTGATGGCCTTTGGCGGCTCCCTGGTCGTCGACAGTTTCGCGGTCTTTATGAAAGTGCTGGTGCTGGGGGGCTCGGCCCTCGCCATTCTCATGTCGCGCCAGTTTATTCACGCGGAAAAGCTGGCACGCTTTGAATATCCCCTGCTGATCGTCTTCGCCACGCTCGGCATGCTGATCATGATTTCCGCCCAGGACCTGATCACGCTCTATATCGGCCTGGAACTGCAAAGCTTGGCGCTTTATGTGCTGGCCGCCATCAATCGGGATTCCCGGCGCGCCACGGAAGCGGGGCTGAAATATTTCATTCTGGGGGCGCTGTCCTCGGGCCTGCTGCTTTATGGCAGTTCGCTCGTCTACGGCTTCACGGGGACGGTGAATTTCATTGAGTTGGCGACCATCGTCACCACCGAGAGCATGGGGCTTGGTCTGCTTCTGGGCCTGGTGTTCGTGGCGGCGGGCTTGGCGTTCAAAGTCTCCGCGGTGCCGTTCCATATGTGGACGCCGGATGTCTATGAAGGCGCGCCGACGCCGGTGACGGCCTTCTTTGCCGCGTCGCCCAAGATCGCGGCCATGGCGCTGTTCCTGCGCACATTCCTGGTGCCGTTCGCCGAGATCACGGACTCCTGGCAGCAGATCGTGGTGTTCATTTCGGTGGCGTCCATGATCCTGGGCGCGGTGGCGGCCATCGGCCAGACCAATATCAAACGTCTGATGGCCTATTCCTCCATCGGGCATATGGGCTATGCGCTGGTGGGCCTGGCGGCGGGTGGCCAGGAGGGCGTGCAGGGCGTGCTCATCTACCTCGCCATTTATCTGGTGACCACGGTTGGGGTGTTTGTGTGCATCCTGTCCATGCGCCGCTCTGACGGCATGGTGGAGCAGATCGACGATCTGGCGGGCTTGTCGCGAACCCATCCCTACATGGCCTATATCCTCATGGCGCTGATGTTCTCGCTGATGGGCGTGCCGCCTTTCGCGGGCTTCTTCGGGAAATTCTATGTCTTCCTGGCGGCGGTGGAGTCCGGGCTCTATGCCTTGGCGGTTATCGGTGTCGTGACCAGTGTGATCGCCGGCTACTACTATCTGCGCATCATCAAGGTGATGTTTGCGGATGAGCCGGCGGCGCCCTTTGTGCGTCCGCTGCCCTTTGAGATGGGGGCCATCCTGACCGCTTCGGGCGGCCTGGTGACCCTGTTCTTCCTCTATCCGGCGCCGCTGATCGCGGCGGCGGCGGTCGCGGCACGCTCGCTCCTGGGTGGGTGAGGCTATGACGCCCTCGGCCCCCGTGTTCACTTGGCCCGAGGGAGTCGGCCGCGTCAGCTTCCCTGAGATTGACAGCACCAATGAAGAAGCGCGCCGGCAGGCGGTCGCCGGCGAGGCGGGGCCGCTCTGGCTGCGGGCCGATCGGCAAACGGCGGGACGCGGACGGCGCGGGCGGGCTTGGGCCTCGCCGTCGGGCAATCTCATGGCGAGTTTGCTGCTACGCCCCGCTTGCGATCCGGCCGCGGCGGCGCAGATTTCTTTCGTGGCAGCCCTAGCCGTGGGCGATCTGGTGCTCGCCGTGGCGCCGCAAGCACCGGTGGCGCTGAAATGGCCCAATGACGTCCTGGTGGGCGGGGCGAAAATCGCCGGTATCCTGCTGGAATCCGGGGCGCGGGCCGATGGGCGGATCGATTGGCTCGCCGTTGGGATCGGCGTCAATCTGGCGTATCACCCGGCGGATACGCCCTATCCGGCCACTCACGTGGCCCTGCATGCGGGCGCGGATCTTTCCCCGGACGCCGCGCTCACCGGGCTCGCGGCTGCCATGGACCGTTGGCTGGGCATCTGGGACGAGGGGCGCGGTTTTGCCGCCATTCGCAGCGCTTGGCTGGCGCGGGCCCACGGCCTTGGCCAGTCTTTGACGGCGCGCTTGGCGGAGCGTGTCCTGGAGGGCCGCTTCGCCGGCCTTGAACCGGACGGCGCCCTGGTGCTCACTGATGCCGACGGCCAAGCGCATACGGTGCATGGGGGCGAGGTGTTTTTCAACGCTCCCGCACCGGGCTCGGCTTAACGGCCCCGAGGATAGAGCGCTTTCAGGAAAAGTGTGTGCGCTTGTCCGCCCGGAAAGCGCGCCAAACCAACGACCCAGAGCCGTTTCAATGATCGGGTTTTCATGGAAACGGTTCCAGACAACAACACCGAGAGACCCATGCTGCTCGCCATCGACGCCGGGAACACCAATGTTCTGTTCGCCATTCTGGAGGACGGAGAGATTCGCGCCCAATGGCGCGCCGCCACCACCGCGAGCCGCACGGCGGATGAATACTGGGTCTGGCTGACCCAGCTCATGGCGCTGGAAGGCATTGCACCCGACGCCATCAGCGGCAGTATCATCTCCACCGTGGTGCCGCAGGCGCTGTTCAATCTGCGCCAAATGTGCTGCCGCTTTCTCAAAGCCGAGCCCATGGTGGTGGGCGATCCGCATGTGACGCTCGGGATTCATGTGAACCTGGCGCGGCCCGATGTGGTGGGGGCGGACCGTCTGGTCAACGCGGTCGCCGCCCATGCGGCTTATGAGGGCGCGTTGATTGTTATCGATTTTGGCACCGCGACCACATTCGATGTGGTCTCGGCGAAGGGCGATTATGAGGGCGGCATCATCGCGCCGGGCGTGAATCTGTCGCTGGAGGCGCTGAACCTCGCTGCGGCCAAGCTGCCGCGCATCGCCGTGGAGCGCCCGGACACCGTGATCGGCAAGGACACGGTGCCGGCCATGCAATCGGGTGTGTTCTGGGGTTATGTGGGCCTGATTGAAGGCTTGGTGGCGCGCATTCGCGCCGAGTATGGCGCGCCCATGACGGTGATCGCCACCGGCGGCCTGGCGCGGCTCTTTTACCGTTCCACTGACGTGATTGAACATCTGGACCCGGACATCACGATCCGGGGACTGAAACTTATCCACGACCGCAATCGCGCCACGTGGCCAGCGCAGGCGGATGCGTCCATGAAAGTTGAGTAATGACACAAGACCAAGATCTGGTGTTCGCCGCCTTGGGCGGGTGCGGCGAAGTGGGGATGAATCTCTATCTTTATGGCTTTGGCGATCCGGACAAACGGGAGTGGATTGCCGTTGATATGGGCGTGAAATTCGCCGACGCGCGGGAGCCCGGCATCGATCTGATGATGGCGGATGTGTCCTTTTTACGCAAACAGCGCAAGCGCCTGCGCGGCATCATTCTCACCCACGGCCATGAAGACCATATCGGTGCCATTGCGCATTTGTGGCCAAAGCTCGAATGCCCAGTCTATGCGACGCCGTTTACAGCGGAATTGATGAAGGACAAGATCCAAGAGGCGGGGCTTGAATCCGTCTTTCCTCTGACAGTCGTCCCGCTGAGCAGTCGTTTTGAATTAGGCCCGTTCTCCATTGAGCTGATCTCTGTCACCCATTCGATCCCGGAACCGAGCGCCCTGGCGATCCGCACGCCACTGGGCACGGCGCTCCATACGGGGGATTGGAAGCTTGACCCCGATCCGGTGTTGGGGCCGGTGGCCGATGAGGCAGCGTTTACGGCGCTGGGCGATGAAGGTGTCCTCGCCATGGTCTGTGACAGCACCAATGTGCTCTCGCCCGGTCATTCTGGGAGTGAGGCACTGGTGCGCGACAGCCTGACCGATTTGATCGGTGGACTGAAAGGGCGTGTCGCCGTGACTACCTTTGCCTCCAACGCCGCGCGCCTTGACAGCATCGCGCGCGCAGCGCGCGCCAATGGCCGCGAAGTCGTGCTGGTGGGCCGGGCCATGCACCGGACCCTGCGGGCCGCGCGGGCTTGCGGTTATCTGGAGGATTTTCCCGAAACGGTGCCCCAAGAAGAGGCGGGCTATCTGCCCCCGGAGAAAACGCTTTATCTGTGTACCGGCAGTCAGGGAGAGCCGCGCGCCGCACTCGCCCGCGTGGCCGAGGACAGCCATCCCCATCTGGTCTTGAGTGAAGGGGACACGGTGATCTTCTCTTCCAAGATCATTCCCGGCAATGAACTGCCCATCTATGCCATGCAGAACAGCTTGGCGGAACGGGGCGTGCATATCATTTCCGAGCGCGACCACTTCGTCCATGTCTCGGGCCATCCGAACCGGGATGAGCTGGCGCGCATGTATCAGTGGGTGCGGCCCAAGATCGTGCTGCCCATGCATGGCGAAATGCGCATGCTGCTCGAACATGAGGACTTCGCCAAGGCCCATGGGGCGGAGCAGGCGGTGGTCGCGCCCAATGGCACCCTTGTGCGCCTGGCACCGGGGGCGGCGGAGATCATCGGTACCGTGCCCCAGGGGCGGATGCTGCTTGATGGCACTATTCTCACCCCGGACAATAGCCCGGCGGTGAGCATGCGCCGTCGGCTCGGCTTTACCGGCGCGGTGGTGGTGACGGTGGTGCTCGATGACCGCGGCGACCTGCTGGATGATCCGCGCGTGGTGCCGCTGGGGATTCCAGAAGAGATCGCGGATCTGGCCGACACTCTGGCGGAGGATCTCAGCATCCGTGCCGAAGAAGCCATTGACGGCCTGGCCAAGCGCGACCGCAAGAGCGACGGCGCCGTGCAAGAAGCCGTGCGGCGCGCCCTGCGCCGGCCGTTCAATGCCCAATGGGGCAAGCGCCCGCTCATCGAAATCGAGATCGTGCGCCTGGAGGACTAAGCCGGCGGCGCAAAGGCGCGCGGCGGGCGGGAAGGCGGGCTATAGTGGCTCCCAATCGGGTGCGGCTGCGCCGTCATGTCATGGCGCGAGGGCGGCGGCGCTTGGGCTATTGTCGCCACACGTGAACGGAGAACAGATCATGCTCGGAGTGCTCAATCAGGTTGCCATCGCCGTGCCGGACGTGCGCGAGGCGGCGCGCATCTGGCGCGAGACGCTGAACGCCAAGGTGACCGAGCCGGTGCCTCAGCCCGAACACGGCGTCACCGTGGTGTTCGTTGAGCTGCCCAACACCAAGGTCGAGCTGATTGAGCCGCTGGGCGAGAACTCGCCCATCGCCAATTTCCTGGAGCGTAATCCGCGCGGCGGCATCCACCATATCGGCTTTGAAGTGGAGAAGTTGGTGGAGATGCGCGACGGCCTGCGCGAGAAAGGCATCACCATCACCGGTGACGGCGAGCCGCGCATCGGGGCGCATGGCAATCCGGTGATCTTTCTGCATCCCAAACACTTCAATGGCACGCTGATCGAGCTTGAAGAAGTCGACGGCGCCACGTCGTAACATTCAGGAGGCTTTCATGCCCTGGTTTGCCGGCATCGTCATGTTTCTGCTGACCTGGATTCTGGTCCTCTTCACCGTGCTGCCGTTCAACGTGCGCACGCAGGATGAGGACAAGGACGTGTCCTGGGGCACCGAGCCCGGGGCGCCGAGCCAAAGCCGCATCGGCTTTAAAATGGTGGTGACGACAGGGATCACGGCGGTGATCTGGGTCGGGCTGAACTATGTGATTGGAGAAAACCTGATCACGCTCGACACCTTCCCGATGCTGCTCGATCCGACGGCCGATATCCGATAGCAGTCCGAGACCGGGTGAGTTGCTCAAAAAACAGGCAGGGAGGCTAATCGCTTTCCAGGTCTTGCGTGCTGACCAAAAAAACAGCAAGGCTTGATCTCCCAAGCCTTGCTGCACGTTTGAAATCCACCCATTCTTATCTCGACTGAAGCGCCCCGAGGGCATTCAGTCGCGCTTGATGGCGTTTCCTCCCTAGACTTGGGCTGCCCGCTGGCCGGGCAGCCTTTTTTCTTATCTGTAACCCGTATTTCTTG
>CAZVEE010000036.1:10757-24397 GCA_964625525.1 uncultured Alphaproteobacteria bacterium | reverse complement strand
GTCTGTAACCGGGTCTGTAACTGGGGCCGGCCCGGTTCCGGCCCGCCGCCGCTTTTTGCGTGCGTCATTTGTGTCAGGTGGCTAACATTTGCTTGACAATACGCTGTCTTGGTCAAGCTGTCATCCACAGACTGGGGTTGAATGCCCGCTCGGGATCATTTTTCTGTGCTGCAATGCAGCATTGATTGAGATGAACCACGACAGCCTTACCCGGTGGGGTCGGTCATGCTCGCGCAAGACTAAGGTGTCGGCCCGGCTCCCCTTGGGGCTCGTGAGGGACGGGACGGGAGTATTGGTGCTACCTTGTCATCATTCTTGCGAAGGCCAGATCCTTGCCCAGGCCGGGTGAAGCGATTGTGAGGGCTGGCCATCCAGGCGCCATGTCCGCGCCGCGCCCGTGCCGTGGGGGCCATGCACAAGAGCACAGCGCAAGCCCGGCTCGGATCTTTCCACCGTCTTGCGGGCATGACATGGTAGCCAAGCTCAGCGGCGCGACTCGACGCGCCTTCAGCGGGGCTGGGCGCGGACGCAATAGCGACGAGCAGGCGAGGGCAGGCGGCGCGATGCAAGATCAAGCAGGGGCAGTGAGCGCGGGCGACATGGCGGGCGCGGGCGACATGGCGGGCGCCGATGACGGCGTCGGCACACCGGCACCGCGACGGCGGCCGCGCCCTCCCAAGGCCCGGCGCAAGCTGCCGGGCATGTTTTCGGCCTATGAGTGGTGGATCTCCTGGCGCTATCTGCGCGCCAAGAAGAAAGAGAATTTCGCCTCTATCATCTCCGTTATTTCCTTTCTCGGCATCATGCTGGGCGTTGCGACCTTGATCACTGTCATGGCGGTGATGAATGGCTTTCGCGCCGATCTCATGGGCCGCATTCTGGGTTTGAATGGCCATATGGCCGTGCAGCAGACCATGGGCCCTCTCACCGGGTTCGATGAGGTCGCGGCCTCGGTGCGCGCGGTCCCGGGCGTGACTTTTGCCGCGCCGGTGGTCGAGGGCGGCGTGATGGCCGTGCGCGATGGGCGCTTTAATTATGCCCTGGTGCGCGGCATGCGGCGCGAGGACCTGGGCGGCCTCGGCCTGGTGTCCGACAACATCATTGCTGGCAGCCTCTCCCGCTTCGAAGGAGGGCGCGCCATCGCCATTGGCAGCCGCATGGCGGCTAATTTTAATCTCGGCGTCGGCGATAAGCTGACCCTGTTGACCCCGCGTGGACCCGCGACGCCCTTCGGCACCGCGCCGCGCGAAAAAGCCTATGAAATCGCGGCGATTTTCAATGTGGGCATGTCGGAGTTCGACGCGTCTCTCATCTTTATGCCGCTGGATCAGGCGCGCCTCTACTTCGGGACTGGCGATGGGGTGACCAAGCTCGACATCAAGGTCGAGGATCCGGAAGCCGTGAAGCAGTACCGCTTGCCCGTGCTTGACGCGGTGGGGGCGGAGATCCGCGTTTCCGACTGGCAGCAGTCAAATTCAGCGTTTCTCGGCGCGCTGCAGGTGGAGCGGAATGTCATGTTCATCATTCTGGCTCTGATCATCATCGTGGCGGCGCTGAACATCGTGTCGGGTCTTGTGATGCTGGTGAAAGATAAGGGCCGCGACATCGCCGTGTTGCGCACCATGGGCGCGACCCGTGGGGCGATTCTGCGGGTGTTCCTGATTTCCGGGGCCAGCATTGGCGTGGTGGGGACCTTGGGCGGCTTCGTGCTGGGGCTGCTGCTGTGTCACAATATTGAGGGTATTCGCCAGTTCATTTCCTTCGTAACCCAGACCGAACTGTTCTCGCCGGAGATCTATTTCCTCGAAAAGATGACCGCCGAGATCAACAATGGCGAAGTGATCTCCGTTCTCGTCTTTGCCCTGACGATCTCGCTCCTGGCGCCGCTCTATCCGGCCTGGCGGGCGGCCGCCCTCGATCCGGTCGAGGCGTTGCGCTATGAATGAGGCTTCCATGACCACGCCCACAGCCCCTGCCGAGACGAGCCCCAGCCCTGCCTTCGGCGTCGAGCCGGTGTTGGAATTGCGGGGGATCTATCGTTTTTTCAGCCAAGGGGCCGGGCGGCTTGAAGTGCTGCGCGGGGCGCGGCTGTCGATCCAGCCGGGCGAGGTTATCGCGCTCATCGGCCCGTCGGGCTCGGGCAAATCCTCGCTTCTGCACATTGCCGGCCTGCTGGAAAAGCCGACGGCTGGTCATGTGCTCATCGGCGGGCGCGACTGCGTGCCCCTGGCCGATGAGGACAAGACCCGGATCCGCCGCGAGAATATCGGCTTTATCTACCAATTCCACCAGCTTCTGCCGGAGTTCTCGGCGCTGGAAAATGTGGTGCTGCCTCAGCTCATCGCTGGCACACCGGCCCGGGAAGCCGAAAGCGAGGCGCGCCGCCTTTTGAAAGCCCTCGGTTTGGAAAAGCGCGTTGCCCACCGGCCGGCGGAACTTTCTGGCGGCGAGCAGCAGCGGGTGGCCATCGCCCGGGCTCTTGCCAACCGGCCGGAAATCCTGCTGGCCGATGAGCCCACCGGCAATCTCGATCCCAAGACCGCCACGCTGGTCTTTGACGAGCTCGTTGATCTCATCCGCTCCGAAGGCCGTGCCGCGCTCATCGCCACGCATAATCTCGACTTGGCGGGCCGCATGGACCGGGCGGTCGTGCTGCGGGACGGCCGGCTCCTCGATTCGCGCCATGGCATGATCCCCCTCGACGAATAAGGATTGGGGCAGACAGTTTGTTCCATAAATGTTCTTGACGGGCCTGGAACAAAAAGGGAATATGTGCGTGTTGGTTCACATCAGGAGGCCATCATGCGCGATACACCACTGCTTTCCCCCTGGCTGTGGCGGGACCTTTTGACAGCCCTCTTCCTCGTCAGCATTGTCGGAGCGCTGGGCGTGTTCGCGGCCACGGCCACCGGCGTTTCCTGACCCCAAGGCCGCGGCGGGCGCAACCGTCCGTCACCGGGAGGATGTCCATGGCAGAAACAGCGTCTGAAGCGGTCCCAAAGCGGGCCGGATTCGTCCATTTGCGGAGCCACACGGCCTATTCGCTGCTGGAAGGCGCGCTGCGTATCAAAGCGCTGCCGGGCCTGTGCCGGGACCATGGGATGCCTGCGCTCGCCATGACCGATACGGGCAATCTGTTCGGTGCGTTTGAGTTCTCCCAGGCGCTCGCGGGCGCAGGCGTGCAGCCTATTCTTGGCTGTACGCTGAAAGTCGATGTATCGGAGGTCTTGGGCGGCACGGCGATGCCGGGGCGCGATCGTCCGTCGCTGGCGCTTTTGGTCCAGAACGAGACAGGCTGGCTTAACCTGTCTTATCTCTCGAGCGGCAGCTATTTGGACACGGAGCATGTGGAGGAGCCGCATGTTACGCTCAGCGACCTTGCCGCACGATCCGATGGCCTGATCGTGCTTACCGGGGGTGCGGAGGGGCCTGTGAACCGGCTGCTCGTGGCCGGGCGCGAGGCTGAGGCCGAGGTGCTCCTTGACCGCCTTAGCGAGATCTATCCTGGCCGGCTCTATGTGGAAGTGCAACGCCATGATCTTGATGCGGAGAGACAGGCGGAAGGGCCACTCATTGACTGCGCTTATGCCCGCGATCTACCGCTGGTGGCGACCAACCAGCCCTATTTCCCGACCCGTGATATGCATGAGGCCCATGATGCGCTTTTGTGCATCAAGGACGGGGCTTATGTGCTGCAGGACGAGCGGCGGCGGTTGACGCCCGAGCACTATTTTAAAAGCGCCGAGGAGATGACGGCGCTATTCGCGGATGTCCCCGAAGCGGTGGAAAATACGCTGGAGATTGCCCGGCGCTGCGCTTTTCACCTGCGCCGCCACCAGCCGATCTTGCCCGCGTTCGATTTGCCTGAAGGCCGGAATGCGGCAGAGGAATTGCGTATTCAAGTGGAAGAGGGGCTTAAGCGGCGCCTGAGCACCAAAGGCGCCCATGTGCCCGAACCCCGATATTGGGAGCGCCTGGAGTATGAGCTCGGGATCATTTTGAACATGGGCTTTGAGGGCTATTTCCTCATTGTCTCCGACTTCATGAAATGGGCCCGGGCCAAGAACATTCCCATTGGGGTGCGCGGTTCTGGCGCCACGTCTATCGTGGCCTGGTGCCTTGACATCACCAATCTCGATCCCTTGCGCTTTGATCTCGTCTTCGAGCGTTTCTTGAACCCGGAACGGATTTCGATGCCTGACTTCGACATCGATTTCTGCCAGGACCGACGCCAAGAAGTGATCGAATATGTGCAGGAGAAATACGGCACCGATCGGGTGGCGCAGATCATTACGTTCGGAACACTGCAGGCCCGCGCCGTGGTGCGCGATGTGGGCCGGGTGCTGCAAATGCCGTATGGCCAGGTGGACCGGATCTGCAAAATGATCCCCAACCCGCCGGGCAAGGCGGTGAAGCTTTCCAAGGCTATCGAGGATGAGCCGCGTTTGCAGCAAATGATCGAGGAGGAGGAAGCGGTCCGTACTCTGATCGAGATGGCGTTGCAGCTCGAAGGCCTTTACCGTCATGCCTCAACCCATGCGGCCGGTCTTGTCATCGGTGACCGTCCGCTGCCGGAGCTCGTACCGCTCTATCGCGATCCCCGCTCCGACATGCCAGTCACGCAGTTTCACTATAAAGACGCGGAAAGCGTCGGGCTGGTGAAGTTCGATTTTCTGGGTCTGAAAACGCTGACAGTGATCGCCAAAACCGAGGAGTTGCTGGCGCGCCGTGGGATCGAAGTGCGGACCCAGGAACTGGAGTTCGACGATGTCAAGACATTCGAGATGCTGGCGCGTGGTGACTCCACCGGGGTGTTCCAGCTCGAAAGTGCGGGGATGCGCGATCTCTTGCGCAAAATGGGGCCCGACCGGATTGAGGACTTGATCGCGCTGGTGGCGCTCTATCGTCCGGGGCCGATGGAGTCCATTCCCCGTTATATCGATTGTAAGAAGGGGCGAGAAACGCCGCTCTATCTGCATCCCCTCTTGGAACCGATCCTGGAGGAAACTTTCGGGGTGATGACCTATCAGGAAGACGTGATGCAAATCGCGCGGGACCTGGCAGGCTATTCCCTTGGCGAAGCCGATCTTTTGCGCCGGGCCATGAGCAAAAAGATCGAAGCGGAAATGGCTAAACACCGGGTGCGCTTCATTGAGGGCTCGAGCGCCAATGGCGTGACGGCTGATATCGCCTCGCAGATTTTCGACCAAGCCGCGAAATTTGCCGGCTACGGATTTAACAAAGGCCACGCGGCGGCCTATGCACAGGTCGCTTATCAGACGGCCTATTTGAAAGCCAATTATCCGGTTGAGTTCTTGTCCGCCTCCATGACCCTCGATATCGAGCGCACGGACCGGTTGGCGATTTTCCGTCAGGAGGCGGAACGCCTGAAAATTGGCGTGGTGCCGCCGGACGTGAACCGGTGCGAGGCGGAATTCGTCAGTGCCAAGGATCCCCAGAAAGGAGCGGTTATTCTCTATGCTCTGGCGGCGCTAAAAACCGTAGGGCGCCAAGCCATGGATCACCTGGTGGCGGTGCGCCAGGAGGGCGGCATCTTTCGTGATATTGGTGATTTCGCCGCCCGCATTGATCCGCGCCAGATCAATAAGCGCGCGGTCGAGGGGCTTGCCAAGGCTGGCGCCTTCGATAGCTTGGGCGTGGAGCGGGCCCAGGTCTATCGCGGCGCCGATGTGATTGTGACCTCCGCGGCGGCTGCGCAAGACGAGCGCCAGCAGGGCCAGTCCAATCTTTTCGCCGACGTGGCGGAGGCGCCGGTGCTGCGGTTACCGGATGCAGATCCCTGGCCGGCGACAGAGCGTTTGCGCCAGGAGCTTGAAATCATCGGCTTTTACCTTTCGGGCCACCCTTTGGATGATCACCAAAAGGCGCTGCGACGCTGTCGGGTCATGGCCTATGGGGACTTGATCGCCGGAGAGGGACGGCAAAAGGCAGCTGTGCGCCTTGCGGGCACGGTGATGGCCATGAATGAGCGCAAATCCGCTAAGACGGGCCGGCCCTTTGGGGTGGCGGAATTGTCCGATCCCACCGGAGTCTTCGAGGTGTGGCTGTTTTCGGAGATATTGCCGCGCGCCCGCGACGTGCTCACAGTCGGCGCCAGTGTGGTGTTCGATGTCACCGCCGACTGGACCGGCGATGAGGTGCGCCTGACCGGCAACGAGGTGCAGCCCATCGAGGCGGTGACGGCCCATGCGGCGCAAGGGGTGGAGATCACACTGGATCAGCCAGATTGTGTGGAGGCGGTGAAGGCGTGCCTGTCCAAGCCCGGACGGGGGGCGGTGACGCTGCTGTTGCAGTTGGGCGAGGGAGGGCTGAGCCAGGTGGACTATCGCCTGCCCGGCGGCTTTCAGGTGGATGCGGCGGTGCGCGGGGCGCTCAAATCAGTCAAGGGCGTTGTCCATGTGGAGGAGGTTTGAGGCCGGTCACGGGAGACGCCGCTTGCGCGGGCGGGCGTGACTATCTATAAAGCGCGCCATTCCACACGCGGGATTGGGCTCGTGCGGTGGCGGTGGAGAGCGGCGTGTGAGGCGCTCTGGCACGGCTACCCGCCGGTCCCTCCGGTGCTCTGACGGGGTTATGCCCCCAGAGTGTGTCCCGCGGAGGCAGAACCGGATAAGGAGATCACGGTCATGGCTTTGCCAGAGTATTCTATGCGCCAGCTTTTGGAAGCGGGCGTCCACTTCGGGCACCAGTCGCATCGCTGGAACCCGAAAATGCGCGACTACATTTTCGGGGTGCGCAACCGCATCCACATCATCGACCTGTCGAAGACAGTCCCGTTGTTGCACCAGGCCTTGTTGGCGGTGCGCAATACGGTCGCCGGCGGGGGGCGGGTGTTGTTCGTGGGCACCAAGCGCCAGGCGGCGCAGCCCGTGGCCGAAGCCGCACAGCGCTGCGCCCAGTACTTCATCAATCACCGTTGGCTCGGCGGCACGCTCACCAATTGGAAGACGATCCTCCATTCGATCAAGCGCTTGCGCTCGCTGGAAGAAATTCTGGCCGGGGAGGTTTCGGGCTACACCAAGAAAGAACAGCTGCAGCTGACGCGTGAGCGGGACAAGCTGGAACTGTCCCTGGGCGGCATCAAGGAAATGGGCGGCGTGCCGGACATGCTGTTCGTGATCGACACCAATAAGGAATCGATCGCCATCCAAGAAGCCAACAAGCTCGGCATTCCGGTGGTCGCGGTGGTGGATACCAATTGCG
This sequence comes from uncultured Alphaproteobacteria bacterium, assembly GCA_964625525.1. GTDB lineage: Bacteria > Pseudomonadota > Alphaproteobacteria > JAJFIK01 > JAJFIK01 > CAZVEE01. Next base: position 17,173 of record CAZVEE010000036.1, on the reverse strand, counting down.
ACCCGGACGGAATCACCTTCCCCATACCCGGGAATGACGACGCGGCCCGCTCCATCAGCCTCTATTGTGATCTGGTGGCGCGCGCGGTGATCGACGGGATCTCCGAGAGCCAGTCCTCGCTGGGCGTGGATATTGGCGAGGCGGCGGAGCTGGTGGAAGACCCGCTGGCCGAGGCGGACGAGAGCGGTGAGGCGGTCGAGCCCCCGGCGGCCGCAGAAGATGTGGTGCCGACGGATGCGGCAGCCGGTGAAGCGGAGCAGCCCGGCGCGCCGGCCTGATCGCACGCGGAAAATCGTGTATACGGGGGGCCGTGCGTGCAGGGTCCCTCGCCTGGAGTATGCGGCGGGCCCGGCTTGAGAGCAGGGCCTGCGCACCCTACCTGCTGAACCAGGACCACCCGGCTCACCGACGCAGGCGCATCAGCGCCGCGCGAGACAGCGGCCGGACCGGGCGGACCGACCCACGGATATCCGGCGCACAGCGTTGGATCTAATGGCAAAGACGGGAGTTAAGGCCATGGCGGCGATCACTGCGAGCATGGTGAAGGACCTGCGCGAGAAGTCCGGCGCGGGCATGATGGATTGTAAAAAGGCGCTCGCCGAGGCCGATGGCGACCTGGACGCGGCCATGGACTGGCTGCGCACCAAAGGTCTGTCCAAGGCGGCCAAGAAGGCCGGCCGCGTGGCCGCGGAAGGCCTGGTGGCCGTGGCGGTCGACGGCGCCAAAGGGGCGGTGGTGGAAGTGAATTCCGAAACCGACTTCGTGGCCCGCAACGAGAAGTTCCAGGCCATGGTGGGCGATATCGCCAAATTGGGCGTCGCCGCTGACGGGGATGTGGAGAAACTCGCCGCGACCGACTATCCGGGCGTGGGCAAGCCTGTCTCTGAGCATTTGACCGAAATGGTCGCCACCATTGGTGAAAACATGACCCTGCGCCGGTCGGCCATGCTGTCTGTACCCGCTGGGGCCGTCGTGCCGTATGTGCACAACCAAGTCGCTGACGGCATGGGCAAGATCGGTGTTCTGGTGGCGTTGAAGTCGGACGGTGATGTGGCGCAGCTGCAGGAGCTGGGCCGTAAGATCGCCATGCATGTGGCAGCGGCTGCGCCGGTGGCGCTCACGGAAGCCGATGTGGACCCTGAGCTGGTGGAACGCGAGAAGGCGGTGTTCACCGAGCAGGCCAAGGAAAGCGGTAAGCCGGACAACATCATCGAAAAGATGGTGGAGGGGCGTCTGCGCAAATACTACCAGGAAGTGGTGCTGCTGGCGCAGGCCTTTGTGATGAACCCGGATCAGACCGTGGCCCAGGCTCTGAAAGAAGCTGAAGGGGCCGTCGGCGCGCCGATCACTCTGGAAGGGTTCCAGCGCTTTGCCCTGGGTGAAGGCATCGAGAAGGAAGAAGCGGATTTCGCCGCGGAAGTGGCCGCAGCCGTATCCGCGTCCTGATCGGGCTTCCCCGGACCGGACCGTTTTAGGGCCGCTCCGGATCGCGCAAGACCAGCGCAGCGCATGAGACACCGGCCGGGGACCCGTGCGAGCGGTCCCCGGTTTCCACACCCGGCACCGCCACCCCATGGCGCGCCGGGCCGGAAATGCGAGAGGGAGGCAAAACGGTGAGCATAGCGCAGGCGAGCGAACAGGCGCCCGGTGAGGGTGGATTGGCGTATCGGCGGGTCTTGTTGAAAGTCTCCGGCGAGGCGCTGATGGGCTCCAAGCCCTTTGGCATTGATATCGACACGATCGATCGCATTGCCGGAGAGATCGTTGAGGCCAAGGCGTTGGGCACGCAAGTGGCACTGGTGATCGGTGGCGGCAATATCTTCCGGGGCCTGACGGTCGCAGCCCATGGCATGGAACGGGCCTCCGCCGATTATATGGGCATGCTGGCCACGGTGATGAATGCGCTTGCCATGCAGTCAGCACTTGAGAAGCTCGGCGTTGATGCCCGGGTGATGTCAGCGATTCCCATCGAGACGATTTGCGAGAATTATGTCCGCCGCAAAGCCATGCAGCATCTGGAGCGTGGCTATGTGGTGATTTTCGCGGCCGGCACGGGCAATCCGTTTTTCACCACCGACACCGCGGCGGCCCTGCGGGCGGTGGAAACCGGCTGTGATGCGCTGTTGAAGGGCACCAAAGTGGACGGCGTTTACACTGCCGACCCGGTCAAGAACCCGGATGCAACGCGCTATGAAACCCTGAGCCATATGGACGTGCTGTCCAAGGACCTGCGGGTGATGGATGCGTCGGCGATTTCGCTGGCGCGCGAGAACGAACTGCCCGTGGTGGTGTTTTCCATCCACGATCAGGGCCAGTTCGTCAGTGTGTTGAAGGGAGAGGGCCGTGCGACGGTGATCCGTTAAGGTCGGATCGCCGTTGACCGTATGCGGGAGGAAAGGCCGGGCGCGGCAGACGAGATCGGGCGCGGCACCAGAGAAAGGCGAACACCCATGAGCGATACGGATGGTTTCGACATTCAGGATCTGCGCCGCCGCATGGACGGCGCGCTGGCGACCCTGAAAACCGAATTTGCGGGCCTGCGCACGGGCCGGGCGTCGGCAAGCCTTTTGGAACCGGTGATGGTCGAGGCTTATGGCTCCATGATGCCGCTCAATCAGGTGGGGACGGTCAGTGTACCCGAGCCGCGCATGCTGGCCGTGCAGGTCTGGGACAAAGGCATGGTGAGCGCGGTGGACAAGTCCATCCGGAATGCCGGTCTCGGGGTCAATCCGGTGGTGGACGGGCAGACCGTGCGCGTCCCGATCCCGGAACTCAATGAGGAACGCCGCGTTGAGTTGACCAAAGTGGCCGCCAAATACACCGAGCAGGCCCGGGTCGCCATGCGCAATGTGCGCCGCGACGGCATGGACAAGCTGAAAAAGCTGGAGAAGGATGGCGATATCGGGCAGGACGAGCAGAAGGCGCTCGCCGACAAGGTTCAGTCTCTGACTGATGAGCTTATCAAGGCGGCCGACGATGCGCTGGCGCAGAAGGAAGCCGAGATTATGCAGGTCTGACGACCTGATCGCGGAGCGTGGACCCTTTTGGGGACTGCAAAGGTGCGCGGTGATGTGGCGCTTGCGTGCATCATCCACACGCAAAGGCTGCGCTCCGCCTGACCGGACGCTCCGCAAGAAAGGGGCGAAGACATTATGACTACGCCATTTGGCGATATGACAGCGCCCTGGCGCCTGGCGACGCGGTTGTTTTCCAACGGCCGCGAGACGCCTGACTGGCGTGCCTTCGCGGTGGCGTCGGGCGTTGATCTGGACCGCCTGCCGGGCCATGTGGCCATTATCATGGATGGCAATGGACGCTGGGCGAAGGCGCGTGGCCTGCCGCGCCAGATGGGCCATCGCCAGGGCGTGGAGGCGGTGCGCGAGGCCGTGCGCGCGGCCCATGTTTTGGGTGTGCATACACTCACGCTCTACAGCTTTTCGTCTGAGAACTGGCGACGCCCGGCCGAAGAAGTCTCGGGCCTGATGGCGCTCTTGCGCATGTTTATCCGCTCCGATCTGGCGGATCTGAAAAGCAACAACGTCCATATTCAAATCATTGGCGCGCGGGACAATCTCTCCGCCGATATCATTTCCCTGCTTGACGAGGCGGAGACGGAAACGGCCGCCAATACGGGCCTGACCCTGCTGATCGCCTTCAATTATGGAGGGCGCGATGACATTGTGCGCGCGATGCGGCGGCTGGCGGGAGACGTGGCCGCGGGGCGGCTGGCGCCGGACGCCATCACCGAATCCTTGATTAGTGGCGCGCTCGATACAGCGGGGATGGCGGATCCCGACTTGCTGATCCGTACCAGCGGGGAACAGCGGCTGTCGAATTTCCTGATCTGGCAATGTGCCTACGCAGAATTCGTGTTTCCCGATGTGTTGTGGCCAGATTTCAATGGGCATCACCTGATCGAGGCCATCGCGACCTATCAGCGCCGCGAGCGCCGGTTTGGCGCCAGACCCGAGGGGGCACAGCGGTCCGACCCCGGCGCGGGCCTTGAGGGAACGGCCCCGGCCTGCGAGGCTGCCGGGCCGGTCGTGACGAAGCGGTGAGCGGGCCCCCTTTTTCAGATCGTGACACCACTTTTGAGGTGGCGGACGGGCCGCTTTCAGGCCGCATGGCCATGGCCGCGCGCGAAGGGGCCGAGGCAGATGCCGAGCCCGCGCAGGCGTCCGGGCGCGCGCAAGCGTCCGGCAGTGAGGCTGGGGATGATCCCCAGCCGAACGGGCCGGCATCGCTGCTGGCGCGCCTAATTTCTGCGCTGGCCCTGATCGCGGTGGCGCTTGGTGTCGTGGTGGCGGGGGGCTGGTGGCTGGCGGCGTTCGTGGCCGGGGCCTTGGTGGTGATGAGTGTGGAATGGGCGCGCCTTGCGGGCTTTCCGCGCACGGGCGCCGATGGTCTGTTGCTGGGATTGGCGGGGCCAGTGACGGTTTTGGCGCTCATGCTGGCGGGCCCCGAGGCGGCGGTGCTGACGGCGGTCACCGGCGCCAGCATGGCCGGGCTCGCGGGCGTGGCGCGGGGGCGGGACGGCTTTTACGCGTTGTTCGCGGGATTTTATCTGTTGCTGCCGGCCATTGCGTTTTTGTGGCTGCGCGCTGAGCCGGACGGGTTGTCCTGGGTGTTGGTGCTGTTTGCCGTGGTGTGGAGCACGGATTCCGGGGCGTTTGTCGCCGGCCGGGCGCTGAAAGGGCCGGCTTTCGTGCCGCATGTGTCGCCGCATAAGACCTGGGCGGGGACCGTGGGCGGGGCGGTGGCCGGGATGGCGGCGGGCACGGCGGCGGCGGCGCTGTTGCCGTTCGCAGATCAGGCGCCCCAGGGGCTGGTCTGGTTTGCGGCACTCTCGCTGTTGATCGCGGTGGCGACCCATGCGGGCGACATCTTCGAATCCGGTCTGAAGCGCCATTTTGGGGTCAAGGACTCCGGCTGTCTGATTCCCGGGCATGGGGGCTTCCTGGACCGGTTAGATGGGTTTTTGTTTGCTGTTATGATGCTGGCGCTGACGGTGCTGGTGCTTTGAGCGGGGACGGAAGGTGATGCAGGCAGTGAGCGCAGGCCGGGACCTGCTGGGCTGGTCGAAAGCGTTCGAGCGGGCGGATGGAGGGCGGGATCTCTTGGACCTGCTGAAGGCGGTGCCGGAGAAATCGGTCACCGTGCTGGGATCCACCGGCTCTATCGGCTGTTCCACGCTCGATTTGGTGCGCGCGGCTCGCGCACGAGGAGAGGGTGCGCAATTCCCGGTAGAAGCACTCACCGCCCTTAAACGGGTCGATGAGCTGATCGCCCAGGCGCGCGAGTTTCGCCCCCGTCTGGCAGTGATCGGCGATGAGGCGCTCTATCCGGCGCTTAAAGCCGGCCTGGAGGGCACGGGGATCGAAACCGCGGCGGGGCTGGCGGCTGTGGCGGACGCGGCGGCGCGGCCCGCGGATTGGGTGATGGCGGCAATTGTAGGGGCAGCCGGTCTGGAGCCCACATTGCAGGCGGTGCGGCGCGGCGCGGAAGTGGCGCTGGCTAATAAGGAATGCCTGGTCTGTGCGGGCGATCTGGTGTGTGCGGCAGTGGAAGAGAGCGGCGCGGTGTTGCTGCCTGTGGACTCTGAACACAACGCCATCTTTCAGGTGCTCGACCCACGCCACCTGGAGGCGGTGGAGCAGATCGTGCTCACCGCGTCGGGCGGCCCCTTCCGCGAGTGGACCCTGGCGCAGATGGCCGAGGTCACCCCGGCCCAAGCAGTGAAGCACCCGAACTGGTCTATGGGGGCAAAAATCTCCGTGGACAGTGCGACCATGATGAACAAGGGCCTGGAGTTCATCGAGGCGGCCTATCTGTTCCCGCTGCCGGCTGAGCGGATTGACATCATCGTGCATCCCCAATCGGTGATCCATTCCATGGTCGGCTACACAGACGGTTCGGTGTTGGCGCAGATGGGGACGCCGGATATGCGCACGCCGATCGCCCATACGCTGGCCTGGCCCTCGCGCATGCCCACGCCGTCGGAACGGCTGGACCTGGCGAAAATCGCCACCCTGACATTCGAGGCACCGGACGCGGAGCGTTTTCCGGCCATTCGCCTGGCGCGGGATTCCTTGCGCCAGGGCGGTGGGGCTCCTACAATCCTCAACGCGGCGAATGAGGTGGCGGTCGAACGGTTCTTGCAGGGTGCGCTCGGCTTTCTAAACATCGCGAGAGTAGTGGAGACGACGCTGGAGCGCCTGTCCGGGCAGCCCGGCGCGCTCTCCAATGCGGCCGGAGCGCAGGATCTTGACGGCATTATTGCGCTCGACGCCGAAGCGCGGCGGTTGGCCGAGGACGAGGCGGCGCGGGTGGCCCTTTAAGGGCCTCACCCGGGACGCATAAGGTGGCGAGAACGAGACTAGGTGCCGAGAACCAGACTAGGTGCCGAGAACCAGACT
>CAZVEE010000036.1:0-10657 GCA_964625525.1 uncultured Alphaproteobacteria bacterium | reverse complement strand
AGACTAGGTGCCGAGAACCAGACTAGGTGCCGAGAACCAGACTGGGTGCCGAGAGACGGCGACGCGGTGAGATCCGCGGGCAGACCTGGTGATCGGGGCACGGGATGCGGGGGCATCGCAGGCCGGTTGGTGGTTGAGGGGCCACAAATTGGCTCTTGAGAATTGCAAGGCAGGCTTGGCCGCATGGACATTCTGATTTCCATTGTCTCCTTTGTCGTGGTGCTGTCCGTCGTCGTGTTCATTCACGAGATGGGGCACTTCCTCGTCGCGCGCTTTTTCAGCGTCAAAGTGGACTCCTTTTCGATCGGCTTTGGCTCGGAGATCTTCGGCTGGACGGACTCGGTGGGGACACGCTGGCGGGTGGGCTGGCTGCCGCTGGGCGGCTATGTGAAGTTCCACGGCGATGAAAACGCCACCAGCATGCCCAGCGCCGAGAAGATCGAGGAGCTCCGCGCCTCCGGCGACGACCGCGCCGACATCTTCCATTTCAAACCGCTCTATCAACGCGCGCTGGTGGTCGCGGCCGGACCGTTCGCCAATTTCCTGCTTGCGGTGGTGATTTTCGCCATGCTCGCCATGACCCTGGGCGAGCAGTTCACCGTGCCGCGCGTGGATTATGTGCGCGATGGCTCGCCCGCGGCGGAAGCGGGCATCGAGCCGGGCGACGTGATCGCGCGCATCAATGGCGCACGCATCGATCGGTTCGAAGAGATCCGCGAGCAGGAGATTCTGGGCGCCAACATTCCGCTGAGCCTGGATATCGACCGGGGCGGGCGGGCGCTGAGCCGCACGGTGACCCCGGCGGAAGTGGCCATCACCGATCCGTTCGGGACCGAGCGGCAAGTGGGCTCGCTCGGCATTCGGCCCCGGGCCTGGATGGCGGTGGTGGGCAGTGTGCAGCCGGGCTCGGCGGCGGATCAGGCGGGGCTCATGGCCGGGGACTGGATCCTGGCCATCGACGGCGCGCCCATCGAGAGTTTCGGTGATCTCAGCCGCATCGTCTCGCGCAGCGCCGGCGCCGCGTTAACCCTGACCGTGGACCGCATGGGGCGGCCCGTGACCCTGAGCGCGACACCCGAGCCGCGCGAGCGGGCGGCCGAGGATGGCACCGTGCAGCAGGTTGGGGTGTTGGGAATCACCTCCGGCCAGCGCGAGGGCGACGTCTCCCGCGAGCGCTATGGCCCCTTCAGCGCAACCTGGCGTGGTATTGAACGCACCGGCGCCGTGATCACGCAAACTTTGTCCTATCTCGGCAATGTGGTGACCGGCGCGCAAAGCGCGGATCAGTTGAGCGGACCTATTGGCATTGCGCGGATTTCGGGCCAGGTGGCATCGGTGAATCTGATCGCGCTGATCGAGCTGGTGGCGCTGCTATCGGTCAGTATTGGGCTGATTAACCTGTTTCCTGTGCCCATCCTCGATGGGGGGCACCTCGTTTTCTATGCTTATGAGGCAGTTGCGGGTAAGCCTTTAAGCGAACAGGCGCAGGAAATTGGATTCCGCATTGGCCTCGTATTGGTGCTTGCGTTAATGGTCTTTGCGACGTGGAATGACATTCGGGCTTTGTAGGCGGGGGCCTGGGTCTGTATCGTGCTGACGGCGAAGCGTCGGTTGGCGCGGCAACAAGGGACGCTGCATCTTCACGCAAGCGGGCCTATCAGGTGTGGGTGTTCGGGTGTGGGCGGTGAACAGGGAGTGCGGCACACGATGAAGGGGTTCTTGTGGCGCTTGAGCCTGGCGGTGGGTCTTGGCCTAACGCTGACGGCAACTCTTGGCGTGATTGGCTCGGGACAGCCGGCCTTGGCGCAGAGCGCCGATGCCGCCCCGTTCGGCTTCGCGCAGGACCCGGCCATTGGCACGGTCATCCAGCGCATTGAAGTTCAGGGCAACCAGCGGATCGAACCGACCACCGTCAAGTCCTACTTGGTGGTGCGGGAGGGCGATGTCTATAGCCCGGAACTCGTCGACCGCTCGCTGAAAACGCTGTTCGCGACCGGCCTTTTCGCCGACGTGACCATTCGGCCGCAGGGCCAGTCCCTGATCGTGACCGTGGTCGAAAACCCGATCATCAACCGCGTGCTGTTCCTGGGCAACAAAGCCCTCGACAAGGATAAGCTGGGCGAAGAAGTGCAGCTGCGTCCGCGGATCGTCTACACCCGGACCAAGGTGGAAGACGATGTGGAGAAGATCGTGGAGCTTTATCGTCGCTCCGGTCGCTTCGCCGCTGAAGTGCGTCCCTCCGTTGTGCAGCTGCCCCAGAACCGCGTCGATCTCGTGTTCGAGATCAATGAAGGACCGGTCACCGGCATCCGCCGCATCAATTTCATCGGCAACGAGATTTTCAACGACTCCGCCCTGCGCGGCGTCGTGGTGACCGAGGAAAGCAAGTGGTGGAACATCTTCAGTTCCAACGACAACTACGATCCGGACCGGATCACCTATGACCGCGAGCTGCTGCGCCAATACTATCTGGCGAACGGCTATGCGGATTTCCGGGTGGTGTCGGCGGTGGCTGAGCTAACGCCGGACCGGGAGGACTTCTTCGTCACCTTCACCGTGGAAGAGGGCGAGCAGTACACCTGGGGCGACGTGGGAGTGGAAACCGAGCTGGAGGCGTTGAGCGCTGACTTCCTAAAGCGCCTGGTGCCGATCCAGACCGGTGAGATCTACAACGCCAAGAAAATCGAAGACACGATCGAAGGCCTGACATTCGCCGCTGGTGCGGCCGGGTATGCTTTCGTCGATATTCGCCCGCGCATCAATCGCGATCGGGAGCAGAAGCGTCTGAACGTCACCTTCATGGTGAATGAAGGCCCGCGCGTCTATGTCGACCGGATCAATATTACCGGCAACACGCGCACGCTCGACCGGGTGATCCGCCGCGAGTTCCGCCTCGCCGAAGGCGACGCCTACAACAAGATCCTGGTGAACCAGTCGCGCAACCGCATTCGTGCCCTCGGCTTCTTCAAGGAAGTGGAAATCACCGAGGAACCTGGCTCGCGGCCGGACCGGACGGTGGTGAATGTGCAGGTGCAGGAACAGCCCACCGGGGAGCTGTCCTTCGGCTTTGGTTTCTCCTCCACCGACAGCTTCCTGGGTGAGGTCTCCATTTCCGAGCGGAACCTGCTCGGCCGGGGCCAGTTCCTGCGGCTGCGGGTGCAGTTGTCCGACCGCCGCGAACAGATCGACCTGCGCTTCACCGAACCCTATTTCATGGGCCGGAACCTGGCGGCCGGGTTCGACCTGTTCCGGGTGAGCACGGATTTCGAGGAATCCTCGTTCAATACCAACTCCACCGGTTTTGGTCTGCGCACGGGCTTTCCGCTGTCGGAATATTCGCGCCTGAACCTGCGCTATACACTGCGCAACGACGAAATCGAAGTGGCGGACAGCGATTGTGCGGAAGCATTGGAAGTGACCAATGATGCCGGCCAGACCATCTTGGTGCCGCAGAACCGCATCTCCGGCGCCATCTGCGAATCCGAAGGTCAGGACATCAGCTCCATCCTCGGCTACACGCTGATTTACGATCGCCGGAACGATCCGATCCGGCCGACGGGCGGTTTCGACATGACCTTCTCCCAGGACGTGGCCGGGGTCGGCGGCAGCATCAATTATCTGCGCTCCCAGTTCGACGGCGGCGTGTATCGCGGCATCGTCAAAGACGTGGTGGCCAGCTTCAACCTGTCCGCCGGCTATATCGTGCCGCTCACGGATGACAAGATCCGCCTGAACGACCGTTTCTTCAAAGGCGGCAATACGTTCCGCGGCTTTGACACGGCCGGTGTGGGGCCGCGTGACTTGTTCACCAATGACGCGGTCGGTGGGCGCTTGTTCGCCATCGGCTCCTTCGAACTGTCGTTCCCCACGGGCCTGCCGGAAGATCTGGGTCTTTCCGCCAGCCTGTTCACCGATTTCGGGACCGTCGGTATTCTCGAAGGCGACGATATCGACACGAATTTCTTCACCAATGTGGAGGACGATGCAGCGCTTCGAGCTTCGGCCGGGGTCAGCATCTTCTGGGAATCGCCGTTCGGCCCGGTCCGCTTTGATCTGGCGGAAGCGCTGCTCAGCGAATCCTATGACGAAACCAGAACATTCCGCTTTAGCGCGGGTACTCGCTTCTGATATCACGTCCGGGTAAGGGGGCTTCACGCTCCGGGCGAGATGGCACGGGTCAATGGCGTGGACACGAAAAGAGGGATTTGGACAATGATCCGCACGATTACACTACGCATGGCAACGGTTGCGGCGTGTTTGGCGGTCTTGGTATTCGCCGCTCCGGCGTATGCCACCACGGTGATGGTCGTTGATAACGGCAAGCTGTGGAGCGACACCAAAGCGGGCAAAGACGCGCAGCGGCAGCTTCAGGAATTCCGCGAGCAGCTGGAAGGCATCGTGGGCGCGCCGCTGGAAGAGATCGCCACCGAGGCGAGCGATCTGGTGAAAAAGCGCGAAGACGAGCAGGTCGAAGATGCTGAATTCGCGCAGCAAGCCCGCGTTCTGCAAGCCCGCGAAATGCAGATCCGCAACCAGGCTCAGCAGGCGCTGCGCCAGGCCGCGATCTCCGCGCGGTCCCAGTTCTTCGAGGCTGTGCGCCCGATCCTGCTGGAAATGCTCAAAGAAGAGAACGGCGATATCCTCATGGATAAGAGCCAGGTGATGTTCACCATGGACAGCGTGGAGGCCACCAGCGCCGCGATCATCAAGATCGAATCCAATCTGCCGGAACTCGAAATCGAACTGCCGGAACTGTCCACCGGTGAAGAGCAAGGCCCGGCGGCGCCGTCCGAGTAAGACCGGCCGCTTCATTGACGACCGGGCGCGCGAGGGATGTCTCTCGCGCGCCTCCTTCATTAGCGCAGCGCGTCCGCATCCCGAGCCGCCGCATTCGGCCGGGCCTCCCCTCACGCGGAACGCAAAGGCCGATTGGCCCGAGAGGCCTCAAGGCCCCAAAGGAAAGTGGACCCATGGCGGATCCGCGCTTTTTCGAGCAAACCGGGCCCGTCAGCCTTGCCCGGCTCGCCGAGGCGACCGGTGCGACACTGGATGACGGCGTCAATCCCGATCAGACCATTACCGATGCTGCGCCCCTCGATCATGCGGGGCCAACGGCGGTGAGCTATGTGGAACGGCGCAAATTCGTGAACCAACTCGTGGCTTCGGACGCGACAGCCTGTTTCGCCCCTGCGGACCTGACCATTCCCGAGAGCGTGTCCGCTGCCATTTTGCGCGTGACCGATCCCAAAGCGGCCTATGCCCAGGCCGTGACACTGCTCTATCGCGACCGCACTTGGGCGAGTGGGGCAGGCGAGGCCGCGGATATCAGCGCGCAAGCTACTGTCGATCCATCAGCCGTTCTGGGAGCGGGGGCCCGCGTTTATCCGCGTGCTGTGATTGGAGCCCGGGTGGAGATCGGAGAGCGCGCGATCATCGGGCCCGGCGCCGTCATCGGCGACGGGGTCACGCTGGGGCATGACGTCTATGTGGGCGCTGGCGCGGTCGTACAGTGCGCGGCGGTTGGCGATCGGGTGCGGTTGCATCCGGGCGTGATGCTGGGCCAGGACGGTTTTGGTTATACCTTTGTCGCGGGCGAGCATCGCAAGATCCCACAGACAGGGCGCGTCATCGTGCAGAGCGACGTGGAAATCGGTGCCAATAGCTGCGTGGATCGCGGGGCCTCCGGCGACACGGTGATTGGAGAAGGCACGAAGATCGACAATCTGGTGCAGATCGGGCACAACTGCCGCATCGGTCGGGGCTGTATCATCGTCTCGCAAGTGGGGCTCAGCGGCTCGACCATCCTGGAAGACTATGTGGTGTTGGGTGGCCAGGTCGGGGTCGCCGGACACCTGACCATCGGCATGGGCGCGCAGGTCGCCTCGCAAAGCGGCGTGCCGCGCGATATTCCGGCCGGGGAAATTCACGGCGGCTATCCCGCCAAGCCGATCGCCCAATGGCGTCGCGAGGTGGCCATGCTGTCGCGCATGGTGAAGGCGCGTCAGGAAAAGAGCAAAGCCGCGCAGGATCAAGAAGGTCCGTCAGATGACTGATAGTATTGGCACGGAAGAGGCCGGTGTGCGCCTGGATGCGTTGGATGTGTTGGGGCTGTTGCCCCATCGCTACCCCATGCTGCTCGTGGACCGGCTGGAAAATGTCGTGCCTTACGCAAGCGCCGTGGGCATTAAGAACGTGACCATCAATGAGCCGTTCTTTCAGGGGCATTTCCCGAGCCATCCCATCATGCCGGGTGTTTTGATCGTGGAAGCCATGGGCCAGACCGCTGCGGCGCTGGTGGCGCATTCGGTAGAAGGCGGCCTGCACGGCAAGCTCGTCTACTTTGCCGCCATTGACCGGGCCCGGTTCCGCCAGCCGGTGGTGCCCGGAGATTGCCTGCGCATGCCGGTGCAAAAGGTCAAGGCCATCGGCCCCATCTGGAAGTTCCGTGGCGAGGCCCGCGTGAATGGCGAGCTGGTGGCCGAGGCTGAGTATACGGCCAAGATTATCGGCTGAATGCGCCCATATGGGCGTTGTGTTGAGAAGATAGTGGGCGTTGGGAACACAGTGAATGGCAGATATCCATCCCACAGCGATCGTTGATCCGGGTGCGGAGTTGGGCGATGCGGTCAGCATCGGTCCGTATTGCACTGTGGGGCCTCATGTGCGCCTGGGCGCGCGGGTTCAGTTGATCTCCCATGTGGTTGTGGACGGGCACACCCGTCTTGACGCGGATTGCACTGTGTATCCGTTCGCTTCGCTCGGTTATGCGCCGCAACATCTGGCGCATAAGGACGAACCCACAACGCTGAGCATCGGTGCGGGCACAACGATCCGCGAACATGTGACCATGAATATCGGCACCGCCATGGGGCGGGGCGAAACGGTGGTCGGCGCGAATGGCCTGTTCATGGCCGGCAGCCATGTGGCCCATGACAGTATTGTGGGTGACAATGTGATTTTTGCCAATCACGCCACCATTGGCGGTCATGTTCAGGTGGGTGACGGAGTATTTCTCGGTGGTCTGTGTGCGGTCCATCAGTATGCCCGCATTGGGCGCTATGCCTTTGTCGGTGGCATGGCGGGGCTTGAAGGCGATCTCATTCCTTATGGCTCGGTCATGGGCAATCGGGCGCATCTGGCCGGGCTCAATCTGGTGGGCATGAAGCGGCGCAACATGGAGCGTTCGCGCATCCATGCGCTGCGTGGGGCGTTCCGCCAACTGTTCCTTGAGCAGAGCGACGAGACCTTTGAGACCCGGTTGCGCACGGTGGCCAAGATTTACAAGGACAATGCGGAAGTGATGGAAATCATCCGTTTTGTCGAAGCGGACGCGCGCCGCCCCCTTTGCCTGCCGCGTGAGCGCCGTGCCGCCTGAAGGGACCAGCGCGGGCGCCAAGCTCGGCATTATCGCGGGCGGGGGCACCTTGCCGCTGCGCCTGGCGCAGGCGTGCGCGGTGCAGGGGCGGGCCTTTCATCTCATCGGTTTGAAATCCATGGCGGGGCCTGAGATCGAGGCTCATCCCCATGATTGGACGGCACTCGGCACGGTCGGACATACGCTGGAGGTGCTGCGGCGCACCGGGTGCGGCGCGGTGATCATGGCGGGGTATGTGAAGCGTCCGGACTTTTCCGCGCTGCAACTGGATTTTACCGGCACGCGGCTGTTGCCGCGCATCGTTATGGCCGCGCGCGGGGGCGACGACAAGCTGTTGCGGGTCCTCGTGACCTATTTCGAAGAACAGGGGTTCGCGGTTGTCGGTGTTGATGAGGTGATGGAGGCGCTTCTGGCGCCGGCTGGGGCTATCACGCGGGAAACGCCGGTGCCGGAAGATGAGGGCGATATCGCACAAGGGGTGAAAGTCGTCGCGGCGCTGGGTGGGCTTGATGTGGGGCAGGGCGCGGTGGTGGCACGGGGGCTCGTGCTCGCGGTAGAGGCGGCGGAAGGCACCGACGCCATGCTGCGCCGCTGCGCAGAGCTGCCGGCCCATTTACGCGGCTCGGCGACGGCGCGCGCGGGCGTGCTGGTGAAACTGGCCAAGCCAGGACAAGAGCGGCGCATCGACCTGCCGACCATTGGTGTGGCGACTGTAGAAGGCGCGGCCGCCGCGGGCTTGCGCGGTATCGCCATCGAGGCGGGCGCGGCCCTGATGATCGATCGTGAACGGATCATTGAGGCCGCCGACCGGTTAGGCTTGTTCGTCGTCGGATTACCGGCACGGGAGACGGGGGTATGACTGTCGCAGGACCGGCCGTCCCCTCCTTGCCTGATCCGGAAGAGGCAGCCATGGCCATTCCGCCGGTCACCGGCACGGCGCCGCATATTGCTCTGATTGCCGGGGAACCCTCGGGAGATGCACTGGGGGCGGAGTTGATGACGGCGCTGCGCGGGCTGTTCAACGGTCCGGTACGCATGAGCGGTGTTGGCGGTGAGGCGATGCGGGCCGGCGGTCTGGACACTATTTTCGGGATCGAGGACACGGCGGTCATGGGCGCGCGGGAAGTGATCCCGGCGCTGCCGCGCATTTTCGCGCGGATCGGACAAGCGGCGGACTATATTCTGACCACGGAACCCGATGTGACGGTGCTCATCGACAGCTCGGGTTTTACCAATCGCATCGCGGCGCGGGTCGTGGCGCGAAAGCCGGATTTACGGCTTGTGAAATATGTGGCGCCGCAGGTCTGGGCGTCGCGGCCGGGGCGGGCGCGTTCACTGGCGGGGCTGGTTGATTGCGTGATGACTTTGTTGCCGTTCGAGCCGGACTGGTTTCTGCGCGAGGGCCTCCCGGCGCGCTTTGTGGGCCATCCGGTGGTCGAGCGGGCGGCGCAGATGAAAGGTGGCCCGGCCTTTCGCGACCGTCATGGAATTGCCACCGAGGCGCCGGTGCTGGCGCTGTTGCCGGGTAGTCGCAGCAATGAGATCCGGTTTCTCCTGCCGGCCTTTCGCGAGACAGTCAGCTTGCTGAGCGAGCGTGTGACGGACCTGCAAGTGGTGTTGCCGGTCGTGTCGCATGTGTCAGAGCGGGTGGCACGCGGGCTTGAGGGGTTTGACGTGCCTGTGCATATGGTGGAGCAGGATGAGAAGTTCGCGGCTTTTCACGCATCACAAGCGGCGCTCGCCGCCTCGGGGACGGTGACAACGGAACTGGCTGTAGCCGGCGTCCCCATGGTTGTGGCCTATCGCATCGGCTGGCTGACCGATTTTATTTACCGCAAGCTGGTCAAAGTCCCATTCATTACACTGATTAATATTATTGAGGGACGTTCCATCATTCCGGAGTTCATCCAGGAGTCTGTGGATCCTGTGGTGATGGCCGATGAGCTGGAGCGGCTGTTCACTGAGCCCGAGGCTGCCCAGCGCCAGCTTACTGGTCAGCGCGCGGCACTGGCGCGCATGGGCATGGGCGGGGACAGCCCCAGCCTGCGCGCCGCCCGGGTGGTGGTGGAAATGCTCAGCACCCCCCCCTCACCAACGAAACTCGCGCGCGCAAAGGCAAGTGGCTGGTTTTGACCGCGATGGATTTTAAGCCGGTTCTCGGTCATTGGGTTGGCGCGCTGTAAGGGCGGACAAGCGCACGCCCTTTTCCTGAAAGCGCTTCAGGCACTCACGATCAGCATGGCCACGATTAAGGACGCGGCGGCGGAGCCGATCACGGTGAGCCACAGCATAGCCGGCGGTGGCGATGACGTGGCGGGGGCGTCGTTCTCATTGGCGGGTGCGCTGGCGCGCAGATCCGGGCACGGGGTGAAGAGGCGGCGGACCCGATCGCACGGCGTCTCAAGGGGGGCAGCGGACCCGTTGGCAGGGCACGAGCGATGCGTGCAGCTCATGTCACGTCCCTTTCGGTTCGCAGTGTGGTCCCACCTCTCACGGTCGGCCAATTCCGGCCTTTGATATAGTACACTAGGACATAAAAGCCCTGTGCGTTTCATTAAAACGCACAGGGCTTGTTTTTTTGTGTCCCGGTCAGAGTACTCGGGACGCCGTTAGCCGCGCTCGTGCATGGGGATGTATTCGCGCTGCGTTTCGCCGGTATAGAGCTGGCGCGGGCGCCCAATCTTTTGGTTAGGATCCACAACCATTTCGGTCCACTGGGAAATCCAGCCCACGGTCCGCGCGAGCGCGAACAGAACGGTGAACATGGTGGTCGGGAAACCAAGGGCCCGCAGGGTGATGCCCGAATAGAAGTCGATATTCGGATAGAGCTTCTTCTCGACAAAATAGGGATCTTGCAGCGCGATGCGCTCCAGTTCCATGGCCACATCTAGCAGCGGGTCGTTTTTGATCCCCAGCTCATTCAGCACTTCGTGGCAGGTGGTCTGCATCACGCGGGCGCGCGGGTCATAGTTCTTGTAGACCCGGTGACCAAAGCCCATCAGACGGAACGGATCGTCGCGATCCTTGGCGCGTTCCACGAATTCGGGAATGCGGTCCACCGAACCGATCTCCGCCAGCATGTTGAGCGCCGCTTCATTGGCGCCGCCATGGGCGGGACCCCAAAGACAGGCGATGCCGGCCGCGATACAGGCAAAGGGGTTGGCGCCTGAAGACCCTGCCAAACGCACCGTGGAGGTGGAGGCGTTCTGCTCGTGATCGGCGTGCAGAATGAAGATTCGGTCCATGGCCCGCGCCAGCGCCGGGTTGGGCTTGAATTCTTCG
>CAZVEE010000035.1:0-37502 GCA_964625525.1 uncultured Alphaproteobacteria bacterium | reverse complement strand
ACTCACGACCCCAACCTTGGCAAGGTTGTGCTCTACCCCTGAGCTACGCCCGCTTGCTCCGAGAGGCGGGTGGGACAGGCCCAGAGCCGCCGTGCGGTAAGGGCTAGGGTTATTGCGCAATCCGCGGGACAATGCAATAGGCTGGCGTCGGTTTCAGGATGAACGGGCGGAGAGACCTCATGCACGGGCGCGAAGCGCTGCTGGCGCGGCTGGACGCGTTGGGGATCGAGGCGGTCACGCACGACCATCCCGCGGTGTTCACGGTTGAGGAAAGCCGGGACATCAAGGCGCAAATGCCCGGGGGGCATACCAAAAACCTCTTTCTCACCGACAAGAAAGGCACGCTGATCCTGCTCAGTGCCTGGGCGGAAACGGTGGTGCCGCTAAAGCAGTTGCACAAAGGGCTGGGCTGCGGCCGGCTCAGTTTCGGTTCGGGCGCGCTTTTGGAGGCGGTGTTGGGCGTGCGGCCGGGCTCGGTCACGGCTTTTGCGCTCTTGAATGACGTGCAGACGCGCGTGCGGTTTTACCTGGATGCAGCGCTTCTGGCCTATCCCCGCGTCTATTTCCATCCCATGGAAAACACGGCCTCTACCGGTGTTGCGCCGGAGGATGTGCTCGCTTTTGCGCGGGCCTGTGGCCATGCGCCAGAAGTGCTGGATCTTAAGGCCTTGGCCGAGCCCGCGTGACGGGTGCACAGTTGCGCCGCCCCCCCGACTTGGCCCCCTGAGCAAAGGGCACTACATGTGAGCCCTGATCAACGGCCATGTCGCGCAAGATGGGCCGGGCCGGGACAACCGTGGAGAGACGACAATGACAACACTGGGCGGCATGGAGCCTCTTCTGGGCCAAGGAGGCGGCGGCGATCTCATCAAGGATACCGATACCCAGGGCTTTCCCAAGGATGTCATGGAAGCATCCCTGGAACAGCCGGTAATCGTGGATTTCTGGGCCCCCTGGTGCGGGCCCTGTAAGCAGTTGACGCCAATCCTGGAAAAAGTGGTGAAAGCGGCGGCGGGCAAAGTGAAGCTCGTCAAAATCAATATCGATGAGAACCAGCAGCTGGCGGCCCAGTTGCGGGTGCAGTCGATCCCAGCGGTCTATGCGTTCTCTCAAGGACGCCCTGTGGACGCGTTCATGGGCGCCCAATCGGAAAGCCAGGTACGCGCCTTTGTGGAGCGACTGGTGGGTGGGGTCGGCCCCTCGCCCCTGGACGCGGCGCTGGAGCAGGCGCAAGCGGCCTTTGAGGCGGGCGACCTGCAAACCGCGGCACAGATTTTCGCCGAAATCCTGCGCCATGAGAGCGGCAACGCCAAGGCCATTGCGGGCCTCGCGGAATGCTATCTGGCCAGCGGTGAGGTGGAGCAGGCCCGCACGACCCTCGCACTGACGCCGCCGGAAGCGGCCACTGACCCGGCGATCCTGAGTGCCCAGGCCAAGCTCGATCTGGCGGGCACACAGGTCGATGCGGGCGAGATGGACGCGCTGCGCGCCAAGGTCGAGGCGGATCCGGGGGACCATCAGGCGCGTTTTGATCTGGCCATGGCGCTCAATGGGGCGGGCGACCGGGAAGGGGCGGTGACGGCGCTGCTCGACATCATCCGCCGTGACCGGGCCTGGAACGAAGAGGCGGCGCGAAAGCAGCTTTTGACCCTGTTTGAGGCCTATGGCCCCAGCGACCCGGTGACCCTGAGTGGACGTCGGCAATTGTCGTCTATCTTATTCTCTTGAATGAGATGATCCTGATCTGGCGCGAAAGGCAGACGGCATGAACGACTACCGCACGGTGGAGGACCTTCCGCGCACGATCCCCCTGTTTCCGCTGGGCGGAGCGCTGTTGCTGCGGCGGGGGCGCGTGCCGCGGCATATTTTCGAGCCGCGCTACTTGACCTGGGTGGATGTCGCGCTCGCCCAGCACCGGCTTATCGGCATGGTGCAGCCGCGCGAGGATACGGGCGCGGCGCGGCCGGACCTCTATTCCAAGGGCTGTGTGGGGCGGGTGACTTCGTTCAACGAAACCCCGGACGGGCGCTATATGATCACGTTGAGTGGCGTGTGCCGGTTTGAGCTTAAGGGGGAGCTGGATACGGTTACGCCCTATCGCCAGGCGACCGTGGATTTCGCACCGTTTCTCCACGATTTGAGTGAAACAGATGAGGACGCGCAGGTGCCGCGCGAGCATCTGTTGAAAATTCTGCGCGCTTATCTGGAAAAATTCGGCCTGCAGGCCGATTGGGAGACCATTGAGCAGGCGCCGGCGGAAACCCTTGTCAATTCGCTGGGCATGATCTGCCCCTTCGAATGGGGGGAGAAGCAGGCGCTTTTGGAGGCGCCCACCCTGAAGGACCGAGCCCAGGCGCTGGTGGCGCTGTTGGAAATGGCCACGGTTGGCCTTGATGACGATGATCTGCCGCTGCAATGATGCGGGATCTGCGAGACCTTCGGGAGAGTAAGCGTGACCACCCAGACCGAGCCTGACGCCAACGCCGCTGAGGCGCCGAAAGACACCCCGCGCACGGTGGACCCCATGCTGCTGGAGATTCTGGTGTGTCCGATGACCCGCACCACTTTAAGCTATGACGCGGAGGCGCAAGAGCTGATCAGCCGGGCGGCGGGGCTTGCCTATCCCATTCGCGACGGCATTCCCATCATGCTGCCCGAAGAAGCGCGGGAGCTGACTGATGCCGAGCGCAACCAGCGGAGCTGAGCCCATGAGCGTCTCTGCGCTACCCTGGCCGACGGAGCTGCGTGTCGCGGCGGACCGGTGCTCGCTCGCCATCGATTATGACAATGGCGAGACGTTCGATCTGCCCGCAGAGTATCTGCGCGTGGAAAGTCCGAGCGCGGAAGTCAAAGGCCATGGCCGGACTGAGAAACTCCTGGTTAGCGGCAAGGCCGCCGTGCGCATTGAGAAGGCCGATCCCGTGGGTTCCTACGCGGTGCGCCTGACATTCGATGATGGTCACGACACCGGCTTTTATACCTGGGAGTATCTGCATAAGCTGGGCCAAGAGCAGGACCGTCTGTGGGCGGCTTATCTGGCGCGGTTGGAGGCGGCGGGCGCCTCCCGGGCGGGTGCGGCGTGATCTGGAGCTTGATCGGACTGGCGCTGTTGGCGCTTGTGGTCATAGGTGTCGCTCGGCGCGATGCCATCGGGGCGGCGCTTGATCGTTTCGATGCTTCGAACTTGGCCAAGCGCCGGCGGGCTCTGGCGGCCCTACGCACGCCCAATGCGCATATGATGCTCACGGTCGAGGAAATCGACGGGCGCACGCCGGGCATTGAGAGAGTGTGGGCTCAGGACCCGGAGACCGGCGCTATGGTCAAGCGTTTCCTGTGGCAAGGTGAGACGTTTACGGATGAAGATGCGGCGGAGGCCGCCCGGGCCCATGCGATTTTGCACGAGGCGCGGGCCTTCTATGCCGAGATCGATGCGCGCAACCGTCTGTCCCGGCCCGGACGTTGACGCCTCAAACCGCTTCGCCACGGAGCAAGCGCGGGAGTGTTTCTTCCCCGCCGAGAGCCAAGGCGCCACCGGCATGGCGCATGAACAGGCGCCGGGCGGCCGGAATGGCGTTGACAGCCGCAAGCCCCAGATCACGTGCTATGCGCAGAGGCGTGATATCGTTCGAGAACAAACGGTTCAGCACATCAGTGGCCGCACCCAGCATGGCGTTGTCGAAGCGCCGCCAAGTCTGATAGCGCGCCAACGCATCAGCGGACCCCAGATCAAGGCCCAGGCGCCGGGTCTCAATGAGGACCTCGGCGAGCGCCGCCACATCTCGTAAACCCATATTCAGGCCCTGGCCCGCAATGGGGTGAATGCCGTGGGCGGCGTCACCCACAAGGGCCAGGCGCTCGCCCACATAGTCCAGCGCCAGATGAATGCCCAACGGATAAGACCAACGCGGGCCGGCGGGCCGGACAGCACCCAGATACGGGCCGAAGCGCTGGGCGATTTCATCCGTAAACGCGTCTTCCGAAAGGCTCGTGTAATGCGGCCCCAGTTCGGCCGTTTCGGTCCACACGAGAGAGGCGCGATTGCCTGTCATGGGCAGAATGGCGAAGGGGCCGGCGGGAAGGAAATACTCCTGGGCGACGCCGTGATGCGGCTCGTCATGCTCCACCGTCGTCACGATGCCCACCTGATCATAGCTCCAGCCAACTGACGTGATGCCCGCCGCTTCGCGGATGGGGGAGCGTCGCCCGTCTGCCGCCAAGCACACCTGAGCCGCCACCACGCGTCCGTCAGCCAAATGGGCCCGCACGCCGCGTGAGTCGCGATCAACGCGGGTGCACGCCGCAGGGGCCAACACGGTCAAGCGCTCGGTCCGATCCAGCACCGCCTGCTGGGCGAGCCGGATGTGCCGGTTCTCGATCAAATGGCCCAGCGGATCGCTCCCGATCTCCCGGTGGTCGAAATGCAGATGCAACAGCGACGCGGCGCCCGGATCAGCGGCGCGCAGGCCAGACCCGTCCGTCACCAGAATGTCGTTGATGGGCTGGGCGTAGGGCGCCACCTCGTCCCACAGGCCCAGCGCCGCGAGCATGCGGCAAGAGGCGAAAGCGATGGCCGAGACCCGCCCGTCAAAGCCAGCCTCGGTGACGCTCGCCGGGTCCAGGGCATCAACAACAATGGTCTCGACGCCCCCGCGCGCCAGCGCAATGCCAAGGGTCAAGCCGGCCAATCCGCCGCCCACGACGAGCGCTTCGGCGCGCATGTCTGCTGTCTGTGTCATGGGCCGCACCATGGCGCGCCACGGCGCGGAAGAAAAGACGTGTTAGGGTCGCGGCTATGGATCCGTTCTCAAAGATGACGGCGCTGGAGCTGGGTCGGGCCATTGCGGCCGGTCGGCTCGATCCGGTGGCTCTGGCCGAGGCGCTGCTGGAGCAAATCCCGCGCGAGGACGCGGACGGGCGCATTTTCGTGCGCCTCCTGCGGGACCGCACTTTGGACGAAGCGCATGCCGCGCGGGCGCGGGCGTGGGCGGGGCTTTCCCGGTCTCCGCTTGATGGCGTGCCGGTGGCCTGGAAGGACAATGTGGAGACCGCCGGTGCGATCACGGCGGCGGGGTCGGCGCTGCTGCGCAACCATGTCCCTGCGCGCGATGCCGGCGTGCTGGCGCGGGCGACCCGGGCGGGGCTTGTCTTTCTGGGCAAGACCAATCTGACAGAGTTCGCCTTTTCCGGGCTTGGCATCAATCCGACAACGGGCACCCCGGCTCATCCTTTCGATCTGGAGACGGTGCGGATTCCCGGTGGCTCGTCCTCCGGGTCCGCTGTAGCGGTGGCTCGGGGCCTGGCGCCGTTGGCGGTGGGCACGGATACGGGCGGCTCGGTCCGGATTCCGGCGGCCTGGAACGGGCTGGTCGGGTTGGAGACGACGGCGGGGCGGATTGCAACTCAGGGTGTGATCCCGCTGTCGCCGCGTCTCGATACGGTGGGGCCGCTGGCGCGCACGGTGGCGGATGCGGCGGCGTTGGACGCGATCCTCGCCGGCATGCCCGCGCCGGATCTTGCGGGGCTGGAGGCGCGGCGTCTGCGCCTCTTTGCGCCCACGAGTGTGGTGGTTGAGCAGGCCGAAGCGCCCGTGCAGGCGGCTTTTGCTGCTGCGCTTGAGGTGCTGCGGGGGGCCGGTGTGGTGGTCGAAGAGGGCCCGCTGCCTGCTTTTGCCGCCATGCTGGATCTTTATCGCCGTCATGGCACGCCGGTGGCGGCGGAGGCCGGCGCGGTGTGGCGGGAGCGGGTCGAGGCGGCTCCTGATCAGGTCTATGCCTTTATTCGCGAGCGCTTCCGCGAGGTGGACCAGCAGTCAGCGCTGGATCTTGCCCGTTTCTATCGCGCGGCCGAACAGTTGGGCACTGAGGTCTTCGCACGGTTCGCAGGCTTTGACGCGGCGATCTTGCCCACCGTGGCCCTGCGGCCGGCGCCGCTGAGTGCGCTGGAGAGCGATGCGGACGCCTATGCGCGGACCAATGCTCGGGTTTTGACCAATACAGCGCTTGTCAATTTTCTGGGCGGGGCGGCTTTGTCTCTGCCTGCTGGATGGACGCCGGCTGATGCGGCGGCGCCGGCGCTGCCCTTCGGCGTAATGCTGGCGGGCGTGCCGGGGTCGGATCGGCGTCTTTTACGCATCGCTCAGGCGCTCGAACCGGTGTTGAGCGCCCCGGCCTGACCGGTCTGCCGCGCTGTTAGGCGCTCACAAGCCTGCTTGCCCAATTTTTAAGCGCTTTATGGCCCGCTGAGCCCGCGAGCAGGCTCCAGTCTGCCTCATGAGGTTGCAGCGTAAACGGGCGCTCCGCCATGCTGGCGGTCCGCGTGGGGACCGGCGCAGCTGCGGCCCCGGACGCAAAGAGGAATTGTGCGATCATGAAACTGATTATTGCAGTCATCAAACCGTTCAAACTGGATGAGGTGCGCGAAGCCCTCACCCAGATGGGTGTCAGCGGCCTCACGGTGACCGAGGTCAAAGGCTATGGCCGTCAAAAGGGGCACACGGAAATCTATCGGGGGGCGGAATACGCCGTCAGTTTCCTGCCCAAGCTGAAACTGGAAATTGTCGTGGATCCGAGCCTCGCGGATCGGGTCCTGGAGACCATCCGCACCCATGCCCAAACCGGGCAAATCGGGGACGGCAAGATTTTCGTGCTGGATGTGGAGCAAGCCGTCCGGGTGCGGACCGGCGAAACCGATGAGGATGCGTTGTGATGGGGGCTTTGACAACCATGCGTGCCGCGCTCGGCCTGGGCGTGGGTACAATTGCGCTTAGCCTGACTGGTCCGGCGGCCGCGGCGGCGGCAGATGCCGTGCCGGCAGTCGTAGAAGCGGTCGCCGCGGGCGGCGTCTCGGCGGAGACGGCCTATGTGCTGAACTCTTTCCTGTTCCTGGTGGCGGGGTTTCTCGTCATGTTCATGGCGGCGGGGTTCTGCATGCTGGAGGCGGGCATGGTCCGCTCCAAGAATGTGGCGACGATTTGCCTTAAGAATGTGGCGCTCTATTCCATCGCCGGTCTGATGTATTTCCTGATCGGCTATAATCTCATGTATCTGGATGTGGCCGATTACATCGGAACCTTCGCGCTGTGGGCTGCCGATGATAGTGCGGCGCAGGCCGGTGATTTCGCTGATGTGGGCTATGCGGCGGCGTCGGACTGGTTTTTCCAGATGGTGTTCGTAGCCACGGCCGCCTCGATCGTCTCCGGCACACTGGCCGAGCGGATTAAGCTGTGGCCATTCCTGTTGTTCGTGGCGGTGCTCACGGGGCTGATTTATCCGATCCAGGGGGCTTGGAAATGGGGCGGCGGCTGGCTCGACGCCATGGGGTTTGCGGATTTCGCAGGCTCGACCATCGTCCACTCCGTGGGCGGATGGGCGGCGCTGACGGGCGCGCTGGTCCTGGGCCCGCGCCTGGGCAAATATATGGAGGACGGGCGGGTCAATCCCTATCCGGCGTCCTCGCTGCCGCTGGCGACTTTGGGCACGTTCGTGCTGTGGCTTGGGTGGTTCGGCTTTAACGGCGGGTCGCAATTGGCGCTCGGCTCCGGGGCCGACGCCATCGCCATTTCAACGATCTTCGTGAATACCAATACGGCCGCGGCGGCGGGCGTGGTGGCCGCCATGGTGTTGTCCCAGGCCGTCTACCGCAAAGTGGATCTGACCCTGGCGCTGAACGGCGCGCTGGCGGGGCTTGTGTCCATTACGGCCGCACCGGATACGCCGACCCTTAGCCAGGCGGCTATGATCGGCGCGGTGGGCGGTCTCATCGTCGTGGTCACGGTGCCGCTGCTGGATCGTTTGAAGATCGACGATGTGGTCGGCGCCATCCCGGTGCACCTGTTCGCCGGGATTTGGGGCACGCTGGCCGTGGCTCTGACCTATCGGGCGGAATACGAACTGGACGGTGAGACGCTGAGCTTCACCTTTGTTGAGCAGCTCGGGGTGCAGGCGGCTGGCATTGGCGCTGTCGCTTTGTTCGTGATCGTGGCGAGCGGCCTTGTCTGGGGGCTGTTGGCTGCGGTCTTTGGTATCCGTGCGGCCAAGGAGGATGAACTCGACGGTCTCGACCGCACGGAACTGGGCCTGGAGGCCTATCCGGAGTTTGTGCAGACTGGTAATCGCTGAGCCTGCATCTAGGCCTCATGGAAGACCGCCCCGGCAGCCGCCGGGGCGGTTTTTTTGTGCTTTGCGGCTGTGCCAGAGCGGGACGGTTAGGACTTTCTTAAGACCTGTTTACCCTTAATGAATTTTTGAACAGTGGACCCCATGGGGCTGGGCGCAGTACCGTGCGGGGTTTTCGGAGCCGGGGGGTTTAGGCGACACGGCCTCATTTTCTTCCCACTCTGGACTACAGTCAGTCGGCCGAACGGGTTTGGGCCCGCGCGGAGGTGCGGGCGAAGCAGTGTAGACTGACCACTAAGAAGTAGACTAACGACTAAGAAGTAGACTGACGACCAAGAACAAGTCCGCGGGGGCGGACGGCCGCGCAAGCGGCCGCTGGCGTAGCGACGAAGGGATGCCATGTTCGAGATGGATGACCGCGACCGGCAAGATGTGCTGGGCAGCCTGTGGGGCACGACGGTGCGTTTTCTCCGGGATCGGCTGCTGGAGGCCGCGGGCCTCGCGCTGATCGCGCTAGCGGTGGCGATGACCCTGGCGCTGTCCACCTACAATCCCATGGATCCAAGCTTTAACAACGCCACCACGGCCGAGCCCTGGAACCTGCTGGGTCTGCCAGGCGCGCGCTTTGCGGATGTGGTGATGCAGGTCATCGGCCTTGGAGCTATGGCAATGATTCCGCCATTGGCGGTGGCGGGCTGGTGGCTTTTTGCCAAACAGGGGCCGGGGTCCATCTTGGGGCGGATCGGGGCCTGGCTGTTGGCGATCATTTTCACCAGTACACTGGCCGCGAGCCTGCCGTTCTCCGCGCCCGAACCGTTGCAGACGGGCCTTGGCGGCATGATCGGCGATTGGTGTGCCAATCTGTTGGCGGGCATGGCGGCCTTTGTGGGTCTGGCCGAGCCCAAGGCCATGCGGTTCGTGTCCGGCTTTATTGCCGCTATTGGTGCTCTGGTTGCCTTCGCCTATGCCATCGGCCTTCAGTTCGGCCGCTTCCGCTGGGGGCTTGACGAGACTGCGCCCACCGAGCGCCGGGCGCCACGGGCGGATCCTTTCGCGGCGCGTCGCGAGGCGGAGGACGCGACGCCGGCGGACCGCGGCTGGGGCCCTGGTGTGTCTTGGGCGGGCCTGTCCATTGCGGGCCTGTCTTTTGCAGGTTTGGGGGCTTGGATCGGCGGACTGTGGCGCCGGCGAGAGGTGGATCCGGGCGAGCCGTTCGATGCCTCTGTTGTAGCGCCCCATGATCGGGACGTGCCGTGGAAAGACGGCCCCATTCTGCCCGCTCATGCACAGCACCCGCGCCCGCAGGCCCCGGAGCCTGCCGTCTATGACGATCTGCCGGACGACCATCACAACGAGGCCGATCAGCGCCAATCCTATGAGGATGAGGAGCCGGCGCCGCCTCCCTTTGCGCCGCCCCCTCCCGAGGCTGCGGATGCCAATTGGGACGATGAGGGCGATTGGGACGAAGACACGACCCAGGCCAAGGCCCCCGCGCAGCCCGAGGCCGAGGCCGAGGCAAAAAGCGGCTGGTCCCTGTCGCGTCTGCTGCCCTCTAATCCGCTGCGCTCTTTGAGTGAGCGCATCCGCATCCGCGCGGCGTCCGATGAGGCGGGCGAACGGCCCGTAGCCTATGATGATGACGGCGCGCCGCTCGAAGATCCACCCATGCCGTCCGGTCCGCCGCCCCAGGCCGCTCCGCGTGGTGCCGCCGCCTTTGTGGCGGATACGGATGAGCCGGATGCACCGCCGCCGCCGACGCATGGGCGGGTCAAACGCGGGACCGCGCGTCTGGCGCCGGGCAAGCGGGCTAATCAGGATCGCCAGCCAGCGCTGGCGCTCGAGCCACTCGATTATGCACTGCCGTCCCTGTCGCTGCTGCGCGATGTGGACGCGGGCGCGGTCAATGAGGCGACGGCGGATGATGTGCTGGAGGAGAACGCCCGCCTGCTTGAAACCGTGTTGCAGGATTTCGGCATTCGCGGCGAGATCATCCATGTGCGCCCCGGACCAGTGGTCACCCTTTATGAGCTGGAGCCGGCGCCGGGCATCAAATCAGCTCGCGTCATTGGCCTGGCTGATGATATCGCCCGCTCTATGAGCGCGGTGTCGGCGCGTGTCGCAGTGATCCCCGGTCGGAATGTCATCGGCATTGAACTGCCGAACAAGACGCGGGAAATGGTGCTGTTGCGGGAACTGCTGGCTGCGGACAGTTATGAACGGGCGCCGGCGCGTTTGGCGCTGGCATTGGGCAAGGATATTGGCGGGGAGCCGGTCATTGCGGATTTGGCGACCATGCCGCACCTGCTGATTGCCGGCACCACGGGCTCGGGCAAGTCCGTGGCGATCAACACCATGATCCTGTCGATCCTGTACCGCATGCCGCCGAGCCAGTGCCGCTTGATCCTGATCGATCCGAAAATGCTGGAACTCTCGGTCTATGAAGGGATCCCGCATCTGCTCAGCCCCGTGGTGACCGACCCGAAAAAGGCCGTTGTCGCGCTGAAATGGGTCGTGCGGGAGATGGAAGCCCGCTATCGCAAAATGTCGAAGCTGGGGGTGCGGAACATTCGCGGCTTTAACGAGCGCGTCAAAGAAGCCGCGCGTCGCGATGAAGTGCTAACCCGCTCGGTCCAGACCGGTTTCGACAAAGAGACTGGCGAGCCCATTTACGAGCAGGAAGAACTGCCGCTGGAGCCCATGCCCTTTATCGTCGTGGGCGTGGACGAGATGGCCGACCTGATGATGGTGGCGGGCAAGGATATCGAAGGCGCCGTGCAGCGCTTGGCGCAGATGGCGCGTGCGGCCGGGATTCACCTGATCACCGCCACGCAGCGCCCGTCGGTGGACGTGATCACCGGCACGATCAAGGCGAACTTCCCCACTCGGATCAGTTTCCAGGTGACCTCCAAGATCGACAGCCGCACCATTTTGGGCGAGCAGGGCGCGGAACAGCTTCTGGGCCAGGGCGACATGCTGTACATGGCCGGCGGCGGACGCATTCGCCGTGTGCACGGACCGTTTGTGTCCGATGACGAAGTGGAAGATGTGGTCGCTGAGCTGAAAGCTCAGGGCGCGCCCGCCTATGTGGATGGCATCACCGAAGAGGATGACGACGATCCGCAGACCTTCCTCGACATGGTCGCAGGCGGCGGAGACGACAGCGGTGATGATCTCTATGATCGCGCGGTGGCCATCGTGGCGCGGGACCGAAAGGCATCCACCAGCTATATCCAGCGCAAATTGCAGATCGGCTATAACCGCGCTGCGCGCCTGATTGAGCGTATGGAGGACGAGGGCGTCGTGTCATCGGCCAATCATGTGGGCAAGCGCGAAGTTCTGGTTCAGGATCATTCAGGGTATGACGACTGACGAGGTTCCAGACCGCATCATTGTTGCAACGCCCCGGCTTGTGCTGCGGGAGTTTAAACACGGTGATGCGGCGTTCCTTCTGGCTCTGATGAATGATCCCGACTATCACGCCCATATCACTGACAAAGGCCTGCGCAGTGAGGCCGACGCCATTGCCTTCATGGACACATCAACACTTCCGCACTATGCCGGCCACGGCTATGGGCTGTGGTTGGCGGCTGATCGCGAGACGGGTGTGCCTGTAGGGATGATCGGCTTGGTCAAACGCGACAGTCTCGACCATGCGGATATCGGCTTTGCCATGTTGCCCGCCTTTCGCGGGCGCGGTCTCGTGCAGGAGGGGGCGGCCGCCTGCCTTGAACTGGGGCGCGATCGCTGGGCGATGCGGCGGATCTTGGGCGTCGTGTCAGCCGACAATATCGCGTCGGTCACTGTGCTGACGAAGCTGGGGCTGGTCCCTGAGGGGCATATGATTTGGCCGGGGACCGATGATCGGGTTGAGCTGTACGGCCGCGACCTGTAGGGGGAGCCGTGCTCTCAGGCAGTCTCGCGCTCGTTACTCCACGACAACCCGATATCCAAGCAGTCTGCTCGTGCCGAGTTGTGTTCTCGCAGGCAGCGCCAGGGTGAAGTACAGATATCTCTGCCCGTCCGGAATGGCTGTCATGATGCGCAAGATTGTGGCGCCAGTCCCTGTTGAGTCCGTTGCCCGCGAGCCAAGCCGGGTCTGCGTGCCGGACTCATCAACGCCATAGAGCACAACGGCCAGCCCAGACTCCGCATGCAGATCAAGGAGTTCGACAGAAACCTGCACGGTCTGGCCCGCGAGTGTCGTGCTGTCTTTCGGGATGGCGACCGGGACAGGGCAGGCAAGAATGCGCGCTTCATTCACCGCGTTCCAGCCACTCTGCGAAAAATCTCGATTGAGACCGGATGCGACCCGGGCACTATATTGAATGGGAGTGCACGCATAAGCACTGTAGTGAACAGCCTGATCCGGGAGCGACGCACATGCACTTAACGCCCCCGCGGCAATGGCCAATCCGGCCCTATAGAGTCCCCGCACCACGGCTCTCCCTCAAATACGCGACCGTCTCGGGTGGGATGGCTCGGCGTCGCGGAAACACCCCGCCGGCTGCCATGGCTTGAGACGCGCATCAATTGTATTGAGGGATCTTATCACACCTAGGAGAGGGGCTCCAGGATCTTCACGTCTTCCAGGCGCACCGGCGGCCAATCATCCTCAATGCCTTTGGGCGCGCCTTTTTTGCGCGCTGCTTTCGGGCGCAGGGTTGTCCGCGGGAGAGGGTCCGGCGTCACGGCGGCGGCGGCTGGTTCGGCTTCTGCTGGGGCGTCATCCGCGTCGTCCCCTGTCTCGGCCTCTAAGGCCAGGGCAACGGGCTCGGCTGCACCAGAAGGGGTGATCTCGGGTTCAGGGATGGCTTCAGGCTCCCGAACACGGTTTGTCTCGATGCTGACGGTTTCGTCGGGGGTGGCCGCCGTTGCGGTGACGATGACCGTGTCCTCGCCCTCTGCTGGTTCAACGCGTTCTGCTGCGGCGATTGCGGGTTCGGTGACCGGCTCAGGCGTTGTGTCTTGAACCGGTTCCGGCACCGGCCCTGGTGCTGGCACTGGCCCTGGCCCTGGCGCTGGTACTGGCCCTGGTACTGGCACCGGCTCAGTCGCGATCTCGTCCTGCGCGGCCAGAGTTGCTTCAGCAGCTACGCTTTGCAGCGTCCAGCGCACAACGCTCGGCTCCTCGCCGATACGCCCCTGCACGACGATCTGCTTGGCGCCGCGCACCGAGCCATCCGCCTCCACATAGGCGCTGTCTTCGATGGCCAGGCTGCCGCCGGTCAGACGGAAGCGGAACGTCGTGCCATCCGGCAGGGCCAGACGCACATCGCTTTCGTCCCAGGCCAGCTCCGCTGTGATGTCCGGGTGTAGATGGAAGCGGGCCACAAAAGGCCGTCCAAGGGCCCGCGCCGCAGCAGCCCGCGAGCCGGTGGCGATCAGCGTGTCTTCCCCGCGCAGATCCAAGCCATCGGCACTGAGGAACAGGCGGCGGCGATGCAAGAGGCCCAGACGGCTTTCATAACCGTCATGGGAGGCCTCGATCACCGCGCCGTCGTCATCCTCGCGCCGCTCGCTGGTGATAATTCGGGGGCCGAGGATCACCCGACCGTCGCCGAACAGGGCGCCGTCATCGCTCGATAGGAAAGAGCAACTGGAGGTATCGGCCAGGGTCACCGTGGAATGGGCGGCCGTGGCACGCAGAGCGTGGCGCCACTCCTTGCCCATGACGCCTGTGGCGCCGCAATTGGCGATGACACGCTGGGCACCGACACTCAGTTCGAACGACAGGCAGCCCGCATGGGCTTCCCGGCCCAGGGCGCCTTC
This sequence comes from uncultured Alphaproteobacteria bacterium, assembly GCA_964625525.1. Classification (GTDB taxonomy): domain Bacteria; phylum Pseudomonadota; class Alphaproteobacteria; order JAJFIK01; family JAJFIK01; genus CAZVEE01. The sequence continues at coordinate 23,619 of CAZVEE010000035.1, read as the reverse complement.
TGGCGGCGTGCCTGTATCCATGATGACAAGCGTGTCGCCCTGGGCAATGCGCTGAAAGCCCGACTGATTGGCGCGCAGCAGCGGCCGTCCGGCGGTTTCGTCATGGGCCAGAATGGCATCCAGATACTCTGCGTGGAGATCGCGGGCGCCGTTGAAATGCGCAAGCCCGCCGTCACCGTGGCGGAAGAACCGCACCATGGGGAACATACGATCCAGCGCATGCTGGATCGGTTCAGGCAGTTCCAGGCGCTGATGCGCCACGGCGGCGCGCAGATTCAGCAGATCCGTCAGGATGCGGACCAGCGTCTCGGGGTTGCGGCTCACATGGCCGCCATCGGGCAGGATCTGGCGCTCAATTTCGTCGATCACCAAGGCCAGGCCTCGCTCGGCGCGCTTTTCCGCATGAGGCAGGCACAGGCCGGTCATGGCCAGGCCAATGGCGGCGGTCATGCGCCCCTCGCCGTCATCCGCCCACTGGGCGGTATTATCCAGATGCCGTGCCTGGCGGGCGATGGAGCGCAGGAAGGTCGAGCGCCAGATCACGTCCGCCCCGTCCAGAATACGCCGGGCATGGAGGAACCAGGCCATCAGCCGGCGCGCCGTCACATGCGGGCGCCAGGCGACCGGATCCCAGCGGCCTTTCTCGGTCATCCAGGTGCTGACGAGCCAGCGCATATGGTCGCGGATGTCCTCGCCCTCAAGCGCTGTGAACTGATCGAACCAGGCAAAGCCGTGCAAGGCTTCGGCCCAGGCGGCGCCGGGCTCGGCCGCGCTCCAGGGCGCGGTGCCGGTGTCAAAGCTGTGCTGCTCGCCGGCAAAGGCAAAGCGGCCGGAAAACAGCTTCAGCGCCGCGGTTTCATCGGCGTCGGCAATCAACGGCGCGCAGAACTGCACCCGGTCGGGCAGGGGGCCGCGCTGGCCCAGCATGTCGCTCCAGGAGAGCATCGTCTTGGCGCAGAGGCCTTTCCATGCGGTGCTGAGATTTGTCTGTGCCACGTCGGCCCATCCTTGTGCGCGCGCCATAATGGCCATGGCTGCCTCCTTCCGGCGAAGGGACGTCAGGTGCCCCCGCGCAGCCTTTTGATGTTCTTGGCGTAGGCTTTCGGCCCGCCTTTGAAGGTTGCCGTACCCGCAACGAGAACGCGGGCTCCGGCGGCGATGACTTTGGCGGCGGTTTCCTCGTTCACGCCGCCGTCCACTTCCAGCTCGATGTCTCGGCCTGTCTCGTCGATGCGCCCGCGCAAGGCGGCGATCTTGGCGAGTTGGCCGTCCAGGAAGCTCTGGCCGCCGAAGCCCGGATTGACGCTCATGACCAGGATCAGATCCACGTCGTCGATGACATAATCCAGGACCTCAATGGGGGTCGCGGGGTTCAGCGCCACACCGGCCTTGGCGCCCGCCGCCTTAATGCGCTGGAGGGTCCGATGGAGATGCGGGCCAGCTTCGGGATGGACGGTCACGATATTGGCACCGGCGTCCACGAAGTCGTCGATGAAGGGATCCACCGGCGCGATCATCAGATGCACGTCGAAGGGTTTGTCGGTGTGCGGACGCAGCGCGCGCACCACGCCCGGACCGATCGTGAGGTTAGGCACGAAATGCCCGTCCATCACGTCGATATGGATGTAGTCGGCGCCAGCCTCCGCTACGGCGCGCACTTCCTCGCCGAGGCGTGCGAAATCCGCCGAGAGAATGGAGGGGGCGATTCGAATAGAGTCGCTCATAAGCCCAGTTAGCACCTGTTCCCAAGTTGGCGCAAGATGTGCTGTTCGAAAATGACCCAGATACAGGACCTTGCGTCATTCATGGTGAAAGAGTCGTAAAAATACACGGTTTTCGGGCAGTTTTAGGTCCGTGTCAGGCGGGCGATGAAAAAGCCGTCGAGGCCGCCCTGATCGCTCCACTGGGCCGGCAGTGTGCGCACGGCACCCTCGGGCGTGAGGGCCTCATGGAGGCCGCCAATCTCCTCGCCCGCGATCGGGTCGAGGCGCAGGTCGGGATGACGCGTCAGTGCGGCTGCGATCTGGTCCGGGCCTTCCTCGGGTTGGAGCGAGCACGTGCAGTAGACGAGGCGGCCGCCGGGGGCGAGCATCTCGCGCGCCGCGTCAAGCAAGCGACTTTGCAGGCCGGCCAGCGTGGACACGTCCTCGGGCGTCTTGAGATACGCGACGTCCGGATGGCGGCGGATCGTGCCAGTGGCGCTGCACGGTGCATCAAGCAGGATCGCGGGGGCGGGCGTCTCGGGGCGCCACGCCGTTGCATCTGCGGTGATCAGGTCAGCATTCAGCGCCAGCCGGTCCAGATTGCTCCGCACCCGCGCAAGCCGGCCCGCGGACCGATCCACGGCGGTCACCTGAGCGCCCTGGGCGGCTAACTGCGCGGTCTTGCCTCCCGGCGCGGCACACAGATCAATCACGCATTGACCGTCCACCGCGCCCAGCAGGGCGACGGGCAAGGCCGCGGCGGCATCCTGCACCCACCAGGCGCCGGCTTCGAAACCGGGCAGGGCTGTCACATCGGTCAAGGCGCGACGGACTGTGTTCTGCGGCAACAACGTGCCGTCGAGGCGGGCGGCCCATTGGCGCGGCGCTTCTTTCACGGTGATGTCGAGGGGCGGATCGTTCAGATGCTGACGGGCGATGGCGCGGGTGGTCTCCTCGCCATAGGCCGCGCACCAGCTTTCCCAAAGCCAGGGGGGCGTGTTGAGGCGCTCCGCGTCGCCGGCTTGCGCCAATGCCGCCGCCCGCTCACTCGCCCGGCGCAACACCGCATTGACGAGCCCCTTGTAGCGGCGGGTCTGGTGATGATCGGCGGCGAGGGTCACGGATTCACCCACTGCCGCATGGGGCGCGATGCCCAGGAAGATTGTCTGCGTAAGGCCCAGGCGCAGGATATCGGTGACGCGCGCGGGCTCGGGCAGGCGCTCGACCAAGTCGCCCAGAATGGCATCCACTTGACCGAGGCGACGCAGGGCCGTGGCGGTGAGCGCGCGGGCAAAGGCCCGGTCGCGCGGTTCTAACTTGCCCAAGGGGCCGTCGCGCATCTGCTCTGCCCACACATCATCGAGGGGGCGGGCCTTGCGGATCACGCCGGTAAACAGGAAAAGCGCCGCGGCGCGCGCGGAAACGGGAGTGGCGGTCACAAAAAGGCTTTCACGAGAGAGGGCGGAGCAGGGCCGTCAGCGGCGCTCGGCCAGCAGGGAGAAGGCCAGGGGCAGCCAGGGCTTGTCCGGCCAGCGATACATGCCATTCTCATCGGCACGCAAGCTGTCATACATGGCCCAGGGCAGGCTGTCATGTTCGTGCAGGAAGCGCAGGGTCAGGCCCGCATCTATGATCGCGGTGACGATCTGGCCGAGCTGGTGGGGCCAGCTATACGTGCCCGCATTGACCAACACAGCCTCCGCATTGGCGTAATCAGACGGGTCTTCTTCGACGAAGGGCTCGGTCTGGAAGTATGGGACCAGCGGTCCTGGGACCGGCCCAGACGCGGACACGCGACTATCGAACACGAAGGCACTCGGATGCCCTTCGGCCAAGTAGAGCGCGCCGCCCGGTTTCAGGAATGAGGCGGCGATCTCGGCCCAGCGGCGAATATCCGGCAGCCAATAGATCGCCCCCCAAGTCACGACGACCCGGTCGAAACTGGCGGGTTCTGGGATGGCCGTCGGCGCATCATAGAGATCAGCTTCGACGAAGCGGGCGCGGTCCTGATAGCCGAGCTCCGCGGTGATGCGATTGGCGGCGGTGATGGCCTCGCCCGAGAAGTCGAGCGCCACCACCTCACAGGCGCCCTTTTGCACCAGGATCAGGCTGTCGCGGCCGAAATGACACTGCAGGTGAAGAACCCGCAGGCCGGTAACATCGCCCAGCTCCTGCTCTTCAATGGGATGCAGCCGGGCGCGGCCCTCGCGCAACGGCGTCAAGTCATAGGCGGGCGAGACCAAATGATGGCCCACGCGCTCGTCCCAATTGGCGCGATTGAGGGCGCGCCAATCCTTACTCTCAGTCATGGTGAGGTCTCTGTCGTTTGCCTCAGGTCCAAGGGCCTTGACCGCCGCCGTTCATCTGGGCCTCCAACTCCTGCAATGCGGCGATGCGGTTCGCCGTGTTGGGGTGGGTGGAGAACAGACTATCCACGGCCTGCGCGTGCAGCGGGTTGATGATGAACATATGGGCGGTGGCCGGGTTGGCTTCGGCCCGATCATTGTCGATGGCTTCCGCGCCGCGGGAGATTTTCGCCAGCGCCGAGGCCAGCCACAGCGGGCGGCCGCAAATTTCCGCGCCCAGCTTGTCGGCGCTGTATTCCCGCGTCCGGCTGATGGCCATCTGTACCAGGGCGGCAGCGATCGGCGCCAGGATCATGATCAAGAGGGTGCCGATCAGGCCCAGCGGGTTGTTGCGGTCATTGCCACCGAAGAAGAAAGCGAAATTCGCCAGCATGGAGATCGCCCCGGCCAGCGTCGCGGTGATCGTCATGATGAGCGTGTCGCGGTTTTTGATGTGCGCCAGCTCATGGGCCATGACGCCCGCCAGCTCCTCGCGGGTCAGCATTTGCATCAGGCCCGTGGTGGCGGCCACCGCGGCATTTTCCGGGTTCCGGCCGGTGGCGAAGGCGTTCGGCTGAGCTTCGTCGATAATGTACACTTTGGGCATGGGCAGCTCGGCATTCTGCGCCAACAGTTGCACCATGCGCACGAAGTCCGGGGCCGTGGCTTCGTCCACCTGGCGCGCATTGTACATGCGCAGCACGACCTGATCGGAATTCCAATAGGCGAAGACATTCATGCCCGCCGCGATGACTAGGGCGATGATCATGCCCATCTCGCCGGCAATCAAGAAGCCGATGCCGACAAACAGCGCCGTCATGGCCGCCATCAGCATATAGGTGCGCATCATATTCATAACTCTGTCCCGTCCCTAACCGGAGTCCAACACGCCGCACGCACTATAGCGGGACTGGCCCTGGACAGCGTGGTATTTCAGATCATGTTCGGAGATGGGATGGCCTCAAGAGCCGTCAAGCGAATCCGGGAGCCTGTTTTGACAGAGACATCCGACCAGACCCCGCCAGCCGGCGAGCCACCCAAGCAACTGAGCGAGGCCGCAAAACGCGCCTTGGCCGAAGCCGCCGAGCGCCGTAAGAAGCGCGAGGAAGACGAGAAGAAAAAGCCCAAACCGCCGAAAGAAATCGATGGCCAGGCGGGTCCTGAACCCACTCGCTACGGCGATTGGGAACGCAAGGGCGTGACCAGCGATTTTTGAAGCATCCGAGCGGTGCGCCCGCTTGCGTTGCGCCTCAGCCCATGCACACTATCACAGCCTGTCAGCCGCCACTCGGGCCAACCCGGGGGGGCGCTGACGTGACAGTGGGGCTGGGGGTCGGCCGAACAAGCGGACCGAACCCGTCTGAGACGCGGGGACTGGGGTATGGGAGGCGGGGCCACCGAGGCGGGCGCCGTGGCTGCGACCTTTGCAGCCCTACGCAAACGCATTCTCGATAATCTGGATGCGGTGGAGGCGACGGCGCGGCTGGAGGCGCGGCCGCTGGATGCCATTGCTCCATCCTATGCCCGCGCGCGGCGACTGGTGGCGGAGGAGACGTTCTATCTCTCCGTCGTTGGGGCCGAAGGCAGTGGTAAATCGACGTTTCTCAACGTGCTCATGGGCACGCAGATGGGCACGTTGCTGCCCACGGATGAGCATCTGCCCGGCACGGTCGCGCCGGTGGAACTGCGCTATGGGCAAACCCAAACGCCCCGCCGTGCGGTGCTCTATCAGGGGCGTGAGGATGCGCCGGAGGCCTGCGCCGATGAAGGCGCTTTCGCCCGGCTGCTGCTGCAACGCCATAACATGCGCAACAATGCAGGTGTCGCCCGGGGCGTTGTGAGCCTCGACCATGACGCCTTGCGCAATGGGCTGACCATTGTGGACATGCCCGGCATCAACGGTGTTGACGAGACCGTGCGCGCCCAAGCCGCCGCCAGCATGCATGACTACACCCGCTCGGTCATCGGGTTGACGCGAGACCGCCGTCAGCATGCGGATCTGATCGAAATCTTTCAGAGCTATCAGGTCCGGGCTCCGCGGGCGATTATCATCGTCAATGTGGACATTGAGCAGGTGGACGAGCGGCTGGCGCGGGTGCACCAGGACGGGGCTCGCGTGCCACAGATCTTGGACGACAAGCGGCGTGGCACGGTCGCGGCCTTTGCCGCGCAAGGCATCACGTTGAACCCGGAGCAGGTTTTCGTGGTCTGCCTGCCGGTGCTGGGCGGTCTCGTGACCGCCAAGGAATACACGATCCATAAGGCCCATGCCGATGAAGCCCGGGCCATGCGCAAGGCTGTCTGGACACTGATCGAGCGCCAGAGTGCCGCGACCGCCATCACTGATGCTGCGGCCACCGCCGTGTCCGCGCTAGAGGAGATGGAGCGGCATCTGCGCACGCTGGATACATTCTATGACATGGTGCTGACCAGTGCGCAGGCCGGCAGCAGCGCCCGGCGCGCGGTGGAGCAGACGGTGACCGCGGCCCTCGCCGAGGCGCGAGAGCTGTCGGACGATGTGGTGTTCGATCCGGACCGGCTCTCCAAGCGCATCGATGATTTCTGGGCAGAGCACCTGGTAGCGCCAACGCGTGAGGCACGGGCCCAACTGCATCGCTACCTGAGTCAGAAGCTCTTTGAGCTCGAAGGCGAACCGGGCATCACCGCCGTTGACGTGGCGCAGCGCCAGGCGGAGATCGAAGCCTTTACCCGCACGGCGTCGGAGGGCATTGCCCGGGCTCGCAACGCCGCCATCTGGGCCTTCATTGAAGAGCTGTGCGCGGATGCGGACGCGGTTGTGTACCAGGTTTATGCGGCGGCACCGGAGCTGCAAGCGCTCGCCGATGCGGGCCAGCAGGTGAGTGTGACGCCTAGCTCTCTGCCAGACATACGGGTCACCCGGGACCAACCGGATTTGTTCCTATACCTCTGGAAAGTCGGGGCGCCACTGGGGGGCGGCGTGCTCGGTGCGGTGGCGGCGGGGCTTCTGGCCAGCCTCGGCGTGGCCGTCAGCCCTGTCATTGCCGTGCCGCTCCTGGTCGTGCTTGGGGGCGGGGCGGGGTGGTATGCGGCACGCCGTGAAATCGGCGGTACACAAGGCGAAATGCGCCGCTTTCTGGAGCGCAGCTTAGAGGCGCTTGATGACTTGGGCGAGGCGCCGGAAGGGCCGTTGTTCGATCAATGGCGTGTCGTCTGTATCAAGATGGTGACGCAAGTGCGGCTTGCACAGACGCGGGCGCTCGATGCGGTTGAGATGCTGTTCCGCACTGATGATGCATCGCAGGTGGCGCTGCGCGAGCGCCGGGATCACGGCCGTGAGACCCTTGCGGTCATCGGTGGCGCGCGCCACGATTTGCTCAAAATCCCCACACAGGTCAGTGGCCGGACATAGGAGGGGGCCTGATGCTGAGTTTCTTATGGCGCGTTCTCACGCTCCGGTTTCTGTTTCGGTATTGGCGCTCGCTGCCCCGTTGGGCCAAAGTGATTTTGGCGCCACTGATCGTGATCGCCCTGGGGCAGGTGGTGTTGTGGCTGCTGGGCCTTTTGCGTGTGGCGTCGGATTTTTCCGGATTTGGGTTTTGGGGTGTGCTGAGCGTCAGTGTGCTGGCAGTGGCGGCAGGCCTCTTTTATTGGTTCGATGTTCCGGCCAAGTGGGAGCGTCGCGTTCGCGACCGCAACGCCGCCGACAAGCAAAGCCGGCTTGATGCGCTACCGCGCCGGCCCGTTGAGGTGGAGGACAGGCAAACGCTGACGGCGGACGATGTGCAGAAGCGGCTGCTGACCCTTTTGGAGGCCGGCGAGTTGGAGCGGGCGGAAACGCTGCTGCGCTCCGTAAAGGGACGGTTCGGAGGCGAGCCCTGGTGGCGGGCCTTTGAACGCCAGATTGCGCTCCGGCGCTGAGAGCCAGACGGGGGACGGGAGTGGACAGGGCGCGTTTCGATGCCGCCGCGCGGCGTCTTGAGGCTCGTGTGGCCGAGGCGGTGGACGCGCTCAGCGGTCTCCCGCATCTCAAGGTGGATGCGCTGGCCCTGCGCGGGCAAGTGCGTCGCTTTACCGACAGTGCAGGCCTTGGTCTGGTTATTGCCGGGGGCGAGGGGGTGGGCAAATCGCGCCTTGCCAACGGGCTCCTGGGCACGCGTGTGACGCCAGAACACGGGGCGCGGGCCGGCACGGTCGCGCCGGTTGTGCTGGAATATGCCGCGACGCGGGAACCGCGCTACACCGTCTGGTTTCTCGACGGATCATCACGCCAAATGGATGCGGAAACCTTCCGCCAGCACCTGCTCCAGGTTCACAATGACGGCAACCGGCATGAGGTGGCACGCGGCGTGGTGGGGCTCGATTCGGATCTGCTCAAAGGCGGTTTGGTGCTGACGGACATGCCGGGGGCGCGGGGCGCGGATTTCGGACTCCGTGCCCAGATCGAAGGCTTGTTCGAGGATGCCGCGTTTTCTGTGCTTGGTGTGTGTGCGGATCGGGAATACGGCCCCTTGCTTGATGTCATTCGCATGGCGCGGTTGCGCCCGCACCAACTCGCCGGTGTCGTCAATACGGTGTCGGATCTGTTTTTTCCGGATACGGAAGCTGCGGCCGAGCGCCAGTTGACGCAACGGCGTGCGGCGCTGGTGGAGGTGTTTGCTCAACGCGGTTTCGCCCTCGATCCGGGGCGCGTGTTTATCGTCCATTTGCCCTCGCTCTCGGCTCTTACGCGGGGCGAGCGGCCGTCGGTGCGCCATGCCTGTCACGGGCGCGAAGTGGATGGCTTGCGGGCGCATCTGGCGGGGCTTGGCGCAGCTTTTGATTTCTCGGGTCCGTTGGAGGACGCCAAACAGCGCGCGTTAACGCTGCTCGATCCGTTGGCAGAGGAGTTAGCGCGGCGGGAGCGCCTGTTTGCGGGTCTGCGTGCCTGGTGGGGCGGTGGCCGCCAAGCGGCATTCGCGGACTGTGACAATGCCGAAACGGGCGCCCGAGACGTCTGGGCCGCTGTGCCGACGCACGATCTCGCGGGCGCGGTGATGGATCGTGCCGTGGCGGGCTTGGCCCAGGCGGTGGAGGCGTATCGTGTCGCCGCGGCGCTGGAAGAGCGGCGCAGTCTGGCGCTTCTGGAGGGCGCGTCCTGGTTCGATGATGATGCCATGGAGCGTCTGGTTGAGGATTTCTCGCTTCGGCTTGTGGGCAAGTATGGCATCTTCCGCCAGGCCTATGACCTGGTGCTCGAAGCACTGGTCCGGGGGCTGATCGATGTGAGCGGTGCGGTGCTGAGCGATTATGAAGCCCGTGTGCCGGTCACGGATGGGTCCCTGCGCGCGCCCCTCGCGGTGGACGCAGAGGAAGTCGTGGGCCGTGGTGGCTGGCCATTAGCGGTGGGAGCGCCGCCTCGGCCCGTGATTGATACGGACTTTTTCAATCGGCGCGAACCTCGGCAACGTGCGGTGCGGCGCGTTCATGCGGCCGTGGCGGGGATTGACCTGTCGGACGGTGGGGCGCCCCGGCAGCGCCTGCAGGCGGCCCTCGTGGCGCTTCATGCGGGGCTGACGCCCGCCTTTGAAGCGGCGCTGGAACGCAATCGCACGCTGCTGGAGCGGGGCTCGCGAGAGCAAGACCGCTTGAACACGCGCACCACAAAGGCCGCCCGTGACTTTCGCGAAAGCCTTCAGGCGATCGCGGCGCTGCGTTAGAGCGCTTTCAGGAAAAGTGTGTGCGGTTTTCCGCCCGGAAAGCGCGCCAAGCTAAAGACTGAGAGCGCTTTCAGGAAAAGTGTGTGCGGTTTTCCGCCCGACAAAGCGCGCCAAAGCGAGGGCCTTGAGCCGTTTCCATGATCTGGCTTTCCTGGAAACGGCCTTCGCCGCCGTCAGAGATTGTCTTCTTCCAGCGGCAGCAGGATGTGGCGGGTGGTGGTAAAGCGGGCCAGATCCAGGTGATCCGTTTGCGGCCCTTCGGCAAATGCGCCGGCCATCCATTGACATCCGCACAGCATATAGCGGACCGCACCCTGGTCATCCGTAAACGGCAGACCCAGATGTTCGATGGTGACGGGCCGTCCGGCCGCGGTGAACCCATCAAGCAAAATCAACGGCGCCTGCAAGCCCAATCCATGCGGGGACGGCAGGCTGTCCACCATGCGCCCTGTGGGGTCCTGCCCGAGCCAGCGCACCAGGTCAGACCCCACGAAGCGCACCATGGCGCCTTGCGGAGAGACCCACTCCAGGAGCGCCGCCGTCGCCAAGAGCTCGCCCAGATCCACCGGATCCGCATTGGACCAGGCCGGCAGGGCGTCGCCATCCCGTACCATTTGCCAATATGTGAGCAAGGCGGCATTGACGGGGTGGATCAGCATGCCCCGTGTATCGGAAACGTCCGCCCACGCCTCTTTCCGGTGGTCCGTACCCTCGGGCCGGGCCACCTCGTGTTCACGCCTCATGCTGACTCAACCCTCGGCCACGCGAAGCGGGCACCCCAAGCCCGCGAATCAGTCACCTCAATCGCGATTTTGACGATTCTCGACGAGGTCGTCCACCACGGCCGGATCTGCCAGGGTGGAGGTGTCGCCGAGACTGCCAAAGTCATCTTCCGCAATCTTGCGCAGGATGCGGCGCATGATCTTTCCGGAGCGGGTCTTGGGCAGGCCCGGTGCAAATTGCAACAGGTCGGGCGCCGCGATGGGGCCGATCTCCTTGCGCACCCACAGGATTAGTTCTTTACGCAATGCCTCGGTGGGGTCCTCGCCCAGGACCAGGGTGACATAGGCGTAAATGCCTTGCCCCTTGATATCGTGGGGGTACCCGACCACGGCGGCCTCGGCCACTTTCGGATGGGCGACGAGGGCGGATTCCACTTCCGCGGTGCCCATGCGGTGGCCGGAGACGTTGATCACATCGTCCACCCGGCCGGTGATCCAGTAAAAGCCGTCCTCATCCCGACGGCAGCCGTCACCGGTGAAATATTTGCCTTTGTAGGCGGAAAAATAGGTCTGCACGAAGCGCTCATGGTCGCCATAGACCGTGCGCATCTGGCCCGGCCAACTGCGGGTCAGCACCAAATTGCCCGTGGTTGGGCCCTCAAGGACGGTGCCGTCCGCATCGACGATTTCCGGCATAACACCGAAAAAGGGCCGGGTCGCGGATCCGGGCTTCAGGTCGGTGGCGCCGGGCAGTGGCGAAATCAGGATGCCGCCGGTTTCGGTCTGCCACCACGTGTCCACGATGGGGCAGCGCCCGTCACCGACGACGTTAAAGTACCACATCCATGCTTCCGGATTGATGGGTTCTCCCACCGACCCCAGCACGCGCAAGGTCGAACGGTCGGTTGCCTTGACTGGGTCGTCGCCTTCACGCATGAGGGCGCGTAGGGCGGTGGGCGCGGTGTAGAAAATACTGACCTGGTGTTTATCCACCACCTGCCAGAAGCGCGAGCTGTCCGGATAGTTGGGGACGCCCTCAAACATCAGCGTGGTGGCGCCGTTCGCCAACGGTCCGTATACGATATAGCTGTGGCCCGTGACCCAGCCCACATCGGCCGTGCACCAATACACCTCACCGGGCCGGTAGTCGAATACGGTCTGGTGGGTGAAGGACGCATAAACCAGATAGCCGCCGGTCGTGTGCAGCACGCCTTTGGGTTTCCCGGTGGAGCCCGACGTATAAAGAATGAACAGTGGGTCTTCCGCGTTCATCATTTCCGGCGGGCAGTCGGCGGCCACCTGGGCGGCCGCTTCGTGATACCACACGTCCCGTCCGGCGCTCATGGCCCCGTCGCCGCCGGTGCGGCGCACGACCACGACACTGGTGACGTCCGGGCACTGTTTGAGTGCTTCATCCGTATTGCGCTTGAGTGGCACGGTGCGCCCGCCGCGCAGGCCCTCATCGGCGGTGATAATGCAATGGGACTCACAATCCAGGATGCGGTTCGCCAGGCTGTCCGGGGAGAACCCGCCGAAGACCACGGAGTGAATGGCCCCGATGCGCGCGCAGGCCAGCATGGCATAGGCGGCCTCTGGGATCATGGGCAGGTAGATCGTCACCCGGTCGCCTTTGCGCACGCCGCGCGCCTTCAGCACATTGGCAAAGCGGCAGACCTGCTCATGCAGCTCGCGATAGGTGATGTGTTTGGACTCGGACGGATCGTCGCCTTCCCAGATGATGGCGGTGGTATCGGCCTTGTCCGCCAAATGCCGATCGATGCAGTTGGCGCTGGCGTTCAGTGCGCCATCTTCGTACCACCGAATGGAGACATTGTGCGGATCGTAGGAGACGTTTTGCACGATGGAGTAGGGGGCCATCCAGTCGAGCCGCTGACCCACCTCGCCCCAGAAGGTGTCCGGATCAGCGATGGAGCGGTCGTAAAGCGCCTGATAGCTGTCGGCGGTGACGGCGGCTCCGTCGGCCCAGGCGGGGGCGACGGGAATGACGGTCGGTTGCGACGGGGTCTCGGTCATGGCATTCCTCCGGGGCTCGCGCGAAGCGGGTCTTGGGCCTCGGGCCGTTATTTTGGTGCCTGAGGCGGAAATTCTCCCGTCACCCTATCCCATGCATCGCCCGGTTTGAATCCGACTCACCGCTCCCTGGCGGCCATGCGGTGTCCGTGGCATAGTTGAGGGTTAGGCCGCAGTGCAAAGGAGCTTGGACCATGTTGATGCACCACCTCACCTGGCAAGAGGTCGAAACCTATCTCACCCGGTCCAAGGGTATCATCATCCCCATTGGCTCCACCGAGCAGCACGGGCCCAATGGGCTTTTGGGCACCGATGCCATCTGTCCGGAAGTCATCGCGCAAACGGCGGGGCAGGAGGCGGGGATTCTGGTGGGTCCCACTTTCAATGTGGGCATGGCACAGCACCATCTGGCTTTTCCGGGCACGATTTCCTTACGCCCCTCCACCATGATCGCGGCCGTGTGCGATTGGGTGGCGTCGCTGCGGGGCCATGGTTTTGAGCGGTTTTACTTTCTCAACGGCCATGGCGGCAATGTGGCGACTCTGGAAGCCGCGTTTTCCGAGATCTATGCGGGGATCAGCTTCGGTGGCACTGAACCGCCGGTGCGCCTGAAACTCACCTGCTGGTGGGAGCTGGAGGGCATTGATGCGCTGTCGCGGCGGCTGTTTCCTGAAGGGCTGGGCTCTCATGCGACGCCATCGGAAGTGGCGGTGACCTATTACGCCTATCCGCAGGCCCAGAAACCGGTGAGCATGAGCCCGCGGATCGCGCCTATGGGGCGTATTCGGGATGCGGTGGATTACCGCCGGCAGTTTCCCGACGGGCGTATCGGTTCGGATCCCTCTCAGGCCAGCGTGGAAACCGGCGAAGCTCTTGTCAAAGCGGCTGTGCCTGCTTTGATAGCGGATTATCGGCGGTTCGCCGACACTGCCTGATACTGTTGGCGGCTGGTCATTGATTAGGAGCAGCGTGTCGGGCGACAGCCTGTCAGGCGCTGGGGCATTGGGGGCATGCGGCTATGGACAGCCAGTGGTGGCGCACTCTTTCGCCGTGGAACTGGCGTGTGGGCAATCACGCGCGCAATGTCGATGATCTTGGCCTGCCACAGGACCGGGAACACGACATCTGCATGAACTGCGGCACGAAGCTTGTCGGGCCCTTTTGTCAGGCCTGCGGCCAGCGGGACGATGATTATCGCCGCCCGTTTCTGGCGCTCACCAATGAGCTAATGGCCGATGTTTTTCAGTGGGATTCGCGCATTTTCCGCACGGTGATCCCATTCCTGTTTATGCCCGGCACGATGACGCGTGCGTTCATGGCCGGGCGGCGGGGGCATCACCTGTCACCGGTGCGGCTCTATCTGGTGATCAGCGTTCTGTTCTTTGTCGTGGTGGCCATGTCCAATGTCGCGATTATGCGACTGGAGATGCACGGCGTGGCTGACTATCTGGAACAATCCGCCCGCGAGCGTGCTGAAACACCACCAGCGCCCGAAACGCCGCCCGCGCCGGATCAGGTCGAGCCCGTCGCGCCCGCTGAGCCGCCCGCTGTCTCGGCGCCGGAGCGCCCCAGCATGAGTCTCGGTGCGGATGGACCAGCCTTGACCGGGCCTGAGTCGACAACGATCCGGGGGCCGCCCCTTGACGACTCAGCGCTGCGTGATGACACAGCCCCCTCTGATGAGCCGGTTGAGGTGGCGGAGCAGGCAGCGCCTTCTCTTCTGCCTGATGATTACGGGGCTGAGCCAGAGGCCAGTGGCTCTGACACATCCGGCGGTCGCTTGGATATCGGATTTGAGTTCGGCCTACCGCTCGGGGCCGGCGCCCGGGAGGAACCTGTCAAGGATCCGGAGCCTCAGACCGCGCCCTATATGTGGTCGGACATTATTGACATGGACGATCCTGAAGCCCGCCGTGCCGCGACTGACGCGTTGCTTGATTATGAACGCCGGCGTGAGGCGACGGGGGGCTCCGGGTCCGATGACCCTCCGGCTGACCTGGAAGAGACCACGGATGATGACACCGGTGGTGGCAATCGCCTTGTCATCGCGGTGCCGGATGCGCAAGACAATCCGGACTGGGACGGGGAAATCTCTGTTCGGCTCTACATGTTCACCGTGCTCGATGAGGAGCTCGAACCCAACGACCAGTTCTCTCAGGAAACCATCGACCGGCTCCTCAGCGAATCAGAGGGCGACTCCTTAGAGCAAGGCCGACGGCTGTTCACGGCGCTCAATCTGGCGCTGGCTAATCCTGTTATCTTCAATGACATTCTCAACGAGTGGTTGCCGCGCCTGATGGTGCTCCTGGTGCCGCTGCTGGCGCTGCTGCTGGCGATTCTTTATGGCCGGCCGCGCCGGCTCCAGGACCGCACCTACTTCATCGACCATCTGGTGTTTTCGCTGCATTTCCATGCCTTCATGTTCATGCTCATGATTTTCCTGGTGCTGAAGGCGCGGTATGTGGGCGACGCGGTGGACGATGTGCTCACCGGCTGGATTTTCCTCGGCGCGATTTCGCTCTATCTGCTTGTGGGCATGCGGACGGTGTATCGCCAGGGCTGGTTCAAAACCATCATCAAGTTCTCCATGCTCTTCACCGTCCTGTTTGTCGTCTACATCACCTCGCTGATGGGCATTGCCATTTACGGGCTGTTGGACATGGTGGATCGGCTGCAAGTGACTTGACGCCGCTGCTGGTCTTAAAGACCGCCCATGGCGCAGATACGGGCCCATTCGTCGTCGCTGATGGGGGTGACCGAGAGGCGGGACTGGCGGACCAGAGCCATGTCGCTCAAGGCCGGGTCGGCTTTGATCTGGGCCAGGGTCACGGGCTCGGGCATGGGGTCGAGGGCGCGCACATCCACCATGCCGAAGCGGCCTGAGGCGTCCGTGTGGTCGGGATAGTATTCCTTGATGACCTCGACGATCCCGACGATGCGTTTTTCGTCCACGGAGTGATAGAAGAAGCCCTGGTCGCCGACTGTCATGGCCTTCATATTGTTTGCGGCCTGATAATTGCGCACGCCGTCCCAGTGCTCGCCTTTCTTTCCGCGCTTGACCTGATCCTCCCAGGACCAGGTGCCGGGTTCGGATTTAAACAGCCAGTAGGCCATGGCTCAGTCCTCCGGATTGTTGATGAGCCACTTCCAGGGCAGGATCTCCACCCGTTCGAACAAGCCGGCGCGGGCGTAAGGGTCAAGCGCGCTCCAGCCTTCGGCGGCGGCGCGGCTCTCCACATCAAGAACGATCAGACTGCCGATCATGGTGCTGCCGTCATCGCTCGTGATGGGGCCGGCGATCTTCACGGTGTCGCCACTGGCGGCCACATAATCCAGGTGAGAGTCACGGTTTTGCAGGCGCAGGGCCTCGCTGTCGGGGCGGTCATGGCACAGCAGAACAAAAAGCATGGGGTAATCCTCCGGTGGGGGCTCATTCGGATGTGAAAGGGCGGCTCAGTAGGGCGTCAATGGCGTCGGGCACGGACAGGTCTCCGCGGACAATGGCGGCCACGGCGGCGGCGATGGGCATGTCCACATGATGCGTGCGGGCGAGCGCTTCCACGGCCTCGGCGCTATAAACGCCTTCGACCGTCCCGTGACCGGAGCGCGCGGCCTCGCTCAGGGCGATGCCCTGGCCAAGCGCCTGACCCAGGCGATTGTTCCGTGACAGGGATGAATTACAGGTCAGCACCAGATCGCCAAGACCCGACAGGCCTGCCAGCGTCTCGGTGCGTCCGCCCATGGCCAGCCCCAGGCGGACCATTTCGGCAAAGCCGCGGGTCGTCAGAGCCGCGCGGGCACTGGTGCCCAGACCACAGCCGTCCACGATGCCGCAGGCGATGGCGAGCACATTCTTCACCGCCCCGCCCACTTGCGCGCCGGTCATGTCATCGCTGGCATAAGGGCGGAACGTCGGAATACCGATGAAGTGGGACAACGCCTCGGCGTCGCTTTGGGTCGTGGCGGCAAGGGTGATCGCCGTGGGTTGGCCGCGCGCCACGTCGGCGGCAAAACTCGGGCCCGACAGAATGGCGAGGCGCGCCCGGGGCAGGGCTTCGCCTGCGACCGTGCTCATCAGTTTGCCAGTGTCATGCTCGATCCCTTTGGCGCACAGAACCAGCATCACCTCGGGCGCCAGATGCGGTGTCAAGACCTCAAGTACCGCGCGCGTGGTTTGGGCGGGCACGACCGCGAAGAGTGTAGCACAATCCCGTAATGCGCTGGGATCGGCAGTGGCGCGAATGGCCGGATCCAGATCCACGTTCGGTAGATAATCTGTATTGCGATGATCTGTGTTGATTTGTTCAGCTTGGTTTGGGTCGCGGGTCCACAGGATGGGCGCGTGACCACCCCGTGCGGCGACGCTGGCCAGCGCCGTACCCCACGCGCCGGCGCCCAGAATGCCAATGGAGTGGGGTATTCGGGCACTCATGCCTTGGCTCCCTTGGCGCCCGCTTTGGGTTCCATGGCCCGAGCCGTGGGGTCGAGGGGCCAGCGCGGGCGCGCTGGCGCATCCAGCGGGTCGTTGATGCCTTGGGACAGCCGCTCAATCCCCGCCCAGGCAATCATGGCGCCATTATCCGTACACAGGCGCGGTGGCGGCACCACCAGGCGGAAGCCGCGTGCCTGTGCCAAATCCGTCAGGGCCCGGCGGATGGCGCCATTGGCCGCCACGCCGCCGGCCGCCACGAGCGCGCCGCCGGAGACGTCTTCAAGCTGTTCAAACAGAGTCATGGCCCGGCCCGTGCGCTCGGTCAGGCTTTCGGCCACGGCGGCCTGGAAGCTGGCGCACAGATCGGCGATGTCCTGGGGGGCGGGCGTGCCCAGGTCCTCAAGCGCGGTACGCACGGCGGTTTTCAGGCCGGAGAAAGAAAAATCGGCTCCCGGGCGACCCTTTAGCGGGCGTGGGAATGCAAAGCGGCTGGCGTCGCCGTCGGCGCCGGTGCGTTCTACCGCCGGGCCTCCCGGATAGGGCAGGGCCAGCATCTTGGCGGTTTTGTCGAAGGCCTCGCCCACCGCATCGTCAATGGTGGTACCCAGCCGCTTGTAGTGGCCTGGGCCTCGGACACTGAGCAATTGACAGTGGCCGCCGGAAATCAGCAGCAGCAGATAGGGAAAGGCCACGGCCTCGGTCAGGCGCGGCGACAAGGCATGGCCTTCCAGGTGATTGATCGCGAGAAGCGGCAGGCCGCGCGCTGCGGCAATCGCCTTGCCGGTGGTCAAGCCCACCAGGACGCCGCCAATCAGGCCCGGCCCGGCCGTCGCGGCCACTGCGTCGAGAGCGTCGAAGTCGAGACCGGCCTCGGCCATGGCCTGGCGCACCAGCCCGTCGATCGCCTCCACATGGGCGCGCGCCGCGATCTCCGGCACCACGCCGCCATAGGGGGCATGATCGTCCAACTGACTGAGCACCAGATTGGACAGGATCAACGGCTCGCCCGCCTCCGGGTGCCCGCGCACGACGGCGGCGGCTGTCTCGTCGCAGCTCGTCTCGATGCCCAGGACCGTCAAGGGTCCGGTGGGGGCGGGCGGGGTCATCCGGGTGGTTCCTCTCGCGCTTGTGGGCGGTTGCGTGATAAGTCCAGGGCTTGTGCTGTTATATGGCCGAGGCCATGGCGTAATGCGAGGGGCGGCGCCCGTCCAGAGGCCAGCGCGCCCGGGGGAAGAAGCGATGTCCACCAGTCAGCCCCGTTTCCGGATCGGTACCCGCGGCAGTGCCCTGGCGCTTGCCCAGGCGCGCATGGTGGCGCGGGCCCTGGCGGCGGCCCATGGCCTGGATGTGGAGACGGCCTGTGCCATCGTTCCCATCACCACCACTGGCGACAAGGTGCAGTCGCGCGCGCTGAACGAGATCGGCGGCAAGGGTCTGTTCACCAAGGAAATCGAGGAAGCGCTGCTCGCCGATGATGTGGATGTGGCCGTCCATTCCATGAAGGACATGCCCACGCGCTTGCCGCCCGGCTTGGAGATCGCCGCCATTCTGGAGCGCGAGGATCCCCGTGACGTCTTTATCGGTCATGGTTTTGCCCATCCCGATGCTCTGCCGCAGGGGGCGCGCATCGGCACGGCTTCGCTGCGGCGGGGCGCGCAGATGCGGGCCCGGCGCAGCGATCTGGAGGTCGTGGTGCTGCGCGGGAATGTGGAGACGCGGCTGCGCAAGGTGCAAGCCGGCGAGGTCTCGGGCACGCTCTTGGCGAAGGCGGGGCTGAACCGGCTGGGCATTGAGGATGTGGGGGTGGTGTTACCGGTGGACGAGATGCTGCCGGCGGTCGCGCAAGGGGCGGTGGGGATCGAGATCCGTTCCTCCAACACCGTGATGCGCGAGCACATCATGCCCCTCAATCATTGGGAGACGGCGGCGGCGGTGGGCGCGGAACGCGCCTTTCTGGGCGTCCTCGATGGATCCTGCCGCACGCCCATTGCGGGCTATGCGGAGATGGTGCGCGGCAAGCTCTCCCTGCGAGGGCTGGTGCTGTCGCCCGATGGTCGGCGGCGCTGGACCGTTGAGCGGCGGGGGACGCCGGAGGAGGCGGTGCGCATGGGCCGTGAAGCCGGCGAGGCCTTGCGCCAGGACATGCGCAGCGATGGCGTGGAGCCCGCCTCGCTGCTGGCACACGGCGCGCTTTAGGGCCGATGACGGTCTTCATCACCCGCCCACTGGATGACGCCGTGCCGCTGCGCGACCGGTGGGCAGCTCTCGGCTTTGAGCCGGTTGTCACGCCGCTTCTGACCATCCAACCTCGTGCCATGGCGGCGCCCGCGCTGGACGGGATGCGGGCCTTGGCGTTCACCAGTGCCAATGGTGTGCGGGCGTTCGCGGCGCTCTCGCCGGAGCGGGCGCTGCCGGTCTATGCGGTGGGGGAGGCCACGGCGGCGGCGGCGCGACAGGCGGGGTTTGTCCATGTCGATGCTGCCGGCGGTGATGTGGCGAGCTTGGCGGCGCTGATCACGGCACGCACCCCAGGTCCGGTGTTCCATGGCGCCGGCGCAAGCCTTGCCGGAGATCTGGCGGGGAGTTTGGGCGCGCAGGGCCTGTCGGTGCGGCGCGAGACCCTCTATCAGGCAGTGCCGGTCGCGGTATTGCCCGAGCCGCTGGCTCTGGCCTTGAAAGGCCAGAGGCTCACGGGCCAGACGCGAAAGGCCGAGGCGCGAAAGGGCGAGGCGCGAAAGGGCGAGGCGAGGTTGGGCGTCTTAACGCTTTATTCCCCCCGGACCGCTAGAGTCGCGGTGTCTTTGATCACCGCCGCGGGACTGGTATCCGGCGCGCGGCATCTGGCGCTGGCGGGCCTGAGCCCCGCAGTGACCGAGACCGCTGCGGCCGCTGCGTCCGGAGCTTTGCCCTGGCGGGCCGTCCGGACCGCCGCCACCCCGTCGGCGCAGGCCATGACGAAGGTGGTAATGGACCTGCTGGCACCCTAAGTCCTGGGGGGAGCCTGCCATGGATGTCTGCGGACACCGGGGTGCAGCGCATTGCGTGTCTGCGCAATTGATGCATTAACTGTCGCCGTCTTCCCGAGAGGGGAAGCTCGCCATCACGCCGTCAGCCGAGCGAAGCCATCATGACCCAAAGCAAAACACCGTCAGAAACGCCCGCCGACAAAGATGCCAAGGGCGCACCGCCCGCAGGCGACAAACCCGCCAATGGGGCCGCGGCGGCCAAGGACACGCGCGCTGCGAAGACCGCTGCGCCGAAGACCGAAACCGTGAAAAGCGAACCGGCCAAGTCGGCGGCCGCCAAGAGTGAGCCGGTGAAACCGGCCGCGAAAGAGACGCCGGCGACCGCGACGGCGGCTGCCAAAACCAACGGCTCGGCCAATGGTGCGGCCACCGCGACGACGAGTGCCGCTGATAAGCCGGCGGACAAGCCGGCCGAGAAGGCTGCCGACAAATCTGCCAGCACCGGTCCTGCACCGCGCGCCGCCAATGGCAGCGCGGGCAGCGGCGGCACCGATGGTCTTCAGGGTGCCGCGGATTCGCCCTTGCGCCCGCGTCCTCATCCCGCGCCCACTCAAGAAGAACCTTCGGGCCGCTCCGGCGTCAGCACCCTGATGCTGGTCATCGCGGCGGCATTGGGGGCGGCCATTGTGGCATTCCTGATGCGCGGTGGGTCGGTCGAGCCCGACGCGGCACAGCTTGCCCGCCTGTCGGCGCTGGAAGCCCGTCTTGACGGGATCGAACTGGGGACGACAGATCCGGCGGTGGCCAGCGGTATCCGCCAGGAGATCGAACAGCTCAAAACCCGGATCACCGAAGTCGAGAGCCTGCGGCGTCAGGTGGCGCGTCTGGGTACGGGCACTGGCACCACCACCTCCGGCATTGCTCCGGGGGCGGATACGGATATTGCCGCGCTTGAAGGCGGGGTGACCGAAATCAATGACGCCATTCAGCGTCTGCAAACCCGGATGGCTCAGTTCTCCGGCGAGGTCACCCGCAATGAAGCGCGCCTGGAAGGCCGCCTCGACACGCTGGAAGCGGCGCTGCCGGCCGATCTCAATGAACAGATCACCGCACTTGGCACACGCGTCGTGGCGCTGGAAGATAACGACGTGGCGCGCGACGCGCACCGCGCCGCCCAGGCCGTTGCGCTTGCTAATCTGAGCCGCGCGGCTCAGAGCACGGGCCCGTTCCGTGCTGAACTCGAAGCTCTGCAAGTGCTGGTGCCGGCCGATCCGCTGGTCACGTCCATCAGCGGCTATGCGGGCGAAGGGTTGCCCTCGGTGGCGATCCTGAAGCGCCGCTTCGACCGCGTCTCCCGTGACATTGTTCGGGCAGACCGTGCGACCGAAGACGCCGGGGTGATGGGGCAGCTTTGGGCCAATCTGGCGGCGTCCGTGTCCGTGCGTCCCACCGGTGAAGCGGCCGGCGAGGGCACGTTTGCGGTGTTGGCCCGCACCGAAGGCCATCTGGAAGAAGACAATCTGCGCGCTGCGGTGTCGGAACTCGGGGCGCTTGATGGTGAAGCGGCGACGGCTGCTGGGCCGTGGCTGGCTCAGGCGCAGGCGCGTCTGCATTTGGACCAGCTCGTCAGCGAGCTGAACACGCGGGTCATCACCGGCATTTCCGCCGATGCGCAGGCCGTGACCACCGCTCCGATCGAGCAGGCGCCGGTAGAGACCGCGCCGGCTCCGGCGGCTGCTCCGCTTGAAGAGCCGGTTGTGCCCGCCGAAGACCCGGCGCCGGCCGCGCCCGAGGAGGCGCCTGCCGCCGGATCGGAAGAGGGTGTCGTTGGGGACGAGGCAGCCGGCGAGGGTGCCGCTGACGAAGGACCCTCCGACGACGAGGCGGCTGATGAAGGCCCCTCTGATCAAGGTACCGCCGATGAAACAGCTGCCAATGACGGTCCGACCCCTCGGCCCGTGGCCCCGGATGGCAGCATCTAAGGTCGAGGGCTTCCTCAATCAGCGCGCCGGGTTCCGCCCGGCGCGCTTTTTCGTTGCTCATCTCCTGTTGCAGAGGTTTTCAGCGTGCCGCTTCCGCTCGGCGCGTGTCTTAGTCTAAAGTCCCGGTTCTCGTGAACTCCCCGGACCGGAAGGAGCGCAGCGCGCGATGATTCGGGCCTTCGTCATTTTCCTCTTCATTTTCGCTATGGCCATCGGGGCGGTGTGGATCGCCGACCACCCGGGCACGGTGACCTTGCGCTGGCTCGGGATCGAGGCGGAGGTGAGCATTGCGTTGGCCCTGGCGGGGCTGGTGCTTCTGTTTCTCGCGCTCGTGCTGGTGGGGCGGCTGATCGGCTGGCTTATGGGCGGGGTGCAGGCGGTTGGGTCGCTCTTCACCATCGACCGCGAGGCACGAGCACGGCGGGCCTTGACCAAAGGGCTCGTAGCGCTCGCGGCCGGAGATGTGCCGACGGCGCGCACGGTGATTCGCGACGCGGCGCGCGGCACCCGAGAGGAGCCGCTGCTGTTGCTGCTCAAGGCGCAGACGGCAGAGCGCATTGGCGATTTGGCGGAAGCCGAACAGACTTATGAGGCCATGCTGACCCAGGAGCAGACCGAACTTCTGGGTTTGACGGGGTTGGTGCGGGTCCTGCGCGAGCGCGGTGACCGCGATACGGCACTGGACTTTGCCGCGCGGGCCTATCGCTTGCAGCCTAGGAGCCTGTCGGCGTTCGAAACGCTTTTTGCCCTGGAGACGGAGGCTGGTGCCTGGGAGGCCGCACGCTCCACGGTCGAGCAAGCGGCGCGCTCCGAGCTGATCAGTCACGAGGTGGGCCGGCGCTATCGTGCGGCGCTGTTCCTGGCCGAAGCGGTGGAGGCGCGGACGGCGGAAGATCCCTCCGCGGCGCTGTCGCTTGGGCAAAAGGCGCTCGCGCTGGCGCCGGATTTGGTGCCAGCAGCGGTGTTGGTGGCGCAGATTCAGAAGAATTTCGGTCGCCGCTCGCGAGCGGCCTCGGTCATTGAGGCCTTGTGGCCGGACCATCCGCATCCGGATCTGGGGCGGATTTACGCTCACCTGGAGCCGGGCGAATCCGAGCATGACCGCTGGCGGCGCCTGGGCGGACTCGTGGAACTGAACCGCGAGCATGTGGAAAGCCGCATTCTGTTCGCGCGCTATGCGATCGCCGCCGGGCGTTATCCGGCGGCGCGTGACGCGCTGGAACCGCTGGTGGAACGCCGTCTGACGGCTCGGGTGGCGGAAGTCATGGCGCGGCTTGAGGAATTGGAGAATGAAGACGTGAAAGCGGCGGAGGCCTGGTTGGCCAAAGCCGCTCACGCGCCGCGCGACGCGCTGTGGGTCTGCCGGTCGTGCGGGCGTCAGGCGGCGCACTGGACCGCAGTGTGCCCACGATGCTCCAGCTTTGATTCGCAATACTGGAAAGCGGCCGGCGATCTGGCCCTGTTTGCGGAAGAAGCCGAAGAGATCGAAGACCCGGACGCCGTGGAGGACGAGGCGCCGCCGGAGGATCCGGGCCTGTTGGGTTGGCTCTTTGGGACGACACGTCCCCCGCAGCAGCCAGCCAAAGCCCCGCCCGATCCATCCAAAGCTCCGCCCGATCCGGCCGAAGCCCCGATCGAGCGCCAAGCGCCGGGCACGCTCCCGGTGCCGGCACCAAAGCCAGCGCCCGAGTCACCAGCCGCGCCAGCCACCCCCCCCGAACCGCCGCAGCCGGCGGACCCGCCCAAGCCGGCGCGCCCGC
>CAZVEE010000034.1:0-37613 GCA_964625525.1 uncultured Alphaproteobacteria bacterium | reverse complement strand
GCGGTTTTCCGCCCGGAAAGTGCGCCAAGCAACACCCTGAGGCCGTTGCTTAGAGCCGCTTAATCTCTGCCGGATCGATGCGCAGGAAGGTCAGCGAGCCTTGCCGCGCCAGCCGCCCCGTGACGCGAATGGGATCGGCAACGAAGGGCAGAATCTGCTCTTGGAACGGTGCGGCCAGCGCCTCTGAGGGAGAGCCGGAACGGGCCGTCAGGGGCTCGCCATTGGGACCGGTCAGGATCAACACGCTGGGCTCGCCCTCGTCGTGGCGCACCACAAGGCTCGGCGGAATTCCGCCCAGAATACACAAGGTCGCACAGGCCTTATGCGCCTTTCCGTCGCCCGGCTTCATCACGCCCAGATAGCATTTGCTGTCCACAATCATGCCGGACAGCGTCGTCTCCTGCAGCGCTTCCACCGCTGGAGCCGTCACCGGCGCGGTGTCCGCGGCGGCCGCCTGAATGGCTGTGTCGCCGAAGACCACTTCTAGCGCCAGACCGTCGCCGCGTTCCACGGGCAGGCCACGCACGGTCACCATGTCGCCGTCAAAAGGCTGGGCACGGGTGCTCACGCCGAACTTGCCTTGGGAAATCAGCAACACCGTCCGCCCCGCATAGGGCCCTTCGCCCACATGCACGGCCGGGTAGGGGACGAAGTCCATGCGGCCTGTGATTTCGATGGCGCTCGTGGCCCAGACGCCGTCGCCCGGATCGTCCTGCGCGCCCGCCACCAGCACGCCAAGCGCCGTGACGGCGCCCAGGATCGCGACCGCAATGAGCAGCATGAAGGATGCAAGCCGTGTGGACATGGGCGCATAGCCCACGAAGAAATCGTCTTGCTCTGGAGGGGTGTTCTGGCTGGCGTCGCTCATGCGCTTTCCTCCGAGACGATTGCCGGCTCCACATACGTACCGGGTTCGAGCGGTGTCGGATTGACATAGACGATGTCGCCTTCGACCTTGACGCGGAAGGTGGCGATCTTGTCGGAAAAGCCCTCTGGCGAGCGCCCATTATCGGGCCGGAATTGGAAGCCGTGCCAGGGGCAGGTGATGCAGCCGTCAATGATGCGGCCTTCGCCTAAGGGACCGTTCTGGTGGGCGCAGGCATTGGTTACGGCCGAAATCTTGTTGCCGTAGCGGAAGATGGCGATGGTGTCACCCCCGGCGATGGGCACGATCTTGGCGCGGTTCTGGGCAATCTCGGACACTTTGGCGGCCATGCGCCAGGTGTCGCCAGCGCGCAGGGTGTCGCCGTCGCGCGCGTTCTGGCGCAAGGCGGCGGCCACATGCAGCCCGCCCACCAAGCTTACGCTGGCCCCCAGCAGGACCCAATAGAGCGGGCTCGTCTCATCCTGCAAGATACCCAGCGCAATATGCAGGCACAGCGCCGTGTAGGCGAGATAAACGCTCATATGCAGCGCCTTCCACACCGGCGCGCCCAAGGTCGCGAGCCAAAAATCATGGCTTGTCGCCGCCATCAGGAATAGCACCATCAGCGCCACAAAGCCCAACGCCTCGAATGGGAAGGCCCGGTAATCGTCATAGTTCGGATTGCTGGCGAAGATGGAGACGAACGGGTTGATATCGCCGAAATTGTGGTACCAGATCAGCACCAGGATAAAATGCGTCAACCCCACAAAGAACGTCACCACTCCGAAGTGCCGCCGATTATAGAGCAGCGGCAGAAACGAGGTGGACAGGCGCGCCAGCGGCCCGATCATGAGGATGATGGTCAGCATCAGGAAGGCGCAGGTGCCGAAGGCGCGGATCAGCAGGATCAGCGGGCTTAAACCGCTATCTGGTCCCGCCATGGTGATGGTCACCCCGACATAGCTCCCGATAAACAGCAGCACCCCGAGAGCCAGCACCCAATTATAGGAGCGTTTGTTCGCGTTCCAGGTGACGGGCACAAATCCAGCGGCCATGGCGTGTGTCCTTCAGCTTTGGAGGAGGGGAGCGGCGAGCGCGCCCAGCTCCGGGCGCGGCTCGGTGGGGGCGTCTTGGCGCACCTGATAGGCAATCACAAGGGCAATCACCAGGGCGGGCAACAGCAACACCCAGATGGCCAGATGAAAGCGTCGATGGGCGCGTTTCATGTCAGGCCTCCGCAGATGTGAATAGGGCACGGATCCAGGTCACCAGCAATACCGGCCAAAGGCCCACGGCTCCTGGCAGGAACATCAGCCGGGTGAACAGGGACGATTGCGCCGCACTCGGATTGACACGCGCCAAACCGACAAAAACAAAGGCCAGGGCAAACACTAAGCCAATGCCAAAATACAGGCCGAGGATCATCACGATCGTCTGGGCAAGTGCCATCAGCCCCTCCCTTTTGGCTCCCTAACGAAGCGGTGTGCGAACCCACCGGGCCAGCAAAGGCCAGGCAAGCAGGATCATAACGCCGCCCTGGATAAAGGGCGAGATGGCACTGAGCCGTTGCACAAGCGCATCGGGCAGGCCGGTCAACGCCAGCACGCCGCCCGTCTCACCAGGGCGCACGCAATGGCCGAGAAGTCCTGGGCTCAGGGCCGCCACCAGCCCGGCCCCGATCATCAACGCGGCCCAGCCCGGCTCCAGATGGCCCTGACGCATTCGCCGCATACTGATGGCCAGCAGCACCGCCAAGGCCAGCGACAGCAGCGCCTGGCGTAGGGTCATGGCGAAACTGCGCGCCACCGGCAATCCCGCCGCCAAGTCGATCTCCAGAACCGGCATGTCCAGCAGCGCCGCCCGCGGGAGACTGGAGAGCACCTGCCAGTGCTCCACGAGCGGAACGCTCACGCCGGTGCGCACCGTCCCCAGTTCCGCATAAACACTCAGACCAGTCACCAGAGCCGGCAACGCCACCAGGGCATAGGCCAGCAGCAGGCTCAGCGCCGCCGTCTCCCAAAGCGCCCAGCCCCGCCCATGCCGGCCGGGAGGCGCGGTCACGTGCAAGGCTGGCGTCATTAGATCAGCTCGACATCCTGCACGACTTCCACGAGCGCCGGACCGTCGGCGGCCATGGCCTCGCGCAGCGCATCATCGAGATCCACCGGGCTTTCCACCCGAATGCCGACACCACCGCACAGACGCGCATACTCAGCAAAGCTCGGATTGTGCAAGCTCGTCTGCCAGACGGGCCAGTGGCCTGCTCGTTGCTCCTTGGAGATTTTACCGAGTTCGGAATTGTTCATCATCACATGGGTGATGTTCATGCCGTATTTCACCGCCGTGGTGAATTCGGCCATGTACTGACCAAAACCGCCATCGCCGCTGACCGATACCACTTTCCGATGGGCTGAGCCGGGGGCGACGCCCGCGCTGACGGCCGCCCAGGCGCCCATGGCGGCCGGGAACGCGAACCCGATGGAGCCCAGATACCCCGACATCAGCACGGACTGGTTCTTGGGTTCGAAATAGCGGCCAAAGGAATAGGTGTTGTTGCCCACATCCACGGCGATGACCGCATCCTCCGGGGTCAGACGGGTCATGGACTCAAACAGACGCGCCGCCGACAGGCCCCGGCCCCGGTCATCTCCCATGCGGCTTTGCTTTTCATCGCGCCAGTACTCCCAGCGTTCGCCGATTTCGGCGCGCTGGTTTTGGCGATCGGCGCCGCGGGCGAGGCGCGTGGCCATCATTTTGGCAGTCACGCCGATTTCACCCCAAACGGGCGCATGCACCATGTGGAATTTGCCCAGCGCCATCTGGTCGAAATCCACCTGGATCAGGATCTTTTTCGGCTCAATCCCCGTGTGGTCGGAGAAGGAGGCGCCGAACACGCAGATCACGTCGGATTCATTCATGAACCAGGACGCGATGGGCGTGCCGCTGCGCCCCAGGACGCCGGCGGCAAGCGGATGATGATCCGGGATCTGCCCTTTGGCCTTGAAGGTTGTCAGGATGGGGCAGTTCAAAGTTTCGGCAAGGGCGATGATCTCCGGCATGGACTCCCGGGCGCCGTATCCCACCACGATGATCGGCCGCTTGGCCTGATTCAAGAAGCGCATGGCCTGGCCGAGCGACTCCTCGGACGGGGCGATGGCGGTATCGCCCATGCGGCCCTTGGGGCTGGAGGGTTGCACATGCTCCGCCGCCGGAAGGGTCTGCACTTCGTCCGGGAAGATCAGATGCGCCACATCGCGCTTCACCACCGCGTGCTTGAGCGCCAGGGTCATCAGCTCGGCGTGGCGGCTGCCGGGCAGCACGGTCTGGCTGAAGGTTGAGACGGCCTGGAACGCCGAGGCAAGATCGATATCCTGGAACGCGCCCGGGCCCAGCACTTGGGTGTTCACCTGGCCGGTAAGGGCCAGCACCGGCGCCCGGTCCACCTTACAATCCCACAGGCCCGTCAGCATGTTGGTTGCGCCGGGGCCGGCAATGGCCAAGCATGCAGCCGGCTTGCCCGTGAGCTTGGCATAACCCGAGCAGGCGAACGACGCCGCGCCTTCGTGGCGGATGCCGATGTAATTGAGGCGCCCGCCTTCCGCTTCCAGACGCAGCGCATCCGCCAAGCCCAGATTGGAATGGCCCACCATGCCGAACACATGGGTGACGCCCCAGCGGGTCATGGTCTGCGCCATCACGTCGGAAACGGTGCGCACATGGGCGTTTGTGATTTCCACGCCCACATAGATGCCGTCGGCGCGCTCTTCTACCGGATAGGTGGGAATGCCGTCGTCGTGGCCGCCAGGGGAGGTGCCGTCCTTGGGATCAAAGTCCCAGCCGTGCCAGGGGCAGCGCAGCCAGCATTTCCCTTCGGCGCCTTTCTCGATGGAGCCTTCGCCCAGCGGGCCCCCCTGGTGCGGACATTTGTTGTCCACCGCCCAGTACTGGCCGTCCACCTTGGACAAAGCCACCGTCTTGGTGCCGGCGGTGGCTGATTTCACCCGGCCCTCGGCCAGCTCGTCCCGTTCAGCGACTTTGTACCATTCAAGATTTTGGGCAGTGCTCGCGGTCATGGGATCCCCTCTCCATCCGGCGTGGCCTTAGAATGACCCCGCCATGGGTACGCTTTTTCGCACCGGTCGTCAGATCACATTTGCGCTCACGGATTGTGAAAAGCGGTGCCTTGGGTGTTTGTATTAAGGTCAAGCGCGCAAACCACTTTAAGGTGCGGTGAGAGCAGAGTCCTCCCTTTGGCCAGGGAGCAGCGGCAGCGTCTGATCACCGTCCGCCAGGAAGCACAGAGAGGGCCCCATGGAACGCAAAGTCGCCATTGCCAATTGGAACGAGCTGGAAGATCGCAAGCCCGCCTATGCGTGCGTGGCCAATGTGGATCTGGTGGTCATTCGGTATGATGAGGATGTCTCTGTCCTCTACGGACGCTGCCTGCACCGGGGCGCGCTGCTTTCGGATGGGCATATTCGCGGCGAAGATCTGATCTGCGGGGTCCACAATTGGGATTACCGTTTCCGGACCGGGATCAGCGCCTACAACAACGAAGAGCAGTTAACCAAGTTCGACGCCTGGATTGAGGATGGCACCGTCTATGTGGACGGTGCGCAAGTTGCCGCTTGGGAGCGCGACAATCCTCAGCCCTTTGATCGGGATGCTTATCTTGGTCTGTATGAGGACACTCACGGGGCCGACGAGGAGCCTCACACGGGCCTCATCCGGGAACTGGCGCGCAACGGCCTGAAGAATGTGGGGCATCACGGGCCGGTGGCGTCCATGGGCGTGCCTTACGATCAGTTGCCCCGCTGGGACGATATTCACTTCGTCACCGCACAACTGCACCGCATGCCGCTTCTGGATGAGGAACCAGTGGGCGCGGATGTGGTGATCGGTCCGCGTGCGCGCCGCCCGTTGCGCCTGGAGATCCCGCTCTTTGTCTCTGACATGAGCTTCGGGGCATTGTCGGAGGAGGCCAAGATCTCGCTGGCGAAAGGGGCGCAGCTGGCGGGCACCGGGATCTGTTCCGGCGAGGGCGGCATGTTGCCGGAGGAGCAGGCCGAGAACGAGCGCTATTTCTACGAATTGGCGTCCGGCCGCTTCGGCTTTTCCTGGGACAAACTCGACAAGGTGCAGGCGTTCCACTTCAAGGGCGGCCAGGGCGCCAAAACGGGCACCGGCGGCCATTTGCCCGGCGCCAAAGTCGTCGGCAAGATTGCCGAAGTGCGGGGCCTGAATGAGGGCGAATCGGCGCTCTCGCCATCGCGGTTTCCCGATTGGACCGATGTGAATCAGATCCGCGATTTCGCCGAGCAGGTGCGCTCGCGCACGGGCGGGATTCCCATCGGCTACAAGCTGTCGGCCCAGCATGTGGAGCGGGACATCGACGCGGCCCTTGCGGTGGGGGTGGATTACATCATCCTCGACGGTCGCGGCGGTGGCACCGGGGCTGCGCCGCTGATCTTCCGCGACCACATCTCTGTGCCGACCATTCCGGCGCTGGCGCGGGCGCGTCGGCACCTGGACGCGCAGGGCCGAGGCGATGTGAGCCTCGTCATCACCGGCGGCTTGCGCACGCCCATGGACTTCGCCAAGGCCTTGGCGTTGGGGGCGGATGCGGTCGCGGTGTCGAACTCGGCCATTCAGGCGGTGGGCTGTCTTGCCATGCGCGCCTGTAACACCAACAACTGCCCGGTGGGCATCACCTCCATGAAGTCCTCGCTGCGGGCCCGTCTCGAAATCGAGAAATCGGCGTTGCAATTGAAGAATTTCTTCCTGGCGTCGGTGGAGCTGATGAAAGTGATGGCGCGGGCCTGCGGGCGGCGGCACCTGAAGGACTTCGCGCTCGACGATCTGGTGACCTGGAAGGAAGACATGGCCCGGCTGTCCGGCATTGCCTATGGCGGGGTTGGGGCGCCGACCCGGGCGGCGTCGGAAAAGCCGCTCTCCAAAGCCGGCATCTGACGGCGTGGTCGTTCAGTGTCCGGCGGCACGGGCCGCCGGACCTGTCGTCTCGTTGTCTTACTCGCCCGGCGGTAGGCTGGGACCATTGGGCAGGTTTGGCCCGGCGACGGCCGAGCGTTGCGGGGACAAGGCCGCGGTGCCCATGGTCGGTGCCGGCGGCTGATAAGGCACGATTTCCGGCCCCGATAGCCGGTCCAGCGCGTCTGCTCCGTTCACCATGGCGATGCAGGGCGCGGCGCTCAACAGACGCTGCCCGGCCAACGGCTGGACGGCCACCGGTGCGGTGAAATCCACCCGCCGCGACGACGCATCCACCACCACGCGGCGCACATGCCGCTCGCCCGTTTCCAGCGTCAACAGGCAGATGCGCCCGTCAAAACCCTCCACGGGTCCTTGTGCGCTGGTGTCGAAAAAGAATGTTGCACCGGCGAAGAACTCCGTGCGGTCCAGGGTCTGGCGGCGGATCGCCACCACGTCCTCCGGCGCGCAGCCTCGCGGAACGGTCACACTTGCCACATCCGGCAAGGCCCGCTGACGGGGATCGTGCACCGCCTGCTGCACCGACCACTGGCCGGTGAGAAAGCCCGTCAGGGGCACTCGGCGCGCCGGGGCGATGAGGTCCAGCACGTGGCAATTCAGCGCCTTGGCAAGCCGCTCCAGCCAGTCGAGCGTCAGCCGTCGGTCGCCGTTCTCCAGCTTCATGATTTGGGCCGCCGTCGTGCCGGCCCCCTGGGCGGTCTGTGCGAGCGTCAAGCCGCGCGTCCTGCGAATGCGGCGGATCGTTCTCGGACAGTCCAGGCGCATGGGTTCGTTTGGCATGGGCTCTTACTCTTGGTTTAGACGCACTGTGTGAGACTGCGGTCCTGGCCGACGAGGTCAGTCTCGCGCTCCTCCTCCACGATTAAGGAGCGCTCCGGGCCTGGACGAGTGACCGGTGTCACGCGGCCCGAGGGCCTGCGCATTACAGAGCCGGGCTTTGTGACCGGTGCAGCAGTTCGGCCCGCAAAATGACGGGGTGAGCCGTGATTATGCCTCGTGTGATCGAGCTTTCATTGGACAGACCCTTGCCTGCAAGATTAGCGTCATCGATCAGGGGTTGTGGTGTTGGGGAGCGCAAGACGTCGTCCTGGGGGATATGCGCGATGGAAATCTGGTACGAAATCGAGGATGTCGTCGAAATGGCGGTCGATGAAGAAGACGGGTTGGTCTATGCGGAGTGCCCGTTTGAGGTGTGGGAGTGGTATAGTGAGGGCTCCACTAGCGAAGCCGGGTTGCTCGCTCGCTTCTCCAGTCGCTCGCTCGCCGAATCCTATGTCGAGGGGTTGATCGAACAACTCAAGATCACGGGTCGGGGGGCGCTCTATCCCAAGGATGACCGTCGCCGGGCCGTGGAGCATTTCTACAGCGGCACCCTCAAGGACGGCACGGTTCACTGACGGGCGCTAAAGCCCCAGGATCCACGCCTCCTCTCGCTCCACCGCCTTGCGTGCCGCCGCCGACAAGGGTGTTAGCCCGGCGAACAGCTCCGGCAGGCGCGCCGAGCGGTCCTGCGCCGCCAGTGTCTCCACCACCACGCGGACCTGCTCAGCGTCCTTGATGGTGCCGGCGGGCGCGGTGCGGCACCACAGGCTTGGATAGATCTCACACAAGACCAGCGGGGCGCTCGGACAGGTCAGACCTGTCTCGAATGGCCAAATCGCGGCTCGGTCCGCCACAGCCGGGTGATCGCGCAACCGAGCCACGACGGGGATCCCCATAAGCGCCTGGCTGCCTACGGAGCCAGCCGTGTAGAGCTTCCACACGGGTTGGGCGCGCGGGGCGGCGGCGTCCGCATGGCGGCGTTCGGGCAGGTCGCCAGGGCCATGGGCGCGGGCGCGGCGGGGCCCGAGCAGGGGCGAGGCGGCCCGTGCTGGGCAGCCCCAGAATGGAAATGCCTCCCCGCTCAGGCGCGCGTTCAGACCGGCCGCCACGGCAAAGCGATTATTGGCGTTTGCTGGACCGTCTTGAATCTCGGCGCGCAGCAAATCCCACACCGCGCGCCAAGGCGCCCCGGTGAGCCCAAGACGCCGCGCCGTGCCCGCTGGATATCCGAAGGGGAAATCGAAGCCCGCCAGAACGCGCCGGCCTTTGGCGATGTCCTGGCGCAGCAAATGGCTGAGCTGCGCCTCCGCCTCGGCCCGGGTCGCGGGGTTGGTCAGGCGTATGGCGCCGCGCGGGCCGCGGCGGGCGATCCAAATGCTGTCAGCACCGGTGCGCGGCACAGCGGCCGCGCTCCAGTCCACCATGACAATGGTGTCGAAGCGGGAGGTCACGGCTGTGGGGACGAAAGGGCAACTCGTCCACGGTAGGGGACGGAATCGCGATCAGAGAGGAAACGAAGCAGGACCACGACCATGACCACAGGCGGGAGAGGACCCGTGCCGATCAGAACTTGCCGATCAACGTGAAGGACACCGTGGATTCAGCATCCACGTTCCCGACCATGAGCAGCGGGTCCTTCATTTCATAGGTGTAGTTCACGCTGCCCGCGAAGAAGGGCAGGAATTGATAGGTGGCCATCAAAGTGGCTTCTGCCTCACCCGGGCGAGTCGTGAGCGACTGCACGGTCAGATCCGGCGTGGCCAGGATGCCCTCGGCGGTCATTTGCAGGCGCGGTGAAACAAAATAGGTGAAGCCGCCGCCGACTGTTTCTTCAACCACGCCCAGAACGGCCAGCTGATCGCTTTCCGCCAGACGGCGCCCGACCGTGGTGCTGAGCGCGAAGCTCTCGGACAGGCGCCAGTTCAGGGTGGCGTCGCCGATCACATCGCTCACCGGTTTCACACCAGCAAAAAGCGGGCTCGGCTCGATCTGGTCGAGCGTGATGAAGCCAGACAGGCCGGTGCCCGGCAGGCTGAACGTCATGTCGTCCGCGCCGCCATAGATGAAGTCGGGAAACTCACTGGTGCCCAAAGCGCTGGTGCCAAGTGCGCCGGTGGGCATGGCCGAAGCCGGCACATGGGCCCGGTCCACCTGGTCGCTGCCAAGATCTTCGGTGAAATTCAGGCCCGGCAGGATGAAATCCACCTGGCCCGCCATGACCTCGTCGGAGGACACGGCCTGACGGGGCTCATCCGCGTCCGCCTGAGCGCTTGCCGGCGCGACCAGAAGACCGATCACGAGGGCAGCGGCCGACACCGCACGCGCAAAAGCACGACTAGGGTTCCAGCCTTGTATGGCCGGCCGCCAGTCGCCCTGTCGCGTGCTCGGGTCTGAATGCGCCATGCTCATCTCGTGAGTCCCAATCCGTCCCTCTCTCACCGTGAGATAATACGGCTTGTGCACAGGCCCTACAACAAAAGCAGGCGCTGGCTGCCGGTCTTATGCCACGGGTGACTTAAAGGTCACAGCCTCCCTCTTTTGCCCTGCAAAATAGGCGCCATTTAGGCCAGGGGACGCACGTCAAAGGCGATCGACAGGCGCAAACGCGGACCGCTGAAGGGCAGGGTGCGATGGTAGAGGGTGCTTGGAAAGGTGAGCAATAAGCCCACCGTGGGGCGCACGAGCCGGACCGCCGGGGTGAATGTGAGGTGGAGATCCGGATCGGGGCGGTTGAACTCGATGGCGCCCGGCGCCCCGTCCTCGCGCGCGGTGTCCAGGTCGTCGGGCAGCTGCACATAGTACACACCGCTCAGCCAGCCGGTTGGGTGGATGTGAGGGGCCTGATACCCGCCGCTGCGCAGATAAGTGGCCCAGATATCAAGGCGATACCGTTCGGGCACTGGCCCGGGAAAGGGCTCGCCTGGCGTGGCGCGCAAGGTGGCCAGGCGCTTGTCGAGAGTGCGGCGCAATACCCGCTCAAAGGCCTTGAGGGGGCGCGCGGGACTGGCGAAAAGGTCGAGCGCGTCGTCGCCATGGGTGGTGGCCGTGCCGCTGACGTCGCGGCGCCGATTGGGATGCACGAGCAGGGCCTGCGCTAAATCGCTGTTGAACGCGGCGAGACTGTCCCACCCTTTGGGCACGGCCAGCGTCTCTGCGGTGATGAAAGGGCTTTGTGCCGCGAATTGAGCCTCGGGCGTCAGATGACCGGCCTCGACCCGTGCCAGGTCGCGATAGGCGAGGGCCCAGCCATTATGCGGCTCGGCGGCGAGCACCGTGTCGAAACAGGTCAGGGCGGCCTCTGCCTGGCCCTGATTGAGCCGGAGCGTGCCCAGATTGATCCGTGCCTTGTGGTGGTCCGGCTTCTGGCTCAAGGCGGTCTCGTAGGTCTTGGCGGCGGCTTGGATGTCACCGAGGGCTTCCAGGACGGCGCCCAGATTCACCCGGGCCGCCGTGAAATCCGGTGCGGCCGTGAGTGCGGCCTCATAGGCGGTGCGGGCGGACGGGAACTCCTCCAGGCGCAGCCGCGCATCGCCAAGGCCTTTCAGGGCCGTGGCCCGATTGGGCGCGCTCGCCAGCGCCGCGGTAAAGGCCTCGGCCGCGCGCGCCGGCTCCCGGTCGGTCAGATGCAAAAGCCCCAGCCCTTCATGCAAATCTGCTTCGCCTGGCGTGTGGTCAAGCCCCGCCATCAGCACCGCGCGCGCCGCCGCCAGGTCGCCTCGATCCTGGTGCACGCGCGCCAGGTTCAAACGAAAGCCGCTGCGGTCCGGGCGCAGCGTTACGGCCTTGGTCAAGGCGGCCACCGCCTCACGGCTTTTCCCGCTATGCGCCAGCGCGATCCCGTATAGACTGAGGGCCTCCGCTTGTTCCGGCTCACCCGCCACCACAGGTCGCAACAGGGCCAGCGCGGCGCGCGCCCGTCCCTTGCCCAGAAGCGCCGCAGCCTGGCGCAGTGTCGCGCTCGGATGGTTCTGCACGCATGGCCGGTTCTGCAAGGACGGGCGATTGGGCGTCGGTGGCGGTGGCGAGCGCTGCGGCATGGGACGACTCACGGTGGGTAGGGCCCCGTTGGACGGGGTCAAATTGGACAGGGCATGGCGGAACACGGCGACAAGCAAGGCATGTCAGGCCAAGAGGCGCAAGACGAGGACGCGCATCGCCATCCCGATGCGCCATTGACGGCCACCACGCCGCGTGAGCGGCGCTGGGCGTTCCGAATTCTGTTCATCAGCCTCATTTGCATGGGCACCGGGCAAACTGTGATTTTCGCGATTCTGCCCCCCTTGTCGCGGGAATTGGGGCTGGCGGATTTTCAGGTGGGCTCGATCTTCATGGTCTCGGCCATCTTTTGGATCGTGGCGAGCCCCTATTGGGGCCGGCAATCGGACCATCTGGGGCGCAAGCCCGTAATTCTCATGGGGCTCGTGGCCTTTGCCGTCTCCACCGTGATGTTCGCGGCGCTTCTGGAAATGGCCCGCGAGGCGGTGCTGAGCATGCTGCTGCTCTATCCCCTCTTGATCTGTGCCCGCACCATCTATGGCATGCTCGGGCCGGGGACCATGAGCGGTGCCAATGCCTATGTGGCCGACCGGACGGACCGGGCCGGGCGCACCGAGGCGCTGGCGGCCATGGGCGCGGCCTTCGTGCTCGGCACAACCGCTGGGCCGGGGCTTGTCTGGGCGCTGTCGGATTTTGGGCTTTTGGCGCCGCTTTACGGGGTGGCGGCGCTCGGCGCAATGAGCGCGCTGGCGATCTGGATCCTGCTGCCGGAGCGCACCGCCCCCAAGCCGCGCCTCGACATGCCCATGCTGCGGCTCTGGGATCCGCGCATTCGCGACGAGGTGGCGATCGCGGTCTTGCTGTCCTCCGCCCACGCGATTGTGGTGCAGACCATCACCTTCTTTCTCATGGATGTGCTCGCCTATGACCCGGTGACGGCCGCCGCGCGGGGCGGGCTGGCGCTCGTGGTGGCGGCGGTGACGACGCTGATCACCCAACTTCTGGTCTTACCGCGGTTGGGGTGGGGACCGGACCGCTTGATGCTGGTGGGGGCGGGGATCTGTGCCGTTGGCTTTGCGATTTTGGTACTGGTGCCGGGCTTTGAGGCGGTGCTGGCGGGTATGGCGTTTAAGGGCGTGGGGTTCAGCCTCGCCCGCTCCGGGGCGCAAGGCGCCGCGTCGCTCAATGTGACCATGCACGAGCAGGGTGCCTCGGCAGGGATCATGGGCGCGACCGGCGGCGCGGGCTTCATCGTCGCGCCGCTGATCGGTTTTCCGCTCTATGGGCTGTCTCCCCATGCGCCTTATGTGCTGGCGGTGCTGCTGACCGCCGGGGTCATGGTGTGGTTGATGGCGATGGGGCGGGGGGGCACCCGCCACAGCTGATGCCGCTGTCCTTAGCGCTGTTCATCGCCGGTGGCCCGGCGCACGGCGTCGAGCAGCGAGGCTGTGGCGAACCCGTCCGCCGGCAGACCATTGGCTGTTTGGAACGCCCGCACGGCCGCGCGCGTGCGCCGACCGATGACGCCGTCCGCCTCGCCCAGCGCGTAGCCTGCCCGCGTGAGCCGCTCCTGTAACTCCACCCGTTCCGAGCGCTTCAGGGGCCGTTCATGGCGGGGCCAGTCGCCACTGATCGGGCCGCGCCCCGCGATGCGGTCGCTCAAATGGCCGATGGCGAGGGCATAAGAGGTGGCATTGTTGTAGCGCATGATGACGCGGAAATTGTCGTAGACCAAAAAGGCCGGGCCCGCATGGCCCGCCGGCAGGATGATCGAAGCCTCGATATCAGCCACCGGCAGCGCGCCGCCGCCCGGCCGCCGCACCCCCAGATCGCGCCACTGGCGCAGAGATTTCGTGACGCCGCGTTCGGCCAGCGCATACTCGAAACCATCCGGCAGGCGCACTTCCCGGCCCCAGCGATAGCCCTCCTGCCAGTCATGTTCTTTCAAGTAGTTGGCCGTGGACGCAAACACATCCGGCAGGCTTTCCCACAGGTCACGCCGGCCGTCCCGGTTGGCATCCACCCCGTAGGCGAGCACGTTGGAGGGAATGAACTGGGTGTGGCCCATGGCGCCAGCCCAGGAGCCGGTCAGGCCCTCGCGTGTGATGTCGCCGTCTTGCAGGATGCGCATCGCGGCGATGAGTTCACGTTCGGCAAAGCGCTGGCGCCGGCCCTCAATGGCGAGGGTGGAGAGCGCGGCGATCACGTCCGTGCTGCCCTTGATGGCGCCATAGCTTGATTCCAGGCCCCAGATCGCGACCACCACTTGGGGCGGCACGCCGTAGCGCCGCTCCATCGCGGTCAGGGTCTTGCGATGGCGGGCCAGCATCTCCCGGCCCTTCTGCACGCGCGCGTCCGAAACCGCGCCGTCCATGTAATCCCAGATGGGCCGGACGAATTCAGGCTGCGACTGATCGCGCTCGATGACCCGGGCGATCGGCTCGACCCCCTCAAAGGCTGTGTCGAAGGTCGCCGCCGTGATGCCCGCGCCCAGCGCCCGCACGCGGAAGTCGCGCTTCCAGCTGTCAAAGCGGGAGAGAATCTCTTCTTTGGACGGCCCGGTCTCGCCTGCGACCGCGCCGGTCTGTGCCTGGACCGCCGGGCCCATGCTGATGCTCAGCCCCAGTCCGATTACCGCTGCACCGAGCCAGCCCGTCCATCCCCGAAACCGCGTCACGATCGCCTCCGTCCTGCCTATCTTGCGTGGATGCTTAGTGGTGGCTGATTCTCGCGACGGAATTGCGGCAGACTGGCGCCGATCCCCCCTCGCGCTTGATGATTGACGCAATGTCCCTGCACAGGTAGGGTCCGCGCTTCCTATTCCCTTGTGATGTGTGGGCGCCGCGCTTGGCTGGCCGCCCCGTTTGAGGCCCGAGACCGATGAAAATCAAGAATTCGCTCAAATCCCTGAAGACCCGGCACAAAGATTGTCGCGTGATCCGTCGTCACGGCCGGATCTATGTCATCAACAAGACCCAGCGTCGCTTCAAAGCTCGCCAGGGCTAAGCCCGGCCAGAGACGGTCACGCTTGCGCGAGCCAGGCTTTGGGCCTGGCTTTTGCATGTCTGGCGCCTTGGTAATGACGCAATGGACTGCCGCTATGGTGTTTCAAAAGCCGCGCTGACTGGGCGCGGTTTTGCGTTTGGGAGACCATGGACCGGAGGGCATGAACGACCGCATCCTCATTTACGGCGCGAACGGATACACAGGCCGGCTGGCCGTGGCCGTGGCGCGCGAAGTGGGCCTGAAACCGGTCTTGGCCGGGCGCAACGCGGCCTTGGTGAAAACGCTCGCGGATGTGCACGGGTTTGAGTGGCGAGCCTTTCCGCTGACCGATCCCGTGCACATCCGCCAGCAACTGGCCGATATCGCCGTGGTGTTGCACATGGCGGGGCCGTTCTCGGCGACGGCCATGCCCATGGTCGAGGCCTGCCTGACCACCGGCACGCATTATCTCGATATCACCGGCGAGATCGCCGTGTTCGAAGCCATCGCCGCGCGCGGCGCCGAAGCCCAGCGGGCTGGTGTCATGCTGTTGCCTGGCGCGGGCTTTGATGTGGTGCCGAGCGATTGCTTGCTGGCGCATGTGCATCGGCGCCTGCCCACGGCGCGCACGCTGCTTCTGGCTATTTCGGGTCTGACCACACCCTCGCGCGGCACGGCCAAAACGGCCGTGGAGACCCTGGGCGAGGGCACGTTCATGCGTCGCGATGGCCGGATCGAGGCGTTGGAGCGGGCGCCCGAACGGGCCTTCCGGTTCGAAGCTGGACCTGTGGACTGTGTGGGCGTGAGCTGGGGCGACGTGTCCACCGCGTATCACTCCACTGGTGTGCCGAATGTGCAGGTTTACTTTGCCGCCACCCGAGAGGTGACGCGCATGGCCAATCTCAATCCGGTGGTGCGCTGGGCCATGCGCTTTCCCTTCGTGCAGCGCTGGCTCAAGCGGCGCATTGATGCAGGCGTGGAAGGCCCCAGTAAGGAACAGCGCCAGACTGGCCGCATGCACCTCACCGCGCTTGCTCTCGACAAAGGGGGCGAGGAGGCGGAAAGCCACCTGGAAACCCCCGAGGCTTATGCGCTGACCGCGCGCCTTGCCATCGATATCGCGTCGCGGGTGGCCGACGGAGCGGCCCGGCCCGGCTTCCAGACCCCGTCCCAATTTCTGGGATCGGACTATATCCTTCAGGCGCAGGGCGTGCGGCGCTGGGATGTCTGATGTCTGAGGGGGCGGTGTCCGCGCATGCTCTCGCGAAAGGTGATCAATGCCCGGGAAGCGCAGGTGACGGGTGTCGCTCTCTTGGAGCGGTGTGGACAGGCGCGTAAGGTAACGCCATGACAGCAGGGCACACCATAGGCACGCTGGTGGGGTTTGCGCTTTCGCTTGCGCTGGGACTTGCGCTCAGCACTGTGCCGGTGACGGTGCCGCCGGCCGCAGCCCAGGAGAGCCGCGCGGACGCCGCAAGCGTTGACCGGGTCCTGTTCGCGGCACTCGCGGCTGCGCCGACGCCGGATCGTGCGGCTGTTGTGGCCGAGGAGCTGCGCCGGCGCTGGCGCGCAAGCGACAGCGACACGGTCGCTCTGTTGTTCGAGCAGGCGGATGCCTTGCGCACTGACGGCGCGCTCGTGCCCGCGCGGGCGAAATTGACCGGCATCGTGCAGTTGCGCCCGCAGCTTGTGCAGGGCTGGGCAGATCGCGGCGCCGTGCATTGGGCATTGGGCGAGCATGACGCGGCGATGAACGATCTGGAGGCGGCGTTGGAGCTGGAGCCACGCCATTTCGAGGCGCTGGTCCTGCGGGCGGAGATTTTGGAGGCGGAAGGCAACTTCCTTGGCGCCTTGCGCGCCTATCGCCAAGCGCAAGCGGTGCATCCGCATATGCCGGGCGTGGCGGATCGAGTGCGCCGGCTGACGCGCATCGTAGAGACGGACGGGCGGACACGGCTTTAACGCCGCAGCGCAAGATGGAATGATCCGGTGGCCAGGGGAGGGCGAGAGCCTTCGCCTCAGGCCAAGACCGGGCGGGGGTCGGGTGAATGGGGCGTTGGCTGATGATCATGGCGCTGGTGCTGGCGGGCGTGCTGGCAAGCCTTGTGCTGTATACGCAGTATTTTGTCGTCCAGGTGGAAGATCGCTTTGGGCCAGATGGTGCTTTTGTCAACGTGGACGGAGCGCGCCTGCACTATACCGAACGCCTGCCGGACCCGTCCGTCAGTCAATGGACAGGACAGACGGTGGTGCTGATCCATGGGGCGTCGGCCAATCAACGCGATATGATCATGGCTCTTGCCAATCCTCTGGCTATTCGCGGCTATCGGGTCATTGCGTTCGACCGGCCTGGCCACGGGTTCTCCGAGCGCGGCCCGGCGGATGCCTATCGCCCGACAGTCCAGGCTCGGATGATCCGCCAGGCGCTTGATGCGCTGAGTGTGGAGCAGCCGGTGATTGTCGGGCATTCCTGGGGCGGGGCCGTCGCGGCCGCCTATGTGGTGGAACAGAACGATGCGCTTTCGGGCGCGGTGATCCTGGCCGGTGCAACCCACCCCTGGGGCGGAGATGTGAGCTGGTATCATGATGTGACCATGACGCCGGTGGTGGGGGATATTTTCCGCCATACGGTGCTGGCACTTGCCGGTCCGCAGCTTCTGCCCGGCGGGGTACAGAGCAATTTTGCCCCCAATGATCCTGTAGCGGATTATGCGTCTCGCGCCGGCATTGAACTACTGTTCCGCCCCGCGACCTTCCGCGCCAATTCCGAAGACGTCTTTTATCTCAATGGGGAACTGGAGGCGCTGGCGCCCCGATACGAGACCATCGACACACCGCTCATCGCGCTGTCCGGTGATGCGGACACAAGCGTTTCTTACCGCATCCACTCCGAACCTCTCGTCGCCGCCGTGCCCGGCGCTGATCTGGTGCTGCTTGAAGGTGTGGGCCACATGCCCCACCACATCCGCACCGCCGAGGTGGTTGACGCCATTGCCCGCGTCATGGAGCGATAGATCATCTAGAGCCGTTTCAATGAAAACCAGATCATTGAAACGGCTCTCGGTCTTTGGTTTGGCGCGCTTCCCGGGCGGAAAACCGCACACACTTTTCCTGAAAGCGCGCACGGCTCGAACCATGATGCGTCGTGCCCGGATCAATGATCTGATGTGAGGGGCGCGAGCCGCCTCACGCCCCACCCACAAAGGCAATGCGCAACAGATTGGTCGCGCCGGGCGTGCCGAAGGGCAGGCCGGCGGTGATCACGATGCGTTCGCCGGGGCGGGCAAAGCCGTGGCTGTTGGCGATGGCACAGGCCTTTTTCAGCATATCGTCAATGTCGCGGGCGTCTTCGGTCTGGACGCAATGCACGCCCCACGCCACGGTCAGGCGCCGGGCCGTGGAGGCATTGGGTGTGAGCGCCATGATCGGTGCCTTAGGCCGCTCGCGGCTGGCGCGCACCGCCGTCGAGCCGCTCGTCGTGTAACAGACGATGGAGCCCACATTGAGCAGCTCCGCCACTTCCCGCGCCGCTGCCATGATGGCGTCGGCTGTGGTGGCTTCGGGCGCCCCGCGCTGGTTCACCAGGATGGAGCGGTACACCGGGTCGCGCTCTACGGTTTCCGCGATGCGGTTCATGGTGGCGACGGCTTCCACCGGATATTGTCCGGCGGCGGATTCCGCCGACAGCATGATGGCGTCCGCGCCTTCGAACACGGCCACGGACACATCGGAGACTTCCGCCCGGGTCGGCATGGGCGACTGGATCATGCTTTCCAGCATTTGCGTGGCCACCACCACCGGCTTACCGGAGGCGCGGCACGCGCGCACAATGTGTTTTTGAATGCCCGGCACCCGCTCCAGCGGTACCTCGACGCCCAGATCGCCGCGCGCCACCATGACCCCATCCGACAAGTCAATGATGGTGTCCAGATTATCAAGCGCCGTTGGCTTTTCGATTTTGGACAGCAGCGCCGCCCGGCCCGCCACCAGCTTGCGCGCCTCGGCGATATCTTCCGGCCGCTGAACGAAACTCAGCGCGATCCAATCGACACCCAGATGCAGCGCCCGGTCCAGGTCGCGCCGGTCCTTCTGGGACAGCGCCGAGAGCTTCAACGGCGAGTCCGGCACGTTCACGCCCTTGCGGTTCGTCAACCGCCCGCCGGTTACGACTTCGGTATGCGCCCGCTCGCCGCTCACATCCGTGACCCGCAGGCGGATGCGCCCATCATCAACCAGCAACACATGGCCCGGCTTCAAGGCGGCGAAGATTTCCGGATGCGGCAGTTGCACCCGAGCCTGGCCGCCGGGTGTCTCGTCCAGGTCGAGAGCGAAGTCCTGGCCGCCTTGCAGCTCCACGCCTCCGTTTTCGAACTGTCCGATGCGCAGTTTCGGGCCTTGGAGGTCGGCGAGAATGCCGATGGGACGGCCACTCTCGGCCTCCACCTGGCGGATCGCGGTGTAGAGCGCTTCCAGCGTCGCGTGATCTGAGTGACTCATATTGATGCGGAAGAGATCCGCGCCCGCCTCATGAAGCCGGGCGATCGCCTCTGGTGTCGAGCTGGCAGGACCCAGGGTGGCGAGTATCTTTACGTT
Source organism: uncultured Alphaproteobacteria bacterium (assembly GCA_964625525.1). Classification (GTDB taxonomy): domain Bacteria; phylum Pseudomonadota; class Alphaproteobacteria; order JAJFIK01; family JAJFIK01; genus CAZVEE01. The sequence continues at coordinate 18,343 of CAZVEE010000034.1, read as the reverse complement.
CCGGCCGCGGCGTTGCATGGCCTTGCTCCCATCGCATGGTCGCGCTGTCGCGCACCGGCGGGGCCGGTGGCGCGGGCACCGCCCGGGTCTCTCCCCCCTGGGGCAGGCGCCTGGATCAGGTTCGGCTGTTTGGCGTTGTCATTTTGGCGTTGTCATTGCGGCGGCGAGCGCACGGTGGCGTCGTCGTCGTGCCGTAGAGGTGGCCTTGAGACCGTTCTTCTTTGCTCAGGCGTGCGCACTCTAGCGTATGAATCGCGCCCGTCCAGGGGGGAGGCAGGCCTTTTTACGGCCTGGGCTCGCGGCTGGCGCGGCGCGCGAGCATCACGCCCGCCAGCACCACCGCACCTCCCAGCGCCTGCCCCCAGGTGACAGCCTCGGCCAGCAGGGCCCAACCCAGCAGCGCGGCCGCAATGGGTTCCAGCAGAATGACCAGCGAAGAGAAGCTCGCCGGCAAATGTCCCAGCGCATAAGCGAGCATGCCTTGGCCCCCCGCATGGCTGACCCAGGCGAGCGCCAGCAAGACGAGCCAGCCCTCAGTGCTTTGCGGCCAGAACGCATCCCCCATCACCAGGGACACCACCAACAAGGTCGCCGCCGTCACCACGCCGGACCAGAACATCAACGCCGCAGCTCCCATGCTGCCGCGTAACAAGCGCACCGCGAGCACGTAGCTGCCAAAGAAACAGGCGGTGATGAGGCCGTAGAGGTCCCCGCTCAAATTCTCCGGATCCATTTGAAAGCTGGCGCCCATGAGCAGCACCGCGCCCAGCATGGCCGCGCCCAGCCCCATGAGGAAACGCGGTCCAATGTGCTCGCCCAACAGCCACCAGGCCCCCAGCGTCACGATCACCGGTGAGAAATTGGCGAGCAGTGTCGCATTGGCGACACTCGTGTTGAGAATCGACAAATGCCAGAAGGTCAAATCGCCCGCAAAGAGCAGTCCTGCCAAAACCAGCACGCCGAGCGTGCGCGGGGCCATCACCGGCAGCAGGCGCACCCGGCCAAAGCGGGCCTGTTCTTCCCACAAGGCCCACACCAGCAGCGGCGGCAGCGCCAGCGCCACCCGCCAGAACGCCGCGGCGAACGGTCCCACTTCGGCCCAGCGCACCAGAATGGGCGACGCGCCGATGGCCAGAGCCCCCAGCACCAGCGCGACCATGGCGGTGACGTCCGAGGCGCCGGCGCCGGTTTCGGCGGTCTTGCTTTCGCGGATCCCGGACATGACGGCTCCTCATTTCAATGGCATGAGAAGACCAGCGTTAGATCCGCCGCCAAGGCGCGTCAATCGCCCAATGCTGTGCTGACCGAGAGGCGTTCCATGGATCTGCATCGTTTCCTCGCGCATCTGCCGCCGGACGAGCAGGTGGCCTTTGCCTGCGCCTATCCGTTCCCGCAAAGCACGCGCTCTTTTCTTTATGCCAATGGCCGGGCCACACCCTTGCTCACAGGCGATACGGCCGATTTCCCCGGCGCGCTGGTGCAGGGGGAAACTGGCCCCGTGCCGGTGGAGGCGGTGCTGACAGGAGCGCAGCAGGCGAGCCTGTTCGAGGCGCGCTTTCCGGCGCTCGGTGTTGGTTCCAATGCGTCACCGGAGCAATTGGCGCGCAAATATGCCGGCACGGATGACGTGATTCCCACGATCCGCGCGCAGGTGGCGGATCATTCCGTGGTTTATGCGGCCCATCTCACCGGTTACGGGTCGGTGCCGGCGACACTGCATCATACGCCGGGTGCGCGGGTGCAGGTGTTTGTCAATTATCTCACCGCGCATCAGCGCGATGTGATGGACCGGACCGAAACGCTTGGCCATCATTATGCGCATACGGAGCTGCGGGGCCTCGACATCGTGCTGGAAACCGGGGAGCGACCGGAACTGGTCTCGGCCTATATCGCGATCCAAGGCGTGTTGGCCCGCAACGGCGAGGCGATCGCGCTTGCCGATATTCCGCATCCCACACCCCTTTTGCCGGCTCTCGATCAGTGGGCCATGCAGGAGCATCTGCGCAGGCAGCTGGCGCCGGAGAGAGACTTGGCGTCCTATGTCCTCGACCAGGTGCGCGCCCGGGCCGTGCGGGAGGCCCGCGAAGCCCAGTTTCAACCCTATACGATCCCCACACGGATTGCCCCGTCACGGTGATAGAGGAGATATCCCATGGACGACCAGACCCAACAAGCCCTGGAAGCGGCCGCCTTCCGCCGTCTGCTGTCCCATCTCGATGCCCGCAAGGACGTGCAGAATATCGAGCTGATGACGCTTGCCGGGTTCTGTCGCAATTGCCTGAGTGACTGGTATCGTGACGCGGCCGAAGCCCACGGCATCGTCATGACCCGCGAGGAAGCCCGCGAGCGTGTCTACGGCATGCCGTATGCGCACTGGAAGGAACAGCACCAGACTGAGGCGACCCCGGAACAACTGGCTGCTTTCAAGGCCAGCCAAGAGGGATAAGGCGCTTAGGGATCGCGGAACAGGATGTCTGTGACTTCGCCGGTCAGGCGTTTGACCAGGTAGATGCCCATATGCAGGCGCCGGCGCAAGCCTTGGCGCAGGCGTTTCGCGCTGGAAACGTCTTCCGGGCGCAGACTGGTTTCGTTGCGTGGCTCGACGCCCTCAAGTTCCTTCAGCCATAGATCGTCGCCTTCATAGCCGAGCGCGATCAGGTCGTCGGTAATGGGGCCGTGCAGATCGAGCTGCGCTTTGATGCGTGGCAGGTAGCGGCGCCAGACACCGATACTGTTGCGGTTGATCGGGCGCACACCGCCCAGCGCCTGCTGTTTGACATCCGTGTCGCTGACCAGGCGGTGGAACTCGGAAAAGAGCGCTGTTTCCTCAAGGAACGGCATGCGCGCGGCAAGGCGCGCCTGCACCTGGTCGGGATCATGGGCCAGGTCCTCATAGCGCACCACGTGGAAGCGGGGATGGTCCCAGACCTGGCGGGCATAGGCAATGCTGGTCTTGAACGCGTCCAGGTTGGACCAGAACGTGTCCGGGGCGCGGCGATGACGGCTGACCACCGTGTCACGTGGATCGCGCAGCATGTAAATGATATGGAGCGCCGGGTCGAGCGGTAGCAGGCCGGGCGCCAGCGCCTCATCCCCCGGCCGCTTGGAGCACAGGATCTTGTAGCCGTGCCCCTTGGCCCGCCACAGGCGCAGTTCCTTCTCCATCACCCCGTCAATGGCGAAGCAGGCGCCCATGAGGCTCTGCATCAAAGTGGTGCCGCTGCGCGGCGCGCCGACGATGTGAATGCGCTTCATGGGGCTGGTCTCCGGCGCCGACTCTGCTGCTAATGGCGCGGATCATAGCAGAGGGGGCGGCGGCTTGCGCAAGCGGGGAGGCGGGAGTATGGTCCCGCTCCTTTCCTCAGGGCCGCGTTTTCGCGTGGCCGGTTCCCAGCAGAAGAGGGCAGTTCCATGTCCGTCGAACCATTGCGCCAGGACGCCCAGTCCGCGTCCACCAGCTTTTCCGCCGGTCAGCTCAAATCGGTGATCGAACGGGTGGAGCGGTTGGAAGAAGAAAAGGCAGCCCTGGCAGCGGATATCCGGGATATTTTCGCCGAGGCCAAAGCCAATGGCTTTGATCCGAAAGTGCTGCGCCAGGTCCTCAAAATCCGCAAGATGGACAAGGCCGAGCGGGACGAGCAGGAAGCCGTTCTCGACACTTATCTCCATGCGCTTGGCATGATCTGACCCTCAGCCGGGCTCGCCGGGCCAGCGTGTGGCCACAGCGCTGGGCCGGGCGGCGAGGACGTCGAGCCAGCGGCTCGTCAACGGCATGTCGGCCAGCATGGCGCGCCCTTCCGGGGCTTGCGCCACCGCCATCCAGACACAGAAAAGATACAGATCGGCGAGGCTCAGCCGCTCTCCGGCGATAAAGGGCGCCTCGCTCAGGCCCGCTTCCACCAGGTCGAGCTGATAGCGGATCGTCGGCAGCGCCCGGGCAATCAGTGCTTCATCGCCCACCCGCCCCATCATGGGCGCCACCACCCGCGGCATCACCAGGCCATATTCCGTTGTCGGAAAGATGTAGTGCTGCACCGCACTCATCCACTGCACCATCCGCGCTCGCAGCAGCGGCGTGTCCGGTTGCAGGGCCGGTCCCGCATAGGCCTCGTCCAAATACCGGCAGATGGCGTCGGTCTCGTAAAGCGCCACGCCGTCCACGCGCACGGCCGGGGCGCGCTCAAAAGGATGGCGGGCGCGGTGCTCCGGTGCCTTGGGATCAGTGGGAATGATCTGAAAGGCGAGGCCTTTTTCCACCGCCGTCATGGCCACCACCCGCACGAAGGTCGAGATGGTCGGGCCGTAGATGTCGACATGGGTCATGGGCACTGGTCCTTCGGCGAGGGTGGCGGCTGCGTTGGCCGTCTTGCGGCGCGGGTGTCAGCCCGGCATCATAGCGCTTCATGATAAGCGCGGGCCATTTGCGCAAAAAAGGGGAGAGGCGTGCCATGAGCACCACTGACGGTTCAGACGGCCATAAGCCCAAAGCACTCTTCATCACCGGCGCCGCGTCCGGTATCGGCAAGGCCACGGCGGAACATTTCGCCGAGCGCGGCTGGTTTGTCGGGCTGGCGGATGTGGATGAGGAGGGGCTCGGGCGGCTTGCGGGGACGCTGGGCGCTGAGCGCTGTGTGAGCGTGTCTCTCGATGTGGCTGACCGGGCGCAATGGGACGTTGCCCTTGAGACATTCAGCGCCGCCAGCGGTGGGCGGATGGATCTCTTCTTCAACAATGCAGGGATCGCGCGCAGCGGTGCGTTCGAGGAGATGCCCGAAGAGGACGCGGCCGCCATTATGGCTGTCAATATCGGCGGCGTGGTGCACGGTCTGTACGCGACGTTCCCGCTCCTCAAAGCGACGGCCGAGCGGTTCGGCCGGGCTCAGATCGTCAATACGGGCTCGGCATCTGGTGTGATCGGGGCTCCGCGCCTCGCGGTCTATGCGGCCAGTAAGTTTGCCGTCCGGGGGCTGACGGATTCTCTGCATGTGGAGTTCGCCCGCCACAATATTCATGTCAGCGAGCTTCAGCCCTGGTTCCTCGATACCAACATCCTCGCCACCGTGCCGACAGGCAGCAACGACACCGCGCGCGAGGCCCTCACGGCGAACAAAGTGCCGGTGCTGCCCGCGACGCTGGCGGCTGAAGCGGTATGGAAACTATCCGAACAGGACAATCCCACTGTTCATGTGGGCGTTGGCTGGCCGGCTCGCTGGCTGCAATGGCAGGCACGGCTGTTCCCATCCTTCACCCGCTGGCAGATCCGCAGCCGCTTTTCTGATAATCCGCGTGGGACGGGTTTTTAGAACATGTCAGCCCCCCGACAAAAAAAGCCGGCCTCGCGGGGCCGGCTTTTCTTTTGGCTGTGGGACCTGGTCTAGCTCGCGTTGCGCTGCTCGCGGACTTCCAGGCCCAGGTCACGGACCTTGCGGTAGAGGGTGGAGCGGCCGATCCCAAGGCGCCGGGCCACTTCGGACATGTGCCCCGCATAGCGATCGATCGCCAGGCGGATCATTTCGCCTTCGATGGCCTCCAGCGTGCGCAGGTGGCCGGTCTCATCGACGATGCGGATCCGGTTACCGTCCTGGTCGGTCACATGCTCGCCGTCCTCATCTGCCCGCAGCAGGCTGCTGAGAGGGGCGGACCCGTCCGGTGTGGCGAGGGGCTCGGGGGCACGCACGGGCGTATCCTCGGCCGGCAGGGAGGGCTCGGCGGAAACGGCCGTAGCCTGATAATAGCTCGGGTCGATCTGCAAAGGCGTCTCCGTGAATTGAGCGATTTGCGGGAAGTCGGCCACCGTCAGGCGCTCATTGTCGCTGAGCACCACCGCGCGGAAGACGGCGTTTTCAAGCTGACGGACATTGCCGGGCCACTTGTAGGAGCACAGCATGTCGAGCGCCTCGCGGTCGGCGCCGGCGACGGTCTTGCCTTCTTCGGAGGCAAAGCGGCGGATGAAGAAAGCCACCAGATCCGGAATATCCTCCCGGCGCTCACGCAAGGGCGCTACTTCAATGGGGAAGACATTGAGGCGGTAATAGAGGTCCTCGCGGAAATCGCCGGTGCGGGCCATCTCCAACAAGTCCCGGTTGGTGGCCGAGATAAAGCGGATATCCACTTTCACCGGCTTCTTCGCACCCACCGGGTCGATTTCACCCTCTTGCAGCGCGCGCAGCAGTTTCACCTGCATGTCGAGGCGCAACTCGCCGATCTCGTCCAGGAACAAGGTGCCGCCATTGGCTTCCTGAAACTTGCCCGCATGCTTGTCCATGGCGCCGGTGAAGGAGCCTTTCTCGTGGCCGAACAGGATGCTCTCCACGAGATTTTCGGGAATGGCGCCGCAGTTCACGGTGACGAAGGGCTTGCCGGAGCGCTCGCTCTCGCCCTGGATCGCGCGCGCGATCACTTCTTTCCCGACGCCGCTTTCCCCGCCGATGAGGATCGGAATGTTCGAGATCGCCGCGCGCTTGCCCAGGCGCACCACCTGCTCCATGGCTGGGCTCTTGGCGATGACGTCCTTGAACGTCATGGCGCCCTTCTGGCGCTTAGACAGGCGCGAGATTTCAGAGCTAAGGGCGGTCAGGCGCAGGGCATTCTGAATCGACACCTGAATGCGCTCGGGGCTTGCCGGCTTCACCATGAAATCGTCGGCGCCGGCGCGCATGGCGCTCACCACCGTGTCGATGCTGCCTTTGCCGGTCAGCATGATGACGGGCAAGGTGGGGCGAGTGGGCTTGACCTCACTCAACACCGCGAGCCCGTCCATATCGGGCATGACCAGATCCAGCAGGATCAGGGCGATCTGCGCGCCTTTGGCCGGATCGGACAGGACGGCCATGGCCTCCTTGCCGTTCTGGGCTTGAATGGCTTTGTAACCAAGCCGTGTCACGACGGACTCGATCAAACGGCGCTGTGTGGGATCATCGTCAACGATGAGGATCTGCTGGGCCATGGTCTCCTCGGCGAATGGCACATGAACCGCCATGCGGCGCTTCCGAGACCCTGCCCCCCACGAATCCGGGACCGGCGCGCGGAACGGCGCGGCGGGATCGCCCACCCCCTTCAAAGGCGATGACGAACACCTGTTTATGGGTGGTAGTGTGGGGGACAATTGGTAAAGAGGTGCTTAACCCCTGGCCCGATTCGGCACGCCATGACCGGTTTGGATCGCCCGATGGGAGTGACCTGTGCCGTCCCAGGCCAGAAACACCGCCGTTTGGGGGCCTCTAAGCCATAAGACCCGTGCAGGACGTGCGATAACGTGGCATTAACCCTGCACGGTGTCGTTTACCGTGAATGGGCCCCGACTGGTGGGGGGGCACCCGTGGGACTGTCAGGCAGCGCCAAATGTGCGCTGGCGGACGCGCGGGCGGGACTGAGTAAGATGCGTCGAAAAGAACGGAGAGCGGGATGAAAGGGGTCTTCCGGAGTATCGCGGTGATCGGGCTGATGGGCCTTGGCCTCGCGGCGTGCGGAACGTTGAAGGTGGATCCGTTTCTGGACGAAACCGTCAGCGGGACCGACTTCACCGCCTATCTGGCGCGCGAATATCAGCGCCGGGTGAAGGTCGAGCGGGATATCGATGTGGAATGGAACCACGCCGGGCGCCTGGCGCGCAAAGGCTATGCGGCCTTAGACGGAGTGACCGTGGATCCATGGGTGCCGTCCGATTGGAATGTGCTGCCTCAGGATCTGGGGGATTTGCAGGACGCGCGTGCCCGCCTGATGGCGCGGCTGGAGCGCGGCCGCATCACCACGCCCGAGCCCTGCGCCAAAGCCCAGGTTTACTATGACGGCTGGCTGGAACAGGCGAACGACAATGACTGGGGCCCGGGCTGGCAAGGTCCGGTGCAGCCCGACTACGTGGCCGCCGAGCGCGCCGCGTTTGAGGAAATCCTGCCGCTCTGCGGGGCCGCTCCGGTGCAGCGCGAGACCATCGCGCCGTTGCCGCTGCCCTCGACCGAGCAGCGCTTTACGATCTATTTCGAGTGGAACCAGAATGGGCTCACGAGCGCCGCGACAGCCCTGATCGACAGCATTGTCGACTTCGTGCAGGAGCTGGGCGATGCGACGATCGCGCTCGAAGGGCACACGGATACCTCCGGTGGCGACGCCTATAACGCCGCGCTCTCGCGGCGGCGGGCTGAGCAGGTCCGCGAGGCATTGGAAGGCTCGGCGGTGACCGTGGAAGACATCGAGTGGTTCGGGGAATCCCGCCCGGCGGTGCCCACCGCCGACGGCGTGCGGGAACCGCTGAACCGCCGCGTGGAAGTGATGGTGCTGCGCCCCAACGCTGCGCCCTGATCAGACTGACTCTGATCAGACCGGCCCTGATCTGACGATCAGCCCGCCGCCCCGATGACCCGGGCGGCGGGCTTTTTCGTGTCCTGTTTGAACGCCCCTGCGGCCGTTCGCGGCTGGCGTTCGGCGGTGCGGGGCACATATGTATGAAACCTATTGCTTGTGGAGGGCTCATGTCTGCGCTTGCTGATCTGCCGGAGTGGCAACTCGACGATCTTTATGGCGGCCTTGAGGATCCGCGTATGACGGCCGATCTGGAGACGCTGAAAGGTCTCATCGCCGATTTCGCGGCGCGCTATGAGGGGCGCGTGGTGGCGGTGCTGCCGGAGGGAGATCCGCAGGGCGGAGGGACGGCCCTGGCCGAGGCGCTGAGGGCTTATGAGGTCATCGAGGATTTGACGGGCCGGCTGGGCAGCTATGCCATGCTGGTCTTTGCGGGCGACACCACCGATCCCGCCCGGTCTAAGCTCTATGCTGATACGCAAACGCGTCTCACCACGCTGTCGAGCGACATCTTGTTCTTTGAACTGGAGCTGATGGACATCCCCGACGCGGTGCTTGAGGCGGCGGTGGCGACCGATCCGCTGCGCGCTTACGCGCCCTGGCTGCGTCAGTTGCGTGCCGGGCGCAAGCATCGGCTGTCGCGGGATTTGGAACGGCTGTCCTTTGAGAAGGCCCAGACCGCACGCAGTGCCTGGGTGCGCCTTTACGACCAAACCACGTCGGCGCTGCGGGTGCCGCTGGGCGGTGAGGACCTGACCCTGACCCAAGCCATGGATCGCTTGACCGTGGCTGCGCGGGCGGAGCGGGAAAACGCGGCGACGGCCATCGCCCAGACCTGCACGGAGCATCACTCGACCTTTGCCCTGATCTACAACACCTTGGTGCGGGACCGTCAGACGGAAGACAAATGGCGCGGCTTTGCCGAGCCGCCACATTTCCGGCACTTGGCCAATGATGTGGACCCGGACGTCGTTGAGGCACTCGCCAGCGCGGTGCGGGAGGCGGCGCCACGCCTGGCCCATCGCTACTATGCTTGGAAGGCCAAGGCGCTGGGCCTGGAGACGCTTGCTTATTGGGATCGTTCGGCCCCGCTGCCAGGCGATGATGGCGCGCTCATCGGCTGGGACGAGGCGCGGCGTACTGTGCTTGATGCGTTCAGTGGCTTCACGCCGGCGATGGCCGGGCATGCAGAACACTTCTTCGAGCGCGGATGGATCGATGCCGCGCCGCGGCCCGGTAAGATGGGTGGTGCCTTCTCCCATCCCACCGTGCCAAGCGCGCATCCCTATGTAATGTTGAACTATCAGGGCAAGCCCCGCGATGTGATGACGCTGGCCCATGAGCTGGGCCATGGAGTGCACCAGACATTGGCCGCGCCGCTGGGCCCGCTCTTGTCGCAAACGCCACTGACCCTAGCGGAAACGGCGAGCGTGTTCGGCGAGATGCTGACGTTCCGCTCCCTGCTCGACCGGGAGAGTGACCCGGCCCGCCGGCGCCTGCTGCTTGCGTCCAAAGTTGAGGACAAGATCAACACGGTCGTGCGCCAGATTGCGTTTTATGAGTTTGAGAAAGCCGTGCACGCGCAAGGGCGTCATGGGGAACTGACGCCGGAGGACTTCAATCGTCTGTGGCGCGAGACCCAGGAGGCAGCACTCGGGCCGTCTCTGGATGTGAGTGGCTATGAGCCCTATTGGTGCCTGGTGCCGCACTTCATCAATGCGCCGTTCTATGTCTATGCCTATGCCTTCGGGGACGGGCTCGTGAACGCGCTTTATGATGTGTACGAACAGGGTGACTCTGACTTCGTCCCGCGTTATGTGGCGCTGCTCTCGGCAGGGGGCACGCGGCGCTATGACGAGGCCTTGGCGCCCTTCGGTCTTGACCCGCGCGATCCGGCGTTCTGGAAGCGCGGTCTTGATCTGATCGAACGCATGCTGACACAGCTTGAGAATGCCGATGGCTGATGATGATTTCGCCAATGAGGATCGGGCCACATTGGGGGGGCGGCTTTACCGCTTCGCCCAGGTAGGGGCCAATATGGGTGGTGTGGCGGCGCGTCTTGCGACCACGCGGCTCTTTGGTGGCGCAGATCATGCGCGCCAGGCGGCGGACCTGAAAGCCGCCCTTGGCGGGCTCAAAGGCCCGTTGATGAAAGTGGCGCAGATTCTCGCCACGATCCCTGATCTGGTGCCCCCGGAATATGCCGAGGAGCTGGCGCAGCTTCAAACCAATGCCCCGCCCATGGGCTGGCCTTTCGTGCGCCGGCGTATGCGCAGCGAGCTGGGCGCCGACTGGCAAAGCCGTTTTGCCGGGTTCGAGCACGAAGCGGCGGCGGCGGCCTCGCTGGGGCAAGTGCACAGAGCACAGCACCATGATGGCCGGCGCCTGGCGTGCAAACTTCAGTATCCGGATATGCAGTCGGCGGTGGAAGCGGATCTGGCCCAGTTCCGCGCTGTGCTCTCGGTCTATCGCCGCATGGACAAGGCCATTGATCCGGCCAATATCGCCGATGAATTGGCCGCGCGGCTGCGCGAGGAACTCGATTATGGGCGAGAGGCCGCCCATATGCGCCTCTATCACGCCATGCTGGCGGGTGAGCCGAGCGTGACCGTGCCCGAGGTGGTCGATGATCTGTCCACAAAGCGGTTGTTGAGTATGACCTGGCTCGACGGGCAGCCTATTCTCAGTGTGAAAGAGCGTGACCTGGACACTCGCAATGCTATTGCGCGGGCTTTGTTCCAGGCCTGGTGGTATCCGTTCAGCCGCTATGCGGTCATTCATGGTGATCCGCATCTGGGCAACTATGCGGTGCGCGAGGACGAGGCCGGCGCCGGCATCAATCTGCTCGATTTCGGCTGTATCCGGATTTTCCCGCCGCAGTTCGTCGAGGGGGTCGTTAATCTTTACCACGGCTTGGCGCGCGATGACCGGGACATGATCGTCGCGGCCTATGAACACTGGGGCTTCCGCAATCTCACCGACGGCTTGATCGATGCCTTGAACATTTGGGCGCGGTTCATCTACCGGCCGCTGCTCGATGACCGAGTGCGGACCATTGCGGATGGCATCAGTCCCGGTGAATACGGCCGGCGTGAGGCCTTTGAGGTGCACAAGGCGTTGCGGGTGCACGGACCGGTAACACCGCCGCGGGAATTCGTGTTCATGGATCGCGCCGCCGTGGGCTTGGGCGCGGTATTCCTGCATCTGGGCGCCGAGTTGAACTTCTATCAGCTCTTCAATGAGGCCATTGAGGATTTCCAGGTGGATGCGGTTGCCTCCACCCAGGCCGATGCGCTCCTCAAGGCGGGGGTGCCGACACCTCAGGACTGACAGGCGCTATCCGCGTATTGCCCGCCCCCCTCGAACGAGCCTAAAATGCCGCACTGCACATCAAAAGGGCGGGGCGCGCGGCGGTTATGACGGACGATCTCATCGACGACCAGCAGTTTGCTCTGCCAGAGGGCTTTCGGCAGATGAACTGGGTGTCCGGCTTCGGGCGCCAGATGGGTCCGCTTTACGAAAATATTGCGGCTGATGGGTCTTATGTGCGGGCCTTTTTCGTTGGCGCCCATCACACCAACGGCATGGGCAATTGCCATGGCGGCATGCTGATGGCATTTGCCGATGTGGCCTTCGGGCATTGCGTGTCTATTCGTTATCCGAACCAGTTTTGGGTGACCGTCCGCTTGCTGACAGATTTTATGTCGGCCGCGCGCCTTAATGATTGGGTAGAGGGGACCGGTGACATCGTCGGCGCTGAAGACGGCCTCATCAGCGTGCGTGGACGCATTTGGTCGGGTGAGCGGACGCTGATGACTGGTACGGGCGTGTTCAAATTGCTGGGCCCACGCCCAGAGAAAGCATAGCAATGATGACGGCGGACTATTTCCGGCTGCTGGCGCGCTACAGCCAGTGGGCCAACACTCTGGTGCTGGACGCGGTACGCATGCTTGATGAAGCGGCTTATCGCCAGGATCGGGGCGCTTTTTTCGGCTCCATTCATGGCACGCTCAATCACATCATTGTCGCGGATCGGATCTGGCTGCAGCGGTTTACGGGGGAGGGAGAGGCGCCGGCGCGCCTCGATCAAGAAGTCTGCGCCGATTTCGATGCGGTGGTGGCCGCTCGGGCGAGTGAAGACGCACGCTATCTGGCCTTTACGGACGGTCTCGATGATGCCCGTGTGGCGGAGCTTTTTAGCTGGCATAACATGGCCGGTGAGCCCTTGTCCGCGCCTTTTGCCGGCGTGCTTGCCCACGCCTTTAATCATCAGACCCACCACCGTGGGCATGTGCACACCATGCTGTCCCAGGCCGGTTTAAATCCGCCGCAACTGGACCTGATCTATTGCCCAGACCTTTATACGCAAACAGGAGGGCGGCGCTCATGACGACTGATCCGAAGGCGGACGGCCCTAAAGTCAGCCCGGTGCCCGAAGGGTCCCGGGATGGCCCGCTTGCACCTTTGCAAGGCGCCATGCCCGATGCGCCGGACTGGTTCGCGCGCGTCCTGGCCATTCCTGGCGAGCAGCACAGCGTTATGGTGGACGGCACCGAGATCCGCTACCAGCGTTGGGGCGATCCGGCAAAGCCGGGTCTGCTCCTGACCCATGGCAATGGCGCTCATCAGCACTGGTGGGATTTCATCGCGCCGTATCTGGCGCAGGATTATCACGTGGTCGCCATGACGCTCGGGGGCATGGGCGACAGCGGCTGGCGCGCGGAATACAAGATGGACCTGTTCGTGCGCGAACAAATCGCCGTGTGTGAGGCGGCGGGGCTCTTCAATCATGCTGTTGCGCCCATCATCATCGGGCACAGCTTCGGCGGCTTTGTCACGGTGCTGACGGCGGCCACGGCCGGGGAACGCTTTTCCGGCGTCGTGCTTGTCGACTCGCCCATCACGCCGCCGGGGGCGCCGCGAGGCGGGCCGCCGCGCGATGTGCGCCCGACGCGGGTGTATCCCACCTTGGCGCACGGTCTGGCGCGGTTTCGCCTGGCGCCCGCGCAGGACTGCGAGAACCTGTACATTCTCGATTACATCGCCCGGCGCTCGCTGCATCCGGTGGAGGGGGGCTGGACCTGGAAGTTCGACCCCTCCATCTGGCAACATTTTTCCATCGGCGAGATGAGCAAGCGCCTGAGCGAGGCGCGCTGCCGCATCGGTATTTTCCGGGGCCAGTTTTCAGCCATCTTCCCCGAGGAAGTGGGCAGCTACATGTTCTCGCTGCTGGATGATGCGGTGCCGGTGGTGGAAATCCCCGAAGCGCGCCATCACATCATGCTTGACCAGCCGCTTGCCTTCGTCGCGGCGGCGCGGGCGCTTCTGAGCGATTGGGATCATTCTTCGCCCGCGCGTGATCACGGCTGAGACTTGCCGGGGGCGCGGGCTTTGTTATAGTCCGGCAACTTTCGACAGGGCCCTTGCGGCCCGATGCCACGTAACGCGGGATCGAACACCATGGATATGCGGGAGCACAACGAAACCTGGGACGGGTTTTGGATTTGGACGAAGTGGGGCACGCTGCTCACCTTCGGCCTAGTGGCGTTCCTGGTGCTGCTTCTGATCCTGGATCTGGGCTTCCTGGCGTCTTTCTTCCTCGTGGCTCTCGGCATCGTCTTCCTAGGCTATATGTTCTAAGTCACCCGCTTTGGGGGCGTGCATTTGCATCCCTTCCACCGGCGGTGTGAGATGACGGTGACTGGTCCGGTCGCCGAGCAGAGGAGGGTTGCCCCGTGCCCATCACCATCGCTGTCCCGAAGGAAAGCCGAGACGCGGAAACGCGGGTCGCTGCCTCGCCGGAAACCGTCAAGAAGTACATTGATCTCGGCGCGCGCGTGCGGGTTGAGACCGGGGCCGGCGCCGCCGCGCGCATGCTCGACGCGGCGTTCACCGCGGCCGGCGCCGAGATCGCCGCCGACTTTGCCCAAACGGTCGCTGGTGCTGACGTGGTGGTCAAAGTCCAGCGCCCGACACCGGAAGAAACCACAGCGCTCCCGGCACAGGCGTTGCTCGTGGCCATGCTCAACCCTTACGCCGATGCGGACGCGGTCTCTGCCCTTGCCCAGCGCGGTCTCACGGGCTTTGCGCTCGAATTCATCCCCCGGATCACCCGCGCCCAGTCCATGGATGTGCTGTCGTCGCAGGCCAATCTGGCGGGCTACAAGGCGGTGCTTGAGGCGGCGGACACGTTCGACCGGGCCTTCCCGCAAATGATGACCGCGGCTGGCACCATTGCCCCGGCGCGCGTGTTCGTGATGGGCGCCGGCGTTGCGGGGCTCCAGGCCATCGCCACCGCCAAACGTCTTGGCGCTCGGGTCAGCGCCACGGATGTGCGCGCGGCGGCCCGTGAGCAGGTGGAAAGCCTCGGCGCCAGTTTCGTGATGGTGGATAGCGAAGAGACGGCGGAGGCGGAAACCGCCGGCGGCTACGCCCGCGAGATGAGCGAGGATTACAAACGTCGCCAGGCGGCGTTGGTGGCGGAGACGATTGCCAAACAGGATATCGTCATCACGACCGCGCTGATCCCCGGCCGGCCCGCGCCCATGCTGGTCAGTGAGGACATGGTGAAGACCATGGCGCCGGGGAGTGTCATCGTCGATTTGGCGGTGGAGCAAGGGGGGAACTGCCCGCTCTCCCGGCCTGGCGAGATTGTCGAGGCCCATGGCGTGCGCATTATCGGCCGGGTGAACATGCCGGGCCGCGTCGCGGCGGACGCCTCAGCCTTGTACGCGCGCAACGTGCTCAACTTCCTCACACCGATGATTGACCGGGAGACGGGGGCCCTCGCCATTGACTGGGATGACGAGATCATCAAGAACACGGTCGTGACCCGCGACGGCGCCGTGGTGCATCCCTCGCTCACAGGGACCTGACGTCGTTGGCGGGAGGCGGCGACTCGCGGACACTCGCGTGCGTTGCCCAGTGATGATCATGCCCGACCAGGGGTTCCCCGCCCATGAGTAACCAAGCGCCCGTCATTTTCAGCCCCAAAGCCGTCTTCATGGACGAAGACACGGTGTTTCAGGGCACCGTGATCGGGTTCGGCGATTTTGACCCCGATGGCGACCCTCTGAGCGTGTCGCTCGTGTCCGGACCCGGCTTTGGGACACTTGAGCTGGAGGCTGATGGCAGCTTCACCTACACCCCGGCGGAGGACTTCGCGGGGGTCGATACATTCGATTACGCGGTCAGCGACGGCCAGGGCGGGGTCACCCAGGGGCGCGTGGCTGTCACCGTGCGCGATGTGCCCGACGATGACGAACAAGGCCCAACCGCCGTGGCGGACATGGTCGAAGTGACGGAGAACCAGACCGTCACCGTGGATGTGCTCGACAATGATGTGAGTCAGTTTCCCACTACGCGGGACATCGACCGGATTGTCGGCATCACGGGTGTCGGTGGCGACATCTCGGTGGTGAACGATCAAATCGTCTTTGATCCAGGGACGGATTTCGACTTTCTGCAAACGGACGAGACGGCGACGGTGGAAGTCACTTATCGCATGCTCGACCTGTTTTTCGCCTTTTCCACGGCGGTCCTGACCCTGACGGTCACGGGTGTGAACGATGCCCCCTTTGTGGTCGATCCCAAGGAGATGACCGTCGACGAGGACTCCGAACTCGACTCGATCGTGTTCTGGAAACCGGATTTCGACCCGGAAGGCGATCCTCTGACCATTGATCTGGTGCAGGGACCGGATTTCGGCACCTTTACCTTCACCACCGCCGGCAGTTTCCTCTATATCCCGGACCCGGATTTTTTCGGTGTCGACTCCTTTGTCTATCAGGTGGAGGACGGCCAAGGCGGTGTCACCGTGGCCACAGCCAACATCACTGTGATCAATACGCCTGACGCCGTCGATGACACGGCAGTGGCGACCGAGAACGGTGTCACGCGCTTTGACGTGCTTGCCAATGATACGGGCGCCGATCCAAGTCTGTTTGTCCTGACCGAGGTAGAAATTTTGGAAGGGGGCGGTGCCGCGGTGATCGAGGGCACGCAGCTCGCTTTTTATCCGGAAGCGGATTTTGAGGCCCTCACGACGGGGGAAACCGCCCAGGTCACCCTGCGCTATGTCATGGATGACGGCACGGGGCGCACTGATACGGCCACGGTCACGCTCACTGTAGAGGGCGTTAATGATGCGCCCCAAGTGGCGGATAAGCTTTTTGCGACTGCTGAAGAGAATGCCGTGTCCGGCACGGTGATCGGCGAGGGTGATCGCGACGCGGAAGGCGACGCCCTCACCGCTGCCGTGGTCTCCGGCCCGCAATCGGGGCAGCTCACCCTTGAGGGGGACGGGGCCTTTACCTATACGCCGGATCCGGATTTCTTTGGCGAGGACAGCTTCGTTTTTGACGTGCGCGACGGCCAGGGCGGTGTGACCACGGCTACCGCTACGCTCACGGTCACCGGTGTAAATGATGACCCGGTCTTGGACGGGGATCGCCTCTTCACGCTGAACGAAGACACGGTGCTCACGGGCTCGGTGTTCAAGCCGGGCGATCAGGATCCCGATGGCGATACGCTGAGTGCGTCCTTGCTGACGGGACCGGCCTCGGGCATGGCGACCGTGGCCATTGATGGCACGCTGGTTTATACGCCCAACCCGGACTTTTTCGGTGCGGACCGTCTCACCGTCCAAATCACGGATGGCCAGGGCGGCGTTGCGACCGGAACAGTCTCCCTCACAGTCATTGATGTGCCTGAGCCGGTCTTTAACGAAGTACCGGGTACGGAAGACAAGGACTCACTGCAAGGCACCGATGAGGATGACTTCCTCGAAGGTTTCGGCGGGCGTGACAAGCTCGATGGCGGAGAGGGCAATGATATCCTCGACGGTGGCGATGGCGATGACCAGCTCGACGGCGGTGCGGGTATTAACGATCTCCTCGGTGGTCCGGGCAATGACCGTTTCAAGATCGGCAAGGATGCGGGCGCGAATACCATTCGCGGTGGCGAGGGTGATGACCGCATCACCATCAAGGGCGGCATCAACATGGTGTTCGGCGATGGCGGTGATGACCGCATCAATCTGAAGAAAGGGCAAAGCACGGCCGACGGCGGTGCGGGAACCGATGATTTGCGCGCCGGCAAAGACAATGACGTCTTCGTCTTTAAACCCGGCAATGACCGGGACGAGATTGCGAAGTTCGGCAAGAAAGGCGCCGACCGGATCGATCTCTCCGCCTATGACGACCTCACCTATGAGGCGTTCGTGGCGCAACTGACGCAGGATCGCAAAGACCTGGTCTGGGCTCCCAATGACACCGATCGCCTGGTGCTCGAAAAACTCGACCTTGAGGATGTGCTGCCGGAGCACTTCATCTTCGCGTGAGACGGGTCACAGGCAGGGTGATCGCGCCTGATCCAAATCGCAGACGAGCCGCACCAGCGTGTGGCCGCTCGCGGCATATTTACGCTCAAACGGGGTTAGGGGCGTCTCGGGGGTGAAGGTCTCCACACGCGCCGTGTGGCCCGCCAGGGCCAAAGCAGCCGCATGTTCCTCGGCATAGACCGGCCAATTGGTGCGCAGCTCCAAGCGTCCGCCGAGCGCCAGCATCAGTGGAAACACTGGCGAGCCATGCCAGCGCCGCTTCACATGCCCGACCTTGGGCCAGGGATTGGGATAGAGCACATAATGGCGCGCCAGCTTTAGGCCCGCCTCAACGGCCAGCCCATAAAAATCAAGCAGATCGAGGCGCAAGGTGATGGCGTTCGCCGGCGGCGCTTGCAGGCCCGTCTTGGCCAGGCGATGGGCGGATTTGTCCACGCCGATCACCGTGTGGTCGGGAAAGGCCTTGGCCAGCCGCGCCGTACTCTCACCCACGCCGCAGCCGGCGTCCAGGATCAGCGGGTCGCTCAAGCCTGTCAGCGGTGCGAACGCGGCGCGGGCATAGTCGGGCAGGGGGCGGCGAAACGGTGCGGCCAGGTGCCGGCGCACCAGCGCGTCCAGGTTTTCATGGGGGGCGGTCTGGCTCGCGGTCACGGGGCGGGAGGTGGCGGAGCGGCTGGTGGGGGGCTTGTCAAAGGTCATGGCGTG
>CAZVEE010000033.1:0-37662 GCA_964625525.1 uncultured Alphaproteobacteria bacterium | reverse complement strand
GCTCACGGGCCTGCCCAAGCTTGATGCCCAGGCGCTGCACAGCTTTGCTGGCAAAACTTGCGCATGCACCTCAAGGCCAATCACCAGTTCCCACGGCCCCGTTGCGCCCTGGATCACTTTCAAACCCGTTTCATGGGGATGCTTTGTGGACATCAGGCGGTCCTCCACCAGGCTTCGGGCCGCGCGGTGAAGCCCGCGGCTTCTTCCAGCACGCCTGCAATGCGGAACAGTTTTTCTTCCTCAAAGGCGCCGCCCACGAGCTGTAGCCCCAGCGGCAGACCGGTCTCCGACAACCCCGCCGGAATGGAGATGCCCGGCAGCCCCGCCATATTGGCCGGGACTGTCAGCACATCGTTGAGATACATCTCCAAGGGATCCTCGCTCTTGTCTCCCGCGGCGAAAGCCACATTGGGGGTCGTCGGGGTCAGGATCGCATCGACGGTCTGGAAGGCTTGGTCAAAGTCACGCTTGATCAGGGTGCGTACTTTTTGCGCCTTGAGGTAATAGGCATCGTAATAGCCGGCCGACAGAACGTAAGTCCCCATCAGCACCCGACGTTTTACTTCCGCGCCGAAACCGGCGGAGCGGGTGTTCTCATACATGCCGGTAATATCATCACCGTCCTTGCGCAGGCCGTAGCGCACACCGTCATAGCGCGCCAGGTTCGAGGACGCTTCGGCGGGCGCAACGATGTAGTAGGCAGGCAGCGCATATTTCGTATGCGGAAGGCTCACTTCGACAATCTCGGCGCCCGCTGCTTTCAACCATTCCTCGCCCTTGGCCCAGAAGGCGGCCATGTCGGCGGGCAGGCCATCGACCCGGTATTCCTTCGGGATCCCGATCTTCAAGCCTTTCACGTCACCGCTCAGGGCGGCTTCATAGTCCGGTACCGGCAGATCCACCGAGGTGGAGTCCTTGGGATCATGCCCGGCCATGGAAGCAAGCAGAATGGCCGCGTCACGCACATCCCGGGTCAATGGCCCGGCCTGATCAAGCGAGGAGGCAAACGCCACGATGCCCCAGCGCGAGCAGCGCCCATAGGTGGGCTTGATCCCCACCGTTCCCGTAAAGGCCGCCGGCTGACGAATAGAACCACCGGTGTCGGTGCCGGTGGCCGCCACGCACAAATGCGCTGCCACGGCCGAGGAGGAGCCGCCCGAAGAGCCGCCGGGCACCAGCTTGGCATTACCGCCATCGCTGCGCCAGGGGTTGACCACAGGACCGAAGACACTCGTCTCATTGGATGAGCCCATGGCGAACTCGTCCAAATTCAGCTTACCAAGCATCACGGCCCCGTCGCGCCAGAGCTGGCTCGTCACGGTGGATTCATAGGGCGGTGTGAACGTGTCGAGAATGCCGCTCGCGGCCGTCGTGCGCACACCTTCCGTACAGAACAGATCCTTAATGCCCAGCGGAATGCCTTCCAGCGCCCCACCCTCGCCCTTGGCCAAGCGCGCGTCAGAGGCCTTGGCCTGCTCCAGCGCCTTGTCCGGCGTCTCCAGCACATAAGCGTTGAGGGGCCGCGCGGCCTCCATGGCCTCTAAATAGGCGCGGGTGATCTCTTCGCTTGAGAAGTCCTTGCTCTTTAGCCCGTCGCGGGCGGCCTTGAGCGTAAGGCTCGTCAGATCGCTCATCAGGCGCTCCTATTCGATCACTTTGGGCACGGTGAAGAAGCCTTCTTCACCGTTGGGCGCATTGAGGGTCACGCGCGCGGCATCGCCGCCATCGGTGACCTCGTCGGTGCGCTGCTTCAGTTTCACCGCGACCGTGCTCGTCAGCGGCTCCACATCGTCGGTTTGGACTTCGTCCAATTGCTCCACCCAGTCCAGAATGCCATTGAGGTCTTGCACCAGAGCCTGGGCCTCGTCTTGCGTGATGGCGATGCGCGCGAGCCGCGCGATGCGGTGCACCGTGTCCTGATCGACGGACATTGGCAGTGTCCTTTCCGTCCTGGAGATGGAGAGTGGCCAGCAGTCCGGCCAAGTGATAAGCGGCAGAGGTAGCAAGCTCGCCTGCGGCTGGCAAGAGACCCGCCACCGCCCGTGCCCCCCAACGCTGGAAGGCTCTGCCATGACCGCTGCCGGCCCTCTCGATCTTGCCGCCCTCGCCGCCGCGCTCGCGCCGGGTCAACGGCTGCTGGGCGTGGATCTGGGCACTCGAACCATTGGGCTCGCCTTGTCAGATGTGCTGCGCACGGTGGCCACGCCCCTGGAGACGATCAAGCGGCGCAAGTTCAGCCTGGACGCTCAGGCTTTGTTTGCGCTTATGGATGGCCACGATGTGGGGGGGCTGGTCATCGGCCTGCCTATGAACATGGATGCCAGCGAAGGCCCCCGCGCCCAGTCCACCCGCGCTTTTCTGCGCAATCTCCAGGGCCTGCGCCCCGTCGCCGCGGCGCTCTGGGACGAGCGCCTCTCCACCGCCGCCGTCACCCGCACGCTGCTGGACGCTGACGCCAGCCGCAAACGCCGCGCCGAACTCGTGGACAAGATGGCCGCCGCCTACATTCTGCAAGGCGCGCTCGATCGGATGCGCATGGCGTGAGGCCACGGCGTTACGTCAGGCGTTTGCGTCCTGGCGGATCACTGCGCTGAGCCATTGCGATCATGGTCTCAATCCGCACGAGCCGTTTGTCGTGATCCAACACCTGATGATCCAGGCGCGACACGGTGTCGTTCAACTGCTGCAGGCGCTCCTGCATCAGCACCATGTCGCGCAGCGTGCCCATGAGATCCGACAGGCAGACCCGCCGCCTGACGCTCCATGCTGGCTTTTTCTTCCGGCGTCACCAGCAGATTTAACCAGGCGGTTTTCATCGCCAATCTCTCCCGCACCCACGCATACTCATCCACAGAGGATGTCTTTTGTGCCGCTCACTGCAGGGAGGCCCCCCTGTCCGGCGCGGACCGTGGCACAGTGCGGGTGCGCGCAGATGTGAGAGAGCGGACGGGGTCATGGATGTTGTGTTGCCGGCGCTGGCGCCGGTGTTTTTGCTGATTGCGCTGGGATTTGGGGTTCGGCAACGCGCCTTTCGCGAGGCGGATCATTGGGCGCTGGTGGACCGCATCAACTATTTCATTCTGTTTCCAGCCCTGCTGGCCCACACATTGGGGACGGCGGCGCTCGATTTCAGCGCTGTGTGGCGGCTCTCGCTGAGCCTTCTGGGCGGACTGTTCACCATGATCGCGGTGGTGGCACTGCTGCGCCCCTTCTTGGGCCTGCCAGGCGCGGCCTTCACGAGCGTGTTTCAAGGCGCGGTGCGATGGAACGGGTTCGTGGCGCTGGCGCTCGGCGCAAGCCTGCTCAGCGCGGCGGATTTCGCCTTCATGGCCGTGGCGATCGCCACGCTGGTGCCGGTGATCAATGTGATTTGCGTGATCGTGTTGAGCCGCAATCGGGAGGGCACGCCCGCGCCGCTCACCACTCTGCCCCATGCGGTGGCCACCAATCCGCTGATTATCGCCTGTGCGCTGGGCTTGGTGCTGAATGGCTGGGCGCCGCTCTGGGACGGGCCCGTGGGGGAGACGGTGGCGATTCTCGGCCGGGCGTCGCTGGCGTTGGGGCTGCTGGCCGTGGGCGCGGCGCTGGATTTCGACCATTTGCGGGGCAAGACCGGCATTATCATCCTCACCATCGCGCTCAAGCTCGTGGCCATGCCGGCGATCATGGGCGCCTGGGCCTGGGGCATGGGGGTGTCGGGACCAGCCCTTGTGGTGGCCGTCGTCTGTGGCGCCATGCCGGGGGCGACATCATCCTACGTGCTGGCCCGCCAGCTTGGGGGCGATGCGCCTTTGATGGCGGGATTGACGACGGCCTCCACTCTGGCGGCCGCCCTCACTTTGCCAGTGGTGTTGCTGGCGCTCTCCTGAGCGCTCAGCACACGGCGCTATCGCAGGGCCGTTTCCATGACTTTGGTCGTGGTCCGCGTCGGCGTGCCGTTCACGGAAATCACTTCCTGGGTGACCACCGTGGCGGGCATGCCGGTGTCCAGGGCAATCTCGTAAACAGTGGTATCCACCCGCTCGACCTTCAGATCGGCCAGCACCCGCTCCCGCTCGGCCGCATCCGGAATGAACTGCGCGAACGTGCCCATGATGGCGCGGGTCTGGTCTTCCAACAGATCCGGGGCGTAGGTTTGCACCCATTCCACGCGCAAGCTGTTGGCGGTGCGGTCCAGGTCCAGGACCCGGAAAACCCCAGCAGTGCCGTCGGCCCCGAAATCACCGCGCGTCAAATCGCCATAGGTGGTCGGGGTCTGGGTATCGAAGGTCATGCCCATGGGCATGGTGAGGATCGAGAGCCCTTCGGTGACCTTGAATTCCAGTTGCGCGTCGGAGGCGAGAAAGGCCTCATCCAAAACCTGCCCGGTCGCGGCCCGCATCTCCCGAATGGCGTCGGGGGCCAGACCGTCGGCCGCGAGGTTGGCGCCCATTTCGTCCAGGATGGTCTCTTTCGCCGCCAAGACGTGCGTGCGCACCGTGTCCAAGTTCAAAACCTGGTCCACGCTTCCCGTGCCGGTCACCGCCACGCGCATCACCGCGCCTTCAAGCGCGGAGGATACGGTGTCCAGCATTTGGGCATTGAAAGCCGCCGTGGCGTCGTCCGTCGTGGGCGTGACCGTGATGTCCAAGGTCCGTTCCTCGACGACGAAGCCGGTCTCGCCGGCCTCAACCACACTTAAGGTGCCGCGCGAGCCCAGCGCTGGCGCGGCCTGGGGGCCCTGGGTGATCGAGATAGTCACGTCATAGATTTGGCCTTGCGCGAAGGGTACCGGCACGCGCACCTCTTCGGCCTCGGCCGCCGGTGCCGCCAGCAGCAATGCCGCCAGCCCCACCATTGCAAGCATGGGGCGTCCCACTCGGTTCGCCGCATCTGCCATTGCCATGGTCCCGTCCTTTCTGTCGGCCCTTCACCAGCCTAGCGTCGAGAATACGCGCTTTGCGCACAGGCGGGCAAGGCAGCACCCGCGCGCGTCGTGGGATCGGGGGGCGGCGTGCGCCCATGCGGCCCCTTGCCAAAGCCCGCGACGCGGCTCAGGGTACGCGCGATTGTACCACCACGCTGGCTTGCCCATGCCCGACGCCATTGCCTTTCCCCACCGTCACTTGCTCGGCATCCAGGGCTTGAGCCCTCAGGACGTGACCCAGCTTCTGGACCTTGCTGAGCATTACGTGAACCTCAACCGCCAGGTGGACAAGAAAGACGCCATTCTGCGCGGGCGGACCCAGATCAATCTGTTTTTCGAGCCCTCCACCCGTACTCAGGCATCCTTCGAGCTGGCGGGCAAGCGGCTGGGGGCTGACGTGATGAATATGGCGGTGCGCCACTCCGCCATTTCCAAGGGCGAGACGCTGCTCGACACCGCCGTGACGCTCAATGCCATGCATCCGGACCTGATCGTGGTGCGCCATGCCATGTCCGGCGCGGTGGACTTGCTGGCGCAATAGGTTGATTGCGCGGTGATCAATGCGGGCGACGGGGCCAATGAGCACCCGACCCAAGCGCTCCTTGACGCGCTCGCCATTCGGCGACGGCTGAAGCGGCTGGAAGGGGCGACCGTGGCCATTTGCGGCGACATCGCCCATGGCCGGGTGGCCCGCTCTAACATTTATCTGTTGAATCTTATGGGCGCGCGGGTGCGCGTGATCGCACCGCCGACCCTGCTGCCGCCCCATGTGGAGCGGTTGGGGGTGGACGTCTTTACCTCGATGGAAGAGGGGCTGAAGGACTGCGACATCGTCATGATGCTGCGCTTACAGCTGGAGCGGATGACAGGAGCCTTCGTTCCGTCCGTGCGGGAATATTATCGCTTTTTCGGCCTGGATCCGGAGCGCTTCGCCGAAGCCAAGGAGGACGCGTTCGTCATGCATCCCGGGCCCATGAACCGGGGAGTGGAAATCGATTCTCTGGTGGCGGACGACCCCAAACGCAGTCTGATCTCTTATCAGGTGGAGCTGGGGGTGGCCGTGCGGATGGCAGTGCTCGACGCGCTGGCGCGGCGGTTACCCCATCTGCCCGGGGATCCAGACGAGGATCCCCTGGAGACGAACCGGGGGGCAGGCGCATGAGCCCGTTCGACAGCCCCCCGCCCATTGCATTCACCAATGCCCGCTTGATCGATCCGGACACAGGCCGGGACGAGCGAGGCGATTTGCTGGTCCGGGATGGGATGATTGCCGATTTGGGTCCGGGCCTTCTTGGCGAGACCCCGCCTGACGGCGTGAGCGTCATCGACGCGCGCGGCAAAGTGCTGGCGCCGGGGCTCATTGATATGCGGGTCTTCACCGGGGAGCCGGGCGCAGAGCAAAAAGAGACCCTGCGCTCGGCCAGCGTGTCGGCCGCAGCCGGGGGGGTCACGACCATGATTGTCATGCCCCGGACGGATCCCATTATCGATGATGCCTCGCTGGTGGATTTTATCCGCCGCCGGGCGCGGGATACGGCCATGGTCCATGTGCATCCCATGGCCGCACTCACCCGCGGTCTACAGGGCGCGGACATGACGGAGATGGGCCTGCTGGCCGAGGCCGGCGCCGTGGGCTTTACTGATGCGGGCCGCTCGGTGGCCAATGCCCGGGTGTTCCGCCGCACCCTGCTTTATGCCCGCGCCTTTGATGCGCTGGTGGCCCATGACGCCCAGGAGCCGAGCCTCACTGAAGGCGGCAGCATGAATGAAAGCGAAATGTCCACCCGCCTCGGCCTCACCGGCATTCCGGCGAGCGCGGAAACCATCATGGCGGAGCGGGACATGCTGCTGTTGGAGGGGACAGGCGCGCGCTATCACCTGGCGCAAGTTTCGACGCCGGCGACCCTGGCGGCGCTCGATCGGGGGCGGGCGCGGGATCTGGCGATCACCTGCGCCGTCTCGGCCCATCACCTGACCCTCAACGAAATCGACATCGCCAATTACCGCACCTTCTTCAAAGTGCTGCCGCCGCTGCGGACCGAAGACGAACGCGCGGCCATGGTGGCGGCGCTGGCGGACGGGCGTATTGATGTCATCGTGTCCAGCCACGAGCCCCAGCCGCCGGAGGATAAACGCCTGCCGTTCGCCGAGGCCGCTTTCGGGGCGGTGGGCCTGGAAACCCTGCTGCCGGCGGCGCTGGAAATTCACCATAATGGCCACATGACCCTGCCCGCGCTTCTGCGCACCATGACCACGCGACCCGCCGAGATCTTGCGCCTGGACGCGGGACGGCTGGCCAAGGGGCGCCCGGCGGATCTGGTGCTGTTCGACCCGGGCGCTCCGTTCGTGCTCGACGCCACGACCTTGCGCTCGCGGTCGCGCAATTCGCCTTTCGACGGACGGCGGTTTCAGGGCAAAGTGCTGCGCACGGTGGTGGCTGGCCGCACGGTGTTCGAGGCGGCGTGATCGCAGGGGAGAACGCGATGCCAGATCCGATCAGTTGGAGCTTTGTCTGGCATATCTATGGGATGGCGCTGGCGGCGGGCTATCTGTGCGGCTCCATCCCCTTTGGTCTCATCCTGACCCAGGCGGCGGGCCTGGGTGATATTCGTCAGATCGGTTCGGGCAATATCGGCGCCACCAATGTGCTGCGCACGGGCAACAAAGGGCTGGCGGCGGCAACCTTGCTATTCGATGCGCTGAAGGGCCTGGTGCCGGTCCTGATCGCCAAGGCCTGGTTTGGGCCGGATGTCACCGTGATTGTGGCGCTCGGAGCGTTTCTCGGCCACTTGTTTCCCGTGTGGCTCGGCTTCAAAGGCGGTAAAGGCGTGGCGGTCGCGTTGGGGATCCTGCTGGGCCTGTCCTGGGTCGCCGGCCTGATCTGTGCCGCCGTCTGGATTCTCTCCGCCCTCGCCTTGCGCTATTCCTCGCTGGCGGCGCTGCTGACAGCGGCCGTGGCGCCGTTCCCGTTTTGGGCCCAGGGTGCGTATCAGTTCGCGGAAATGGTGGCGATCCTGGCGCTGCTGGTCTGGCTGAGCCATCGGGCCAATATTGAGCGCCTTTGGGCCGGTACGGAGCCGCGCATCGGCGCCGCTAAGGCCGACTAGGCGCGCTGCGCGCCTGCATCAACGCCTGAAGAAAGTCAAAACTGCTACTCTAGGGCGGTTGCGCGGGAGACAGGCCTGCCGCCTAATACGCGCATGTTTAAAGAACAACACCTCGATTCGGCGCCCCTGATGCCGCCATCCATGCCCGTCGCGCAGACGCCGGCGGCGACCAGCCCTGCCGCCACGGACGCACAGCGCCCGTCCCAGGCGACCGAACGGCGCGACTGGCTGCGCTTGATCCGCAGCGAAAACGTGGGGCCCACCACCTTCTGGGCGCTGCTGGACCGCTTCGGCAGCGCGACCGAGGCGCTTATCGCCTTGCCGGATCTGGCGCGCCGGGGCGGCCATCGCGGCCGGACCCGAATCATGAGCGCGGCGGAAGCGGAGGCGGAGCTGGACGCGCTATCCCGTTTCGGGGCGCAGCTGCTGACGGCCCGGGACCCCGCCTATCCGGCTGGGCTTAGCACGCTCGATACACCGCCCCCCCTGCTGACCGTGAAAGGCCGCCTGGAAAGGCTGGAGCAACCGCTCATAGCTCTTGTGGGATCACGCAACGCATCGGCGCTGGGGCGCCAATTGGCGGAGCGGCTGGCGGCGGATTTGGGCGCCCAGGGGTTCGCGGTGGTGTCGGGCCTGGCCCGGGGCATTGATGCGGCCGCCCATCGGGGGGCGCTGAGCAGCGGCACTGTCGCCGTGTTGGCGGGGGGGATTGACCATGTTTATCCGCCGGATCATCAGCCACTCTACGATGCCATCGCCGAAGACGGGCTCGTGATCAGTGAAATGCCGTTCGGCTTCACGCTGCTGAAGCGCCATCATTTTCCGCAGCGCAATCGCATCGTCTCCGGCCTGTCACGGGGCGTGCTGGTGATCGAGGCCGCTTTACGATCCGGGTCGCTGATCACCGCGCGCTGCGCTCTGGAGCAAGGTCGAGAGGTGTTCGCCGTGCCCGGCTCTCCCCTTGATCCGCGCTCTCGCGGCACCAACAATCTGCTGCGCCAGGGGGCTGTTCTGACGGAAACCGCCGATGATGTGATTGAGGCGCTGTCGGGTGTGCTGGCCCGCCCGCTTGTCCAAGCGGCGGCTCAAGCGCCAGTGGCGCCCGTGCCGGTGCAGCCAAACGGCGATAGCGAGCTTGATGCGGCCCGCCGGCGCCTGCGCTCCCTGCTGGGGGCCACGCCCACGCCGTTGGATGAGCTGATCCGCGCTGCGGACTGCTCGACACCGCTTGTGATGACGGCCCTGCTGGAGTGGGAACTGGCCGGGGTGGTGCATCGGGATCCGGCCGCCGGAGTGGTTCTTACCGCCGCCGGCTTGGCGGCCTCCGCGGCTCCCTAATCGACACGCCTCCCGATCGTGGGCACCGCCGCTCCGGACGAAACCGGACGCGGCGTCACAATAGGCGCCGTCACAATAGGGTGTGAGGCTTCAAGCTGCTCCTGAGCACAGGGCCGCTCCTGAAGACGGGGCCGCTCCTGAAGACGGGGCCGCTCCTCAAAACGGGCCAGCTTTGAGATCCGTGCCCACTCCAAGCTTGCATAAAGCGCCCTGCCCTATGGCTGCCTTCCTGTCTGCTTGTGTGACGATCCACCGTCAGGAGGATCTTTCGGGCGTCGATCACTGAGATGTTTGGCTTCTTCCCCGGCCATCTCAAGAAAATAAACCAACGACGCCAACGCCTTGGGATGACGGCGGGCCAAGGTCATCATGGCAATCAGATGTTCAAAGATAAAATGCGCGGTTTCCCAAGGCTTTTGCCCATCGAATGGGCCGCCGCCGCCAGGGCCGCCGCCGCTAGGGCCGCCGCCGCCGGGCCCCCGTCCACCAGATTTGGCCCCACCGGGTTCGTTGTCACTTGATGCTGGCATAAATGATGACACCTGTGCGAATGTGACGATTGCAGGTTGAGAAAAGGGGCGCGCGTCGCCTTATGATCATGAGTGACACAACTCATCGTCGATAAGACCGTGTCGCACACTTTTTCTGCAGCGGGTACCAACCATAGCGCGAAAAAAGTGTGTATCCCGGCCCAGCCTCCGAATAGGGGAGTTTTTCTCTCACAGGTTGATGCTTGTGTCACGCATTCTTACCGCGTGCAGCCCCGCATGGACACCCCACCCGCCCGGTGTTCGGTTGACAGCTCCCAGGCTTTTCACCACTCTCCCGGCCCGTCGAGCCGCCCCACATAGGAAAGGGCTGGCCGACAGTGCTCTGGCGCCCTAGCTATGGGGGCTAAGACAAGTTGGCGCTGCGAAAGGATTAAGGGATTGGTCTTACGACTCGGTTCCTTTGCTGGTGTCCGGACCAGCGTCCTGGCCGGCAACACCGCCCGGCAGCGCGATGTCAGACGCGGCGGATGATCGACGAGGCGGAATGGACGTTGTCATTGTGGAATCGCCGGCCAAGGCGAAGACCATCAACAAATATCTCGGCCCCGGCTACAAGGTGTTGGCCAGCTACGGCCATATCCGCGACCTGCCGCCGAAGGACGGGTCGGTTCTGCCCGATCACGATTTCCAGATGGCCTGGGAAGTGGACGGGAAGTCTCAGCGCCATTTGCGCGACATCACGGCCGCGGTTAAAGACGCCGACCGGCTGATCCTCGCCACCGACCCGGACCGGGAAGGCGAGGCCATTTCCTGGCATGTGCTGGAAGTCCTGCGCGAGAAAAAGGCGCTCAAGGACAAGCCGGTGGCGCGGGTGGTGTTCAACGCCATCACCAAGAAAGCCATTCTGGACGCCATGGCGCAGCCGCGCGATCTGGACATGGAACTGGTCGAGGCGTATCTGGCGCGCCGGGCGCTCGATTATCTGGTGGGCTTCACGCTCTCGCCCGTGCTGTGGCGCAAGCTGCCGGGCTCGCGCTCGGCGGGGCGGGTGCAATCGGTGGCGCTGCGGCTCGTCTGCGAGCGCGAGATGGAAATCGAGAAATTCGTCGCCGAGGAGTATTGGAGCATCGAGGCGGACATGGCGACCGCCAATGGGGACGCCTTCACCGCCCGGCTCCATGCGCTCAACGGCGAAAAACTGGACAAGTTCTCCCTCGGTAATGAAGAAGCGGCCAAACGGGCGGTGACCGCCGTAGAGCGCGGCGGCTTCACGGTTGCCAGTGTCGAGGCCAAGCCGGGCCGGCGCAATCCGCCGCCGCCCTTCACCACCTCGACCATGCAGCAAGAAGCGGCGCGCAAGCTGGGCTTTTCCGCCAAGCGCACCATGCAGGCCGCTCAGCGCCTCTATGAGGGCACGGAACTCGGCGGCGAGACCGTGGGCCTGATCACCTATATGCGGACCGACGGCGTCCAGGTGACGCCGGAAGCCCTGGACCAGACGCGCAAAGTCATTGCCGCGCGCTTTGGCGACAGCTATCTGCCCGCATCAGCGCGCGAATATAAGACCAAGGCCAAGAACGCCCAGGAGGCTCACGAGGCGGTGCGCCCAACCAGCTTGGAACGCCTGCCCGATAACGTCGCCGGCTTTCTGGAGGCAGATCAAAAGCGCCTCTATGACTTGATCTGGAAACGCACCATGGCGAGCCAGATGGAAAGCGCGCGGGTGGAACGCACCACCGCCGATCTGGCAAGTGCCGACGGGCAGGCCGTCTTGCGTGCCACGGGACAGGTGATCTTGTTCGACGGTTTCCTGGCGCTCTACCAGGAAGGCCGGGATGATTCGGAGGAAGAGGATTCCCGCCGCCTGCCCGCTATGGCGCAGGGAGAGCCCACGCGCCTGGACACGGTCACGCCGAGCCAGCACTTCACCGAGCCCCCGCCCCGCTATACGGAAGCGACCCTGGTGAAGAAGATGGAGGAGCTGGGCATCGGCCGGCCCTCCACCTATGCCTCGATTCTGGAAGTGCTCCGGGCCCGCAGCTATGTGGTCATGGACCGCAACCGCTTCGTGCCGGAGGACAAGGGCCGGCTCGTCACCGCCTTCCTGGAAAGCTTCTTCACCCGCTATGTGGAATATGATTTCACGGCGGATCTGGAGGGCAAGCTTGATCTGGTGTCGAGCGGCGATCTGGCCTGGAAGGATCTCTTGCGGGAGTTCTGGCAGGCCTTCATCGCCAAAGTGGACGAGACATCGGACCTGCGCGTGTCGCAGGTGCTGGATGCGCTGAATGACATTCTGGGCCCGCATATCTTTCCGGCGAAAGAAGATGGCTCGCCGGCGCGCGCGTGCCCGGCCTGCGCCGACGGGGAATTGAGCTTGAAGCTGGGGCGTTACGGCGCCTTTATCGGCTGCTCCAATTATCCCGAATGCAACTTTACCCGAGCGCTGGCGGCCGCCGGCGAAGACGGGGATGCGGCCCTTGCCAATGAGCCCAAAGTTCTGGGTACGGATCCTGAAAGCGGCGAAGACGTGACCATGCGGACGGGCCGCTTCGGCCCTTACGTCCAGCTTGGCGAAGGCGCGGATGGCGAAAAGCCCAAGCGGTCCAGTATCCCCAAGGACATGCAGGCGGACCTGGATTTCGACCGGGCACTGGCGTTGTTGTCCCTGCCGCGCGATGTGGGCTCGCACCCGGAAGACGGGGAGATGATCCAGGCGGGCCTGGGGCGCTACGGCCCCTATCTGAAACATGGCAGCAAATATGCCAATCTGGAGTCCGTCGAGGATCTCTTCACCATCGGGATCAACCGCGCGGTGACCGTCTTGGCGGAGAAGAAATCCCGTCCCCGGCGCGGCGAGGCCAAGGCGCTGAAGGAATTGGGCGAGCATCCCGAAGACGGCAATCCGGTGCGGGTGCTGGACGGGCGTTATGGTCCGTATGTGAACCATAACAAGGTCAATGCCACGATCCCCAAAGGCACAGACCCGCAGGACGTGACCATGGAGCAGGCGGTCACGCTGCTCAATGACCGGGCGGCCAAGACGGGCAAGAAAACCTCCGCCAAGAAAAAGGCTGCGCCGAAGAAAAAAGCGGCGGCCAAGAAAAAGACCACGGCGAAGAAGGCCGCTCCTAAGAAGAAGGCGGCAACCAAGAAGAAAGCCGCTGCCAAGAAGAAGACCGCCAAGGCCACCGAGCCAGATGTGGCCGAGGCCTCCGAGTGAGCGCCAAGACGGCGAAAGCAAAGACCCGGCGCGGCGCCAAACGGGGCGCCGCCGCCAAGGGGGACGCCTCCGCGAGCCTGCCTTCCAAAGCCGATATCGCCGCCTTCATCCGTGGTGCTGACGACACGGTGGGCAAGCGCGAGATCGCGCGCGCCTTCGGCATCACCGGCGATGACCGCTATGCCCTCAAAGACCTGCTGAAAGAAATGCAGGATGAGGGCCTGATCGAGCGTGGCCACGGCAAGAGCCTCAATCGGACCGGCAGCCTGCCCCCGGTCACCGTCATCGAAATCGTGGATCGGGATACGGACGGAGAACTGCTGGGCCGCCCAGTGAAATGGACGCAGGACGCGCCGCCGCCGCGCATTATGCTAGCGCCGGGAGACGGCGCGGGCCGCAAGGGGCGCGCGGCCGGGCCGGCTATCGGTATCGGCGACCGGGTGCTGGCGCGCCTGGTGGAGACTGATGAGGGCGTGGTGGAGGCGCGGGTCATTAAGCGCCTGGGCCAATCCGCCCACCGTATTCTCGGCGTCTTTGAACGCACGGGCCGGGGTAAACGCTCCGACGCCCGCGTGACCCCGGTTGATCGCAAGAGCCGCCACGACATTCTTGTGACCGCCACGGACACAGCCGATGCCAAGGACGGGGAACTGGTCCTGGTGGAAATCCTCCCCACCCGGATGCATGGCGCCAAGCGCGGCCGGGTGGTGGAGCGCCTATGCGACCGCCATGACCAGGGCGCCATCAGCCTGATCGCCGTTCACACCCATGGTATCCCCACCGAGTTTCCCCCCGAGGTGCTGGCCGAAGTGGAGGCCATGGCACCGGTGACCATGAAGGGACGCACGGACTTGCGCGCCCTGCCCCTCGTCACCATCGATCCCGAAGACGCGCGTGACCACGACGATGCGGTGCATGCGGCACCTGATCCGGACCCGGCCAATCCGGGAGGCCACGTGGTGCATGTGGCCATCGCCGATGTGGCGGCCTATGTGCGCCCGGGGAGTGCACTTGACCGGGAGGCGCGCAAACGGGGCAATTCCACTTATCTGCCGGACCGGGTCATTCCCATGCTGCCCGAGCGGCTCTCCAATGATCTGTGTTCGCTGCATGAAGGGGAAGACAAGCCCTGCCTGGCGGTGCGCATGGTGTTCTCCGCCGACGGACGGAAGAAATCCCACAGCTTTCTGCGCGCCATGATGCGCTCACCCGCGAGCCTGGCTTACGATCAGGCCCAGGCTGCCCATGAAGGCCAGCCCGACCAGGCCACTAAGCCGCTCTTGAAAACGGTGATCGAACCGCTCTACGCGGCGTACCGGGCCGTGGCGCAGGCGCGCGAAAAGCGGGCTCCGCTCGACCTGGACTTGCCGGAACACAAAGTGGCGGTCGACGCGGACGGGCGGGTGAGGGGCGTGTGCGGGCGCTAACGCCACGACGCCCACCGGCTGATCGAAGAATTCATGATCCTCGCCAATGTGGCCGCCGCGGAGACCCTGGAGCGACGCAAAACCCCGCTGCTCTACCGCGTGCATGACAGTCCGGACCGGGAGAAACTCCGCGCGCTTGGCGACTTTCTGGAGACGGTGGGACTGTCGCTCACGAAGGGCCAAGCCATCCGGCCCCAGCATTTCAACCGCATTATTGAAAAGGCCCAGGGCACCGAAGCGGCGGCCATGATCCAGGAAGTGATCCTGCGCTCGCAATCCCAGGCTCAGTACAACCCGGACAATGTGGGTCATTTCGGCCTCAATCTGCGCCGCTATGCGCATTTTACGTCGCCCATCCGGCGCTATGCGGATCTTATCGTCCATCGTGGCCTGATCAGCGCGTGCACTCTGGGGACGGATGGCCTGACCGAGGCGCAAATGGGCGAGCTGGAGGCCATTGGGGCGGAGATCTCAGGCCATGAGCGCCGCTCCATGGCGGCGGAACGGGATTCCGTTGATCGCTTCATCACGGCCTATATGCAGGACAAGGTGGGCGCGGCGTTCCCGGGCCGCGTGTGCGGCGTGACGCGGTTCGGCCTTTTCGTGAAGCTCGACGACACCGGGGCGGACGGCCTGGTGCCCATCCGCACGCTGGGCGAGGAGCATTTCGAGCATGATGAGGCCGCCCATGCGCTGGTGGGCGAGCGCAGCGGGGCGGTCTATCGGCTGGGCGATCCGGTGGAGGTGACGGTGGTGGAGGCGGCTCCCATGACCGGGGGCCTGCGTTTTGATCTCTTGTCCGAGCCGTCCAGCTATCGCGAGGACACCGCGCGCGGGCGCAGCCGCAAGGCCCCGCCCCGCTCTGAGCGCAAGCGCCCCGAGCGGAAGGGGCGCGGCGGCGGCCGGCGCGGACGGCGCTAAGGCTCGACGCGGCCCGGACAATTCGGGCTATGGTGGGCTTAAACGCCACAAGCGTCCGGGATACGCCATGGATACCGCCACACGGCGCAAAAGCCTCGCCGCCATTCTCATTTCCATCACCGTGGCCGGCGTCGGCTGGGGCCTGTCGAGCCCGATCATCGGCCTTCTGATGAACGACATGGGCGCCAGCCGCACCCTTATTGGCCTCAATACCGCGGTAGGGGCCCTGTCCACCCTCGTCTATATCCCGTTTGCGCCGCTGCTGATGAAACGCTTTGGCATTCGCCAGGTGCTGGCGGCCTCGCTGGTGCTGGCGATCCTGGCCATTTTGGCCTTCAAACTGTTCCAGGACATCTGGCTATGGTTCCCGATCCGCTTCCTTTTCGGGGTTGGGCTCGCGGGCATCTTCATTGCCACGGAAGTGTGGATCAACATGGTGGCGGTGGAACGCACGCGCGGGCGGGTGCTCGGGCTTTACAGCACCGGGCTCGCGGGGGGCTTTGCGCTGGGCGTGGGGATCCTCAGCGTAACGGGGACGGCCGGATGGCTGCCGTTTTTGGCGGCGGCAGCGCTGATGAGCGGCGCGTTCGTGGTGCTGTTGTCCTTGCGGGTGGAAGTCCCGTCCCTGGAGGACGGCCACGATGCGCCGCTGCTGCCATTCCTGTGGGCAGCCCCAAGCGCCATGGGCGCCGCGCTTGTCTTCGGCGCAGTGGAGATGGGCATTCTCAACCTCATCCCCGTTTACGGGGTGCGGGCGGGCCTTGAGGACGGGGCGGCAGCGCGCCTGTTGGCGGCGGCGGCGCTGGGCAATATCCTCCTGCAATTGCCTATTGGCTGGTTGGCCGACCGGATCGAGCGCCGCCTGGTGCTGGCCCTCTGTGCGTTGGTCGGCGTGGTCGGTGCGCTGATCCTGCCGTTCCTGATGCACCTGACCGCGCCGGCGCTCATCGTCATGTTCCTGACGGGGGGGACGGTCGTGGGCCTTTACACGGTAGGCTTGGTGGTGATCGGTGAGCGCTTCACCGGGTCAGCGCTCGCGGGGGCCAATGCGGCCTTCATCCTGATGTATGGCTTTGGCTCGCTGGTGGGGCCGCCGGCCGGGGGCGTTGCCATGGACTGGTGGGACCCCCATGGCCTGATGGTCGTCCTCGCCGCCCTGTGCCTTGCTTATCTGGTGGTGGTCAGCGTGCGCATCGCCCGCGGCCCCGACCATCACAGCGAGCGGGGGAGTTGACAAACCACCCCTGGCTGGTGTTTTTCTGAGGTTTGAAGGCGCGAGGACCCGCGCAGCAGTCCCATTCGGAGCGACGGCAATGGCGAAGCCCACCACGGTGAAAATCCGGCTGAACAGCACGGCTGGCACCGGCTTTTTTTACGTGACCAAGAAAAACACGCGCACCATGACCGAGAAAATGACGGTCCGGAAATACGATCCGAAAGCGCGTAAGCACGTGGAATTCAAGGAAGGCAAGATCAAATAGGATCCTGGCCTTGGACCTTGTGATGAGGCTCCGCCCCGGCGGGGCCTTTTTGCATGGGCGCGCCTAATCCACGCCCTTGAACAGCGGATTGGGATCGAAGCGCCCGGCAAAAAGCGGATCGCTCAAATAGTCCGGACGGCGGCTGATCACCGGGAGCGTGCCCGGCATGACGCAGATCTGCTGGTTGGGCGGCAACAGCCGCAAGTCCTGTGACCCGATCCCGCCCAGCAAATCCGCCATTTCCCGCGCAACCATATGGGTGTTCAGACCGAAGGTCTGAAGCACGGCGGCATTGTTGACCATGGTCTGCCAATCATCCGGATAAAGCCGTTTGATCTGCGACAGATCCTGGAAAAACATCCAGATCTGAAGCCCATAGCCACGCATGAGCGTCACCGCCTGGCGTAATACCCCCAGCGAACCCAGCTGCGCGCACTCATCCAGCAGAAACACCGTGCGCTGCGCCGGACGGGTGCGCCGCTGCATGATGGCCAGCAGCAAAGTGCCGATCCACAGCCGCAACAGCGCCTTGTGCGAATCAAGCTTGGTGGGCGGGATGATCAGATAGAGCGTCATGGGATCGCCCGCGATGATCTCCTCCAGATCGATGGTCGATGGCCCCAGCGAGCGCAACACCGCGTCACTTTTCAAAATATTCCCATGCGTATACGCAGTGGCGATGATGCCGCCGCGGGTGATATCCGCCGTAATGCCCAGAAACCCCTCCAACTCGGCCCGGGCGAAAGGGTGCAAATCCTGCTTCTCATCCAGAAGCCGGGCGATGCGATAGACGAAATCACTCCACATCAGCGAGCGCAGGGACCCGAAATGGCGCTCATGGGGTGCCCCATGAGCCGCCAGATAGGCGATCAACCCGGAGATCAGAGACGAGGCGGAGATATCCCAGAACGGATCTTTCAGCGACCGGATACCGCCGGCCAGCAGCTCCGCCAGCATTTCCGATTCCGCATCGATCTGCGCGCCCGGCAACGCAAAGACATCGAACGGATTGAGCCGCGCCGTGCTGCGTGTCACCACGCCGAAGGGGTCAAGCACATGAACTTTCTGGCCCAGCGAGCGTCGATAGCGGGCCGTGACCTGATAGTTCTCGCCCTTGGGGTCCACCACAATCATGGGCCCTGGATAGCGCAGCAGATTGGGAATAATGGCACCGCGCCCCTTGCCCGAGCCCGTGGGCGCGACGCTGAGCAGGTGGCTGTCACCTTCATAGACGATCGGTTCGGCGACATCGCCGCGGAGGCGATAGGGCGCCTCGGGTGATTCGGCGGCGGGTCCGGAAAACAGGGCGGGCCGCGACACCTCGCGCCAGCCGAGCAGCAGACCGCGCTCCTGGGCCGCCGCGCCGGACGCCCCCTCCCCTTGCCGTGTCGCCATCATGCTATCCGCCGCGCCTGAGTATCTCGGATGCGGATGATAGCGCGGACAGGGCCAAGACGCCTACTGGCGTCATGAGCTTGGCCCATTGGGCCGCACCGGATCGGACGATTTAACGCGAAACGACGCGCGACTTTTCATCCGCACCGGGAGACGCAGGACCGGGAGACGCAGGGCGTGGCTTGGGCGCTTCGAGGAAAGTCCGCACCGTGGACAGGAACTGACCCACAGAAATCGGCTTGGCCACATAGGCTTCACAGCCGCCCTCGCGGATCTTTTCCTCATCCCCCTTCATGGCAAAGGCAGTGACGGCAACAACGGGGATGGCCCGCAGCTCGTCATCTTCCTTAATCCATTTCGTGACTTCCAGGCCGGAGACTTCCGGTAACTGAATATCCATGAGAATAAGGTCGGGCCGGTGTTCGCGCGCGATTTCCAGCGCTTCCATCCCGTCCCGTGTCTGAAGGGTCTCGTAGCCGTGGGCATCGAGCAGATCATGAAACAACTTCATGTTCAGCTCGTTGTCCTCGACGATCAAAACCGTCTTCGCCATCGCATCCATGACTCCCGCACCCCACGTAACGGCAGCGGCGCGCTCCAAATCGGTGCGCTGCACTCCGCGACGGCCCATGCCCCTTCATTCATGGACCCGTTTCTGGTGAGCCGCAATTAGACGCCGACAGTGTTAATTCTTTCTTGTCGCCACCCTGGCCGACGCGCCCGTTTGGCCCATGTTCCCCCAGCATAGCGCTTTGTGCTAGGCGCAAACCAACGGTCATTCTGTGTCAAAGAGGTGCCCCCCGTGTCCGACCCCGCCCCCCATGTCTGCGAGCAGATCGATTCGCTGCGCCTTGATCCGGCGCGCCCCCTGATTCTGTGTGATGCGGATGAGGTGATCCTGCAATTCGTGGCGGGGCTGGAGGCGTTCCTCACGGATGAGGGATATGACTTGGTGTTGCGCAGCTTCAGGCTGCACGGCAATATTTTTCATCGCGATAGCGGCGAGGCGGCAGCGGATGAGAC
Organism: uncultured Alphaproteobacteria bacterium; assembly: GCA_964625525.1. GTDB lineage: Bacteria > Pseudomonadota > Alphaproteobacteria > JAJFIK01 > JAJFIK01 > CAZVEE01. The sequence goes on along the minus strand of CAZVEE010000033.1, from coordinate 18,350 downwards.
GGTGAGCCAACTGCTCACCGATTTCTATGCCGAGCGTCAGGGCTTGCTGGAGCCGGTGACCGGTGCCCCGGAGGCGCTCGCCGGCCTCAGCGCGCGCGCCCAGATCGTGATCCTGACCAATGTGGCGCTGTCGAACCGGCCCCGGCGCGAAGCCAATCTGGCCCAGCACGGGCTGGCTTACCCGGTCATCGCCAATGAGGGTGTGAAAGGCCCGGCGGCGGCGCGCCTGTCGCGGGGCTTTGCTGCACCCGTTTTCTTTCTCGACGACATCCCGCACAATATCGTCTCTGTGCGGGCGGAAGTGCCTCAGGCCGTCTGCATTCACGTCGTCGCGGATCCGCGCCTTGCCGCGCTCCTGGAGCCGGCCGACGGGAGCGACCATCGCGCCGATCGCTGGGACGAGATCGCGCGCCTGATTCACGAGCGCCTGGATACGGCCGGGTTCTGAGCCGGGCCAAGGCGCACAGGAGAGTGGCCCATGCGAATCGGCATCGACCTGGGCGGCACGAAGATCGAGGGCGTCTTGCTCGACAGCGCCGGCCTGATCCGCCGCCGCCTGCGCCAATCCACGCCGCGCGAAGACTACGACGGCACCATCCGGACCATTCAGAGCATCGTGCGCGCCCTTGACGCCGATGCGGCCGGCTCGCCCAGTGTCGGCGTCGGCATTCCTGGCGCCCTGTGCCCCAGTTCGGGCCTTGTCAAAAACGCGAACTCCACCTGGATCATTGGCCGACCGCTGGACAAGGACCTGGAACGGGCCCTTGGTCGGCCCGTGCGCGTGGCCAATGACGCCAATTGCTTTGCCCTGTCAGAGGCCATGGATGGGGCGGGCGAAGGCGCCAATGTGGTCTTTGGAGTCATTGTCGGCACCGGGTGTGGCGGCGGCATTGTCGTGAACCGTCAGGTGCTGACCGGGCCCAATGCCATTGCGGGGGAATGGGGCCACCACCCCCTGCCCTGGCCCACGATCGAAGAAGCGGCGGCCGCGCCTGCCTGTTACTGCGGCAAGGTGGGGTGCATCGAGACCTGGATTTCCGGACCGGGGCTCAGCGCGGATGTGCAACGACTGACGGGCGACCGGCTGAGCGCGGAAGACATCTGCGCTCGGGCACAGGCGGGTGATCCCAAGGCCGATGCAGCGCTCGCCCGCTATGAGACGCGCATGGGCCGGGCCCTGGCCCAGATCGTGAATATTCTGGATCCGGATGTGATCGTGCTGGGTGGGGGGCTGTCCAATGTGGAGCGGCTTTACGAAAACGTCCCTGCGCTGATGGCACCCTTTGTGTTGTCCCGCACCCTGATGACCCGTCTGGTGCGCAATGCCCACGGAGATTCCAGTGGCGTGCGGGGCGCGGCCTGGCTCTGGCCCGCACCGGTGCCTCTGGAGCGATGAGCGCTGACGCGCCCGATGGCCTGTGCCGCGACTGCTTCACGGCGGTCGCCCCGGGGCTGCGCTATTGCCCGAACTGTCGCGGGCGACGCATTTTGCATCATCCGGAATTACGCACACTGACCATCGGCCACCTGGATTGCGACGCCTTCTATGCCTCGGTGGAAAAGCGGGACGACCCGAGCCTGAACGACAAGCCGGTGATCATAGGCGGGGGCAAACGGGGCGTGGTGTCCACCGCCTGCTACATCGCGCGGCTGTCGGGAGTGCGCTCGGCCATGCCCATGTTCAAGGCACTGAAAGCGTGCCCCCATGCGGTGGTGATCAAACCGAACATGGCGAAATATGTGGCCGTGAGCCGGGCGATCCGGGAGCGGATGGAACGGCTCACTCCGCTCGTCCAACCGCTCTCCCTGGATGAGGCCTTCATGGATCTGACGGGGACGGAACGCCTGCACGGGGCCCCACCGGTGGTGATGCTGGCGCGGCTCTTGCGCGAGATTGAGCAAGACATCGGCATCACCGCGTCGGTGGGACTGAGCCATAACAAGTTCCTGGCCAAGGTCGCGTCGGACCTGGACAAGCCGCGCGGGTTCTGCGTCATCGGCCGTGATGAAACCTTGAGCTTTCTTGCCGCACAGCCTGTGACCGTGATCTGGGGCGTGGGCCCCGCCTTTGCCCGCAGCCTGGCCAAGGACGGGCTCACCCATCTGCACCAGATCCAAAAGCGCGACGAAGCGGACATGATCCGTCGGTACGGCACGATGGGCCGGCATGTGTGGCGCCTGGCGCGCGGTCTCGACACCCGCTCTGTGGCGCCGCATGACCCGGCCAAGAGCATTTCCGCCGAAACAACGTTCAATGATGACTTGCACAAACGAGAGGAACTGCGCGCCGCCCTGTGGCCGCTGTGCGAGAAGGTCGCGGCTCGGGCCAAGGCCAAGGGCCTTGCGGGCCGCGTCCTGACGGTCAAGCTGAAAACAACGGAGTTCAAGACCCGGACACGACGGCGCAGCCTCTCAGCCCCCACCCAAATGGCCCATACGCTGTTTGCCACCGGGGCCGAGCTTGTGGCGGCGGAAACCGACGGGACGGCCTTCCGCCTGCTGGGTATCGGTATCAGCGAACTGAGCGATGCCGACTTGGCAGACCCGCTCACCTTGCTTGATGAGGACGGCCCCCGGCACAGCGCCGCCGAGCGCGCCATGGACCGGCTGCGCGACCGCTTCGGCCCGGACACCATTGGACTGGGACGCGGCCTTGGCGCGCGGCGGCGCTAAACAGCGGGACATCTTGCACACCGGCCCAGAACCCGTCAGACTTGCGCCAACCGCAGTAAAGGGGAACATCATTATGGTTTGGTATCGGGGGTTTGGCGCCGCGCTTCTACCCGTCCTGGCGCTGACGGTCGGCTTGGCCTTCGCGCCCAGCGTCAAGGCGCAGGAGGAGCCCACCTGGCTTACGCCCGAGATGCAGGAAACCGCCGACCGGCTGATTGATCGGGCCCTTGTCGATGACACCGCCTATCGTATTGTGGAGTCGCTGACGACAGAGATCGGTCCGCGCCTGGCGGGCACCACGCAAGAAGCCCGCGCGCGCGAATGGGCGGTGGACACCCTGACCGAGCTTGGCTTCGAGTCTGTCCGTATGGAACCGTTTCAGGTGCGCCTGTGGACGCGGGCCCGCGAGGAGGCCGCGATCATTGCGCCATTCCCGCAGCCTCTGGCCATCACGGCACTGGGCTATTCGGTGGCCACCCCGCCAGAGGGCATCGAGGGCGAGATTGTCCGGTTTGAAACTTTAGAGGATCTGCGTGAGGCGCCGGCCCATTCCCTCACGGGCAAGATCGCGTTCGTGGATGAGCAGATGATGCGCACGCAGGATGGCGTGGGCTATGGGGTCGCGGTGCAGAAGCGCTCCGGCGCAGCCGTTGAAGCGGGACGGCGCGGCGCCATCGGCGCGCTCATTCGCTCGGTCGGCACCAGCCAAAAGCGTTTCGCCCATACCGGCGCCATGCGCTATGAGGACGGCGTGCCACTCGTCCCCATCGCCGCCCTGTCCACGCCGGATGCGGATCAATTGACCCGTGCGCTGGCACGTGGCCCCGTGACTGTCAGCATGACCCTTGATGTGAGCGGCGGCGGGCGCACCGGCCAGGCCTGGGAAGGCAGGCCCGAGCAACTGGTGCCGTCCGCCAATGTCATCGCGGAGATTCCCGGGCAGACCGACGAAATCGTGCTCGTCGGCGCGCATCTGGATTCCTGGGATCAGGCCACCGGCGCTCTTGATGATGGGGCCGGCATCGGTATCGTCACGGCGGCCGCGCGGCTGGTGGGTCAATTGCCGGGGCGGCCCACCCGCACCATCCGCGTCGTCTATTTCGGCTCCGAAGAGGTCGGGCTTGTCGGCGCGCGCGCCTATGCCCAGGCCCATGCGGAGGACTTGCACAAGCACGTCATCGGCACGGAGTCCGATTTCGGTGCGCGCAAGATCTGGCGCATGCAGACCAATTGGGGCGAAGACAAGCTCGGCAAGGCCGCCGCATTTCTGCGTGTCTTCCGGCGCCTCGGGGTCGCGCCGGGGGACAATCGGGCCAGCGGCGGGCCGGACATGACGTTCCTGCGCCTCGCGGGCATGCCTGTGGTGACGCTCACCCAGAACGGCACCGACTATTTCGATTATCACCACACGCCGGATGACACATTCGATAAGATCGACCCGGAGGACCTGGCGCAAAATGTGGCTGTCTATGCGGCGTTCATCTATATCGCCTCAGAAATCGAAGGGGATTTCCGCGCCGCACCGGACGCGGAGTAAGCGCCCATGACGCCCGTCAGTCCTGGAAGGCTGCCAAGCGGGCTTCCAGGCGTGTTTTCACCGCCGGCCATTCGTGGTCGAGGATAGAATAATACACCGTATCACGCACATATCCGTCCCACATGAGCGTATGGCGACGGAGGATCCCCTCTTCCCGTGCGCCGAGCTTGGCAATCGCGGCGCGGGAGCGGGCGTTACGGGCGTCGGTCTTCAGTTCCACCCGGATCGCCCCATGGGCAAAGGCATGGGCGAGGAGAAGATACTTCGCTTCCGGATTAACCGGGCCCCCTCGCGCGGGCGCTGCATACCAGGTGGCGCCGATCTCTGCGCGCCGATGGGTCGGCTCGATATTGAGAAAGCTGGTACTGCCGGCCACGTGACCATCCGCCTTTAATCGCACCGCATAGACCTGCGCCGTGCCGCTGGCATGGAATGCGAGGGATCCGTCAAACCAGGGCGCGAAGCCATCACCATCGGCGCGAAACGGCACATGGGCCCAGGTCTCCGGGTCCTGGGCGACCGCCTCAAGGCCCGAGCGATGGGCATCCTCCAGGGGTTCCAGCACAATAAAGCGGCCTTCAAGGCGCGCCGGCGCCAGGGTCAAGGGGGTCATGGCGGGCTCAGCCTGTCTCAACACGGATGACCGGCTCATGGCGCACCGGACAAGACACGGAATTGGCGATGAAACAACGCATATGGGCCGCCGCATGCAGGGCCCGGGCGGTCTTGGCGTCGCTGTCAGGGGTGATGGTCACCTGCGGGTAGAGGATCACGCGGGCAAACTGTCCGCCCCGGTCGCGATCCAGCACCAGCACGCCTTGGGCCGTATCCTGATAGGCGGTCACCACCACCCCGGCATCGGCACACAAATGCAGGTACCACAGCATGTGGCAGCTCGACAAAGCGGCAACGAAAAGGTCTTCCGGATTATGACGGTCCGCATCGCCGCGGAATTCCGGCACGGCAGATCCCAAAAGATCTGGCTTGCCGGCCACTTCGATTACATGGTCCCGCCCGTAGACGCGATAGCCCCGCGTGCCTTCGCCCCGGTCCCCAGTCCAGTGAACAGTGACGGTGAACTGATGATCCGTGCTCATGGGGTCTCCGATGCACCTGCACCAGAGATCCTTTTACGAGCACTCCGGCGCGCTCAAAAACTCGATTTCCGCCAAGTCGGCCTCGAGTTCGAAAGTACCGTAATTCAGCTTCAGCCGATCCGATACCCCGTTAGGATAGAGGTGATAATAAACCTCATAGGAGGGTAAATCGGTGGGGTCGCCCACTTCGAAATAACTCAAAGTGACCGGCCAATAGGGCATGTCGCCGAGCTTTGCGGCCCCGTTCACCGTATCAAAGGGCTCCGGCCCCCGCGGCTCGTGCTGGCGCCCGATAAACGCAACGGAATCGAACACCGATCCGTCTTCCGAGCCGTCGAACACCTGGCGCTTCACCACGGTGGCACCCTCTTCCGCTGCCGCCATGATGGCGATGGCGTGCTGGGTCGGGAAAACAACCCCATCGGGCAAGGTCCGCTGATCCGCCATGGGCGCGTCATAGCGGATCGCCCGATTGCGGCGAGAAGCCAGCCCCTCGGTGCCATCCGCAAGCGCCATGTTGATGAAATTCTCCATGGCGAACTGAAAAGTCTCGCCGTCTTCCGCTTCGAAAGAGGAGAACCGCCGGTCCGATAACAAAGGCATGCCGGTGGTCGAGCCAAACTCGGTCACGAAGCGATGATTGGCGGCGTAGCCCGAACAGGTGTTCTGCCACTCCACGACAATCCGGCCACTGGCATAGGTGAAACCGGAATCATGCTCTGGGTCCACTAGGCTCACTTCATAAACCGCCCGGTGGGACGCCAAATGGGACACGTCGAAGGCGGGGCTCGCGGCAGGCGAGCCCTCTACCGGGCCATGGCCCGCCGCCCATACGCCCAAGACCATGGCGAACGCCGCCGCTCTTGCTCTCAGATCCCACCCCATCACCGGCTCCTTTCAGCCCGCAGCACGCCCCATTAAAGCCTGCCCCAGAATTTTCACATAAGACCGTCCCCGCGATCTGCCGGATGGGTTTACGCAAAAGTGACGCCAATCACAGATTGCAAGGGCAACCGACGGGTGGGCAGCGCCTTGGCCGGCCGTCCGCACGGGTGATACAGTCCGGCGCGCTCATGCCCGAGCGGGCCCAGCAACAAGGAGGTTCCCCATGACGGGACAAGTCGAAGCGCGCCTTGAAGCGATGGGGATCACGCTGCCCCCCGCCGCTCCGCCCGCCGCCAATTACGTGCCCTTTACGGTGGCCGGTGCGCTCGTCTTCGTGTCGGGCCAAGTGCCGGTGACACCGGAAGGCTTGCAGTTCCAAGGCAAGCTCGGTGCGGCCTTCTCGATCGCGGAAGGTCAGGAGGCGGCACGGCTGTGCGCGCTCAATCTGCTGGCCCAGGCGAAAACCGCCGCCGATGGCAATCTGGACCGCATCAAGCGCTGCTTGAAGCTGGGCGGGTTTGTGAACTGCACACCGGATTTCGATCAGCATCCGGCGGTGATCAACGGCGCCTCGGATCTGATTGCCGACGTGCTGGGCCCGGCCGGCCCCCACGCCCGCTTTGCCGTGGGGGCGCCCAGCCTGCCGTTCAATGTCGCGGTTGAGATCGACGCGATTTTCGAGATGGCATGACGGCACGCCCCGATACCGCCTGGCTGTGGGGGGCGTGGATCGCCCATCGCGGCCTGCACGACAAGACATGTGGCGTGGTGGAGAACACCCGCGCCGCGTGTCGAGCGGCCGTCACCGCCGGCTATCCCATCGAACTGGATGTGCGTCTGAGCGCCGATGGCGAGGCCATGGTGTTTCATGACGCCGCGCTGGAGCGTCTGACGGCGGCCACGGGCCCGCTCGCGGCCCGGCGCGCGGAGGCTCTCGCGGCGCTCACCGTCACGGGCGCCGGCGAGACGATCCCGCGCCTGGGCGAGATCCTGGCCCTGGTGGCCGGGCGGGTGCCGTTGCTTCTTGACCTCAAGACCGCCGACGGGTCCGCGCCGCCCGGAGCGCTCGAAGCCCGGGTCACGGCGTTGCTCGAGACCTATGCGGGCCCGGCGGCGGTGCAGAGCTTTTGCCCTCACACCGTCGCCTGGTTCGCGGCCCAGGCACCGGATCTGGCCCGCGGCTTTCTGTCTGCAACGACCCTTGATCCTGAGGACGCATCGGGCGCGAGCGCGCGGGAGCGGTTTTTCCGCCGCCATTTGCTGGCCGCTCTGCCCGCCCGGCCCCATTTCTTTGGCTATGAGGCGGCCGGCCTCACCCAATGGGGCCCCCGGATGGCCCGCGCGGCCGGCTGGCCGGTGCTGGCGTGGACCGTGCGCAGCGCGGCACAGGCGCAAGGGCTAGCCGCCGACGGCTTTATTTTCGAAGGCTTCCGGCCCGACGGCCGATAACAACAGCGAGGGCGGATGAGCAAGCCGTGTCCTGATGATCCGGTGGAAATCACTCTGGTGCGCAGTCTCGACGCGGTCACGCCAGAGACCTGGGACGGGCTTGCTAATCCGCCCGGCCTACCCTTTGATCCGTTCCTCTCGCATGCTTTTCTGTCGGCCCTGGAAGAATCCGGCTCGGCCACGGTGGACAGCGGCTGGGCGCCGTTGCACCTGGTGATGAAACAGGCGGGCACGGTGACGGGTGTCGTGCCGCTCTATCTGAAAAGCCATTCCTATGGAGAGTATATTTTCGACCACGGCTGGGCCAATGCGTTCGAGCGAGCGGGCGGCACCTATTATCCAAAGCTGCTCTCTGCCGTGCCGTTCACGCCGGCGACGGGGCGGCGGCTTCTCGCCGGCGCGGGCGAGGACAGAGCCGTGCGTGAACGCCAGCTTGTGGCCGGGCTGACGGCAGCGGCGCAAGATCTGAAAGTCTCCTCGCTGCATGTCAATTTCCCGCCGGAACACCAATGGACACTGTTTGGCGGCCTCGGATTTCTTCAGCGTACAGACCAGCAATTTCACTGGGCCAATCGGGACTATGCGAATTTCGACGGCTTCCTTGATGATCTCGCGTCGCGCAAGCGCAAAGCCTTGCGCAAGGAACGCGCGGCCGCGCGCGACAGCGGCGTCACCATTGAATGGGTGACCGGTGACGACCTGCGCGAAGAGCATTGGGATGCCTTCTTCACGTTTTACACAGACACGGGCGCGCGCAAATGGGGCACGCCCTATCTGACGCGCCCCTTTTTCAGCCTCATTGGCGAACGGTTGGCGGAGCATATCCTGCTGGTTTTGTGCCGGCGCGAGGGCCGCGCCATAGCGGGCGCCCTCAATTTCATCGGTGGAGAAACCTTGTTCGGGCGCCACTGGGGCGCCATTGAGCACCACCCATTCCTGCATTTCGAGGCCTGCTATTATCAGGCCATCGACTTCGCCATTGCACGGGGCTTAAAGACTGTCGAGGCAGGGGCTCAAGGGGCCCATAAAATCGCGCGTGGCTACGCCCCCACCCCAACCTACTCCGCCCATTGGATTGCCAATAAGGGCTTCCGGGAGGCGGTGGCCGATTATCTGGAGGCGGAGCGGGCCGCCGTGGCGGATGATATCAGTGCCCTGAGCGCCCATACGCCATTTCGTAAGGGCGGCGACTGATCAAAACGAAACCACAATAAGCAGAGTGGAGGAGATTATGCGTGAAGACTTTGATTTGGCGGGCCGGGTGGTCCTGATCACCGGCGTGTCCAAGGGCATCGGCGCGGAGACCGCCCGGCGCATCGCCGCGCTCGGCGGCACGGTCGTCGCGGGGGATATCGACCGGGATGGCGCGGAACGCACGGCCGCGAACATCATCGCCGCCGGCGGGCGGGCGGAAATCGTTGATCTGGATGTCACGCAGGAAGCTCAGTGGGACGCGGCGCTCGCGCATGTGCGCACCACCCATGGGCGCCTGGATGGGCTCGTCAACAATGCCGGCATTATTCTCATGAAGCCGACGGAACTGACGACCCTTGAGGACTGGCGGCGGGTGAACGCCATCAATGTGGAAGGGACGTTTTTGGGTATCCGCACTGCGCTGCCGCTGTTGCGGGACACGGCACAGGGACGCTCCGTGCCCACCTCGATCGTCAACTTGTCTTCCGTCTACGGCATTACGGGTTCGGCCGGATTTGCAGCCTATTGCGCCTCAAAAGGCGCGGTGCGCATGCTGACGAAAGCGTGTGCGCTCGAATTTGGGCGCAACGGCGACAATGTGCGGGTGAACTCGGTGCATCCCGGCCCCATCGACACAGATCTGGGCGTTGGTCCGCTTAAGGAGCTGGAAGCACAAGGCGTGGTCACGGTGGATGAGGGCAAGGCGGTGGTGCGCGAGCGCTATCCGCTGGGGCGTTGGGGCGAACCGGAGGATATCGCCCGGGCGGTGGTGTTTCTGCTCACCGATGCCTCAGCTTTCATGACCGGCTCGGAACTGGTGGTGGACGGGGGCTGGACCGCCGATTGATCCAGCAGCGAGCGGACGACCCGCGATCGGACGACGAAAAAGGGCGCGGGGAGATCTCTCCCCGCGCCCTGTTTGCGTGTCGCCTTTCAGGCGATGCCTCAGTGGTAGGCGTCACCCGCCTTCACCTTGCCGCGGAAGATCCAGTAAGCGGCCAGGGTGTAGACGAAGGTGATCGGCAGCATGAACACGCCGGCCCCCCAGAAGATGAACTCCAGTGAGTTGGGCGGTGCGGCCGCGTTCAGGATGGTGATGCTTTCGCCCGGGAAGGACGAGGGCACCATATTCGGCCAGAAGGTCACCGCCAACACGCCAAAGGCCGACAGGAACATCAGCACCGTGGCCCAGAACGGCAGGCTGTCGCTATCGGTGGTCAGACCGCGATAGTAGAGGACCAGCGCGACCAGACCGATCACCGGGAAGATCCACAGCCGCATATCCGTCAGCCAGCGCTCCATGAAGGCGAACTCGCTGAAGATCGAATAAGCGAAGGCGATGATCAAGAACACATGCACCGCGATCAGCAGGCGGAACACCTGCTGGCGCGCCCAATCCCGCAAGTCCCCTTCTGTCTTCAGCACAAGCCAGGTAGCCCCCAGCAACGCGTACCCCACCATCAGGCCGATGCCGCACAGCACCGGGAACGGCATCAGCCATTCAATCGGGCCACCGACAAAGGCCTGGTCACGCACCGGCAGACCGTCCACGAGCGCGCCCACAGCCGCGCCCTGCACAAACGCCGCCAGGCCCGAGCCGATGATGAAGCCCCAGTCCCAAAAGCCCCGCATGGAAACGGTCTTATAGCGGAACTCAAAGGCCACGCCGCGCAGGATCAAACCCACCACCAAAAGCAGAAGCGGCAGGTAGAAGGCAGGCGTGATGATGGCATAGACCACCGGGAAGGCCGCATAGAGCGTTGCGCCCACCACGATCAGCCACGTCTCGTTCCCGTCCCAGACGGGCCCGATAGAGCCCATCATCATGTTGCGCTTGTCTTCGTCCGGCTGGAAGCCGAACAGGATACCGATACCCAGGTCAAAGCCGTCCAGGATCACATAGAGAATGATCGCGAACGCCAGCACCAGGGCCCAGAAATACGGAAGAAATTCCATGGTCTCTCTCCTTGCCCAGGCGCTCAGTGCGCAGATTGCGGTTTAGAGGTGTCATCAAGGCTCAGCGGCTCAACCACGGCGGCCAGCGGACGGCGGGCTGTGCCGTCATCGGCGGGACCCTGATCCACTTCATCCAAGCCTTTCTTCAGCAGGCGATAGATGTAGAAGGTGCCGGCGGAGAAGATCAGCGTATAGATCAGCACGAAGACCGTGAGCGACACCGCCACTTCGAACACACCCACCGGCGAGCCGCCGTCCTCGGTGCGCATCAGGTCCTGTACGATCCAGGGTTGGCGCCCCACCTCCGAGGCGAACCAGCCCGCCATGATGGCGATAAAGCCGCTGGGGAAACTGAGGAAGGTGATCCACAAGAACCAGCGCGATGTCCCCGCCATGTTCAGCAACAGCAAGATGACACCGACCCAACTCACCGCCAGCATCAAGATCCCAAGCCCCACCATTAGGCGGAAGGTGAAGAAGGGGATCCATAGCGGCGGGCGATCTTCCGGCGCGAACGCCTTGATGCCCACTTCACGGCTTTCCCAGTCGCCCGTGACGAGCCAGGAGCCCAGCTTGGGAATGGCGATTTCCAGATCGTTGCTTTCAGTCTCGGAATTGGGCAGGGCGAAGATGACGAAATCCGCCCCTTCCTGCGTCTCCCAGCGTCCCTCAAAGGCGGCATATTTGGCGGGCTGCTTGTCGCGAATGAAAGACCCCGCCTCATGGCCGAACCAAATCTGGATCGGCAGCACAATGGCCGCGAAGCCCAGGCCCATGGCCAGCATGATCCGGGATTCTTGGGTCGAGCGCCCGCGCAGCAAGTACCAGGCACCGGTGGCCGCCACGCAGAAGGACGTGGTCACATAGGCCGCAAGCAGCATGTGCGGCAGACGCGTGATCACCGCTTCAGAGAACAGAATGGCCATCCAGTCCGCCGGGGCGAAGAAACCGTCGATCATCTCCATGCCCGCCGGTTCCTGCATCCAGCTGTTGTTCACGAGGATCCAGTAGGACGACAAGGTGGTGCCAAAGGCGACCGCCACGGCCGACAGGAAATAGGCGAATTTCGGCACCCGGTCGCGCCCGAACAGCAGCACGCCCAGGAAGGTCGCCTCTAACAGGAACGCGGTGAACGACTCATACGCCAGCAGCGGCCCCATAATCGGGCCGGCCTTGGCGGAGAACACACTCCAATTCGTGCCGAACTGGAACGCCATCACGATCCCGCTGACCACGCCCATGCCGAAGGCAACGGCGAAAATCTTCAGCCAAAATCGGAACAAACGGTCATAGGCATCGTTGCCCGTAAAGACATAAAGGCCCTGCAACGTCGCCAACCACGCCGCCAGCCCCACCGTGAAGGCCGGGAAAATGACGTGGAAGGAGACGGTAAACGCGAACTGAATGCGACTTAAGAATAGTGCATCTGGATCCATGGGTGGTGCTCCCCCTGCTAGAGCGGACCGCCCGTCCCGGGGCGGGCCAAGCGGTGTCTTAGTCCTTTTGCGGCCCCGTTCAAGGGCTAACCTTGACCTATCTCAAGTCGAGGCCACATGGTCGGTTTGTCACACAATTTCAGCCTTCTTTCGTCGGCCCTCCAGCACAAAGGTCACACGCTATGGCTTATGATCCGCAAAATGTGTTCGCGCGAATCCTGCGCGGTGAATTGCCCTGTCACAAAGTGCATGAGGACGACCATACTCTCACCTTCATGGACCTGATGCCCCAGGCGGATGGCCATACGCTGGTGATTCCGAAGGCAGCGGCTGAGTCACTGCTGGATCTGGCGCCAGAAGCGCTCGCGCCGCTCAGCCTCATGACTCAGCGGGTAGCGCGGGCCGTTAAGGCCGCCACCGGCGCGCCGGGCGTGATGATCGCCCAACTCAATGGGGAAGCGGCCGGCCAGACCGTCTTCCACATCCATTTCCACGTGATCCCGCGCTATAGCGGCGCGGAGATGAAGATTCACGCCCGTGAGCCGGCGGATGCGGCCGAACTGGCCGCCATGGCCGAGAAAATCCGGGCCGCGTTCGTTTAAGCTCAGCCCGCCTCGCCGATCGCGTCGGGGTCGATGTCGTAAAGCACATCGGCCCCGCGCATGGACGCGGTCAGCAGGCCCGCAGACCGGGGCAGGATGGTCAAGGCGTAAAAGCGCGCCAGCGCGATGCGGTTCTTGAGCCAGGCCGCATCCGTATCGCCCGCATCAAGCCGGGCCCGAGCGGCGAGCGCTCCACACCCCAGAAAGTGACCGCCGGCCACCGTGCCCATCAGCTTCAGAAACGCCGCCGCCCCGGCGAGGGCGTCCGCCGGCTGGTCCCGCAGGGACGCCAGCATATAGCTCGCCCCCTGATCCACAGCGTTAATCCCCGCCTTCAGGCTGGAGGCGACAAGCTCCAGACACGGATCTTCCGAGGTCTGTAAGGCCCGGACCGTGGCGCGCATGTCATCCATGAACTGCTCCAGCACCGCGCCGCCATCCATGGGCAGCTTGCGTGCCACCAGGTCGTTGGCCTGGATACCGTTGGTGCCTTCATAAATGGGGAAAATACGGGAATCCCGGAACAATTGCGCCGCGCCGGTTTCCTCCATATAGCCCATGCCGCCATGGACCTGAATACCCATGGAGGTCAGCTCCACGCCCAGATCAGTCGCATAAGCCTTAGAGATGGGTGTCAGCAATTCGTCGCGCCCGCGCGCCTCATCCCGCACGGTCTGATTGGGATGGGCCGTGGCGAGATCGGCCGCATAGGCATTGGCGTAGCAGATGGCGCGGGCCGCCTCGAGTTCGGCCTTCATGGTCCACAGCATGCGGCGCACATCCGGGTGCTGAATGATAGGGATCATGTCAATCAGGTCGTGTTGCAGGCCAAAGGGTTTGCCCTGCTTGCGCTCGCGGGCAAAGGCAAAGGCCTTTTGGAACGCCGCTTGCCCCACGCCCACGCCCTGGATCCCCACATTCAACCGGGCATTGTTCATCATGGTGAACATGCAGGCCATGCCCTTGTTTTCACGCCCGATCAGAGTCCCGATGGCCCCGCCCTGTTCACCATAGGCCATGGTGCAGGTGGGACTGCCGTGAATGCCCAGCTTGTGCTCGATCCCCGCACAGACCACATCGTTGCGCGCGCCCAGCGACCCATCCGGGTTCACCAGAAATTTGGGCACCAGGAACAGGGAAATGCCCCGGGTGCCCGGCGGCGCATCGGGCAGGCGCGCGAGCACCAGATGCACGATATTCTCGGCCATATCGTGCTCACCATAGGTGATCCAGATCTTGGTGCCGGTGATGGCATAGGTGCCATCCTCCCGCCGTTCGGCCTTGGTACGCAGCGCCCCCACATCCGAGCCCGCCTGGGGTTCGGTCAGGTTCATGGTGCCGGGCCATTCCCCGGAAATGAGCTTGGGCAGGAACAGGGCCTTTTGCTCATCCGTGCCATGGGCGGTCAGTGCCTCGATAGCCCCTTGCGTGAGCAACGGCGCCAACCCAAAGGCGGGGTTCGCCCCTTGCAGCATCTCCTGCACCGCCAGCATGAGCGTGCGCGGCAAGCCCTGGCCGCCGAACGCAGGCGCGAAGGGAATACCGCCCCAGCCGCCCTCAACCCATTGGCGATACGCCTCTTTGAAGCCCGGCGGCGTGGTGACCGAGCCGTCTTCGGCCCGCGCGGCGCCCGTGCGGTCGGCATCGGCACTCAACGGCGCGATCACGCCCTCCATGAGCCGGGCCGCCTCGCTCAACACCGCGTCCGCCAGATCCGGCGTCAGGTCAGGGAAAGCGCCGGTCTCGCCCAGGGTCTGTAACCCGGTCACATGGTCCAGGGTGAACCGGATGTCTTTCAGCGGCGCGGCATAAGTCATGGCGTGGAACCTCCCGAGGTCTTGCTTTGCCTCATTCATCTATAGTGTTAAGGGGTCGAGCAAAAGGAGATCTGGCATGCAGACCGCCGCACGCGCGCCCGTGTCGCCCCCGACGCCCGAGGCGCTCGCCCAGGCCGGCGGCTTGCTGCGAGCCGGGGCGCTGGTGGCCCTGCCGACGGAGACCGTCTATGGCCTGGCGGCGGATGCCACCAACGGCGCAGCGGTCGCCCGGATTTTCGAGGCCAAGGGCCGGCCGCACTTCAATCCGCTGATCAGCCACGTGGACGGGCTGGCGGCCGCCGAACGCCTGGGCCACTTTACTGTCCCGGCCCGCGCGCTCGCCGAAGCCTTCTGGCCGGGCCCGCTGACCCTGGTTGTCCCGCGCGCGCAAGACTGCCCCGTGAGCGAGCTGACAACCGCGGGGCTTGATACGCTGGCGCTGCGGGTCCCGGCCCATCCGGTGGCGCGCGCCGTGATCGCGGAGGCCGGCGTGCCGCTCGCCGCGCCGAGCGCCAACCCCTCCGGCCGGATCAGCCCCACCGAGGCCCTGCACGTGGCCGACGGCCTGGGCGCGCGCGTGGCGCTGATCCTGGACGGCGGTGCCTGCGCGGTCGGTCTGGAAAGCACCATCGCCGCCGTCACGGACGCGGGCGTGAGCCTGCTGCGCCCGGGCGCCATCACCCGCGCCATGCTAGAGGCCGTCACGGGCCCCCTTGTTGACGCCCCGAGCGACGATCAGGCCCGGCCCCGTTCCCCGGGGCGCCTCCTCAGCCATTACGCGCCGCTGACGCCGGTGCGCCTGAACGCGCAAACCGTCGCGGCAGATGAAGCGTTGCTGGCTTTCGGCCCCACGCCCCTGCCGGGCGCCAAAGCCACAATCAATCTCAGTGCCAGCGGCGACGTGACCGAAGCCGCAAGCCAGCTGTTTGCTGCCCTGCGCCGTCTCGATGGGGCGGGCGCCCGCGCCATTGCCGTGATGCCGGTCCCCCGCGAGGGCCTGGGCGAAGCCATAACGGACCGCCTGACCCGCGCCGCCGCCGCAAAGGACACGCGATGACCACAGTGCGCCTACCAAAGGCTTTTTTAACCGCGGCCCAGGAGCGTCTCGGGCCGGGTGGCGTCATTCAGGACCCGGACATTATCGCACCCTATTTGCGTGAATGGCGGGGCAAGTATCAAGGCGCCACGCCGCTGCTGACGCGCCCCCAAACCACCCAAGACCTCGCCGCCCTTATCAGGCTGTGTGCCACGCATGGTGTGGCGATCACGCCCCAAAGCGGCAATACAGGTCTTGTTGGCGGGCAGATCCCGTTCGGTGACAGTGTTCTGGTCAGCCTCGCGGGCATGGATCGGATTCGCGCTGTAGACGTGGACAACAACACGATCACGGCCGAGGCCGGCTGCATTCTCGGTGATCTTCAGCGGGCGGCGGAGGACGTGAAGCGGCTGTTCCCGCTGGACCTGGCCGCCAAGGAAAGCTGCCGCATTGGGGGCTGTTTGTCGAGCAATGCAGGTGGGATCAATGTGCTGCGCTATGGGACGGCACGGGATCAGGTGCTGGGGCTTGAAGTGGTGCTGCCGGATGGCCGTGTGCTCAACGACCTCAGCGGTCTTTACAAAGACAATACCGGTTATGATTTGAAACAACTCTTTCTGGGTGCGGAAGGGACGCTGGGTATTATCACCGCTGCGACTCTGAAGCTCTATCCGCGCCCGCGCGGCCGGCGCACCGCTTTCGCCGCGATCCCCAGCGTAGAGGCTGCTGTCAGCCTGCTGCGCCTGGCCCAAGACCGCTGCGGCGACGCCGTGGAAAGTTTCGAACTCATTCCGCGCATCGGGCTCGACTTCGTCCTGCGCCACACACCGGGCGCGCGCGACCCCCTGGAGGCCCCCTCGCCCTGGTATGTGTTATGCGATGTGACGGGTCCGGATGAGGCCAGTGTCGAGGCCATGCTGACCGGCGCTTTCGAAGCCGCATTGAACAGCAGTTTGTCCACGGATGTGGTGGTGGCCTTGAGCCCGGCTCAAGCAGCCGCCCTCTGGGCAATCCGCGAAGCCCTGTCGGAGGCACAAAAGCCCGAAGGCGGCAGCATCAAACACGATGTGTCCGTGCCGGTGTCCCATTATGCCGCCTTTATTACCGAGGCGAGCGCGGCCATGGCGACCGCTTGTCCCGGTATTCGCCCTGTGCCGTTCGGCCATATCGGCGATGGCAATGTGCACTTCAATCTGTCTCAACCCGTCGAGATGGACCGGGCGGCGTTCCTGGCACGCTGGGACGAGCTGTCGGCCTGTGTCCATGAGATCGCTGCCCGCCATGGCGGCTCCATCAGCGCCGAACACGGCATCGGGGTGATGAAGCGCGACGCGCTGCGCCGTTTCAAAGACCCGGTGGCGCTGGACCTCATGCGCACGCTGAAAAATGCCCTCGACCCTCAGGGCCTGATGAACCCCGGCAAACTGCTATAGCGTCGCGTCAGGGATAAGGTTCCCGCATTCGGATCGCGAGAGCGTGTTCGGACACTTGAAGCTGATCGGCCATGGCCCGACGGCTCAACCCGTCATCCTGAAGACTGGCGATCAGATGGCCGGGCATGAGAATCGTCGCGGCAAAGCGGTTGGCTTCGCGCTCTTCTTTCCGGCTGATGCGATTATCGTGATAGGTAGACTGATCTGTACGCCGATAGGCGCGATCGTCGCCGACACCGTCTCCGATCAGATCGCGATGATAGATGAAATGGCCCAGTTCGTGGGCAATGGTAAAGCGTTGGCGTGTGACCGAGTCGAGCGCATTCACGAAAATCTCGAAGCGCTCCCCGTCAACCCGCACCAACTCACCCGAGATATCATCCTCATAGGTCTTATAGCGGACACGGATCCCCAGATCATTGGCCAAGCCCACCACATCGACCGGGGCTTTGGATTGGGCACGCTCAATGGCATCCATCAGCATGGTCACGATCTCCTGCCGCCGCCGTTCGGATCCTGAGCGGACGCAATGTCGTCGGCTTGATCCTCATCCACGGCCCGGACTTCAAAGCGCACCGCATCATGAACCAAGGGCGGCACCATGCGGTTCACACTCTCCTGCACTTGGCGCTCCATCCGCTCGGCCGCCTTTTTCGAGACGTCCAGCGCCACCAGTGTCGCGCGATGGCGCAGATAGGATACGAGCGGGAAAGCCGCCAGAAACAATCCCAACGTGACCACTGCCAGCAGACTGGTCAACAGGTCAAGACGGCCGATCTGGCCCGAGGCGTCCGCAATGCACATGGGGGTGTCCTGCCGCGTTCAAAAGCTCCGCAACAGGACCGTATCGTTCCGCCGGCGCGGGCTCACCGGGTCTTTGGAGATACCTCCGGCGAGCCCGCGCCTTGGATCAGTTCACCTGACGGTCGCTGCCTTCCCAATAGGGTGCACGCAGTTCCCGACGCAACACCTTGCCTGAAGGATTGCGCGGTAACACGTCGATGAAATCGATACTCTTGGGCACTTTGAACCCGGCGATGCGCTCGCGCGCGAAGGCTTTCAACTCGTCTTCACTGGTGCTCATGCCCGGCTTGACCACGACAATGGCCTTGACCGCCTCGCCCCAGCGCTCGTCGGGCACGCCGATCACCGCCACATCCGCCACGGCCGGATGGGCGAAAAGGGCGTTCTCCACTTCGGCCGGATAGATGTTCTCGCCACCAGAGACGATCATG
>CAZVEE010000032.1:18411-37962 GCA_964625525.1 uncultured Alphaproteobacteria bacterium | reverse complement strand
CGTCGTAGACGGACCATAGCCCGCCGGGTGGTCTGCCCCCCGAGTTTCATCCAGATGAAGCTGGAGTCGGTTGGTTGATTTTGCCCATGTGGGCGGTTTGTGCAAGGGCCGGTGAGACGGAGCCGCGGAGCGGCGCAGTCCCGCCCGGACCTTGCACATTCAAGGCGGCGGCATAGGCCGCCGGTGTCAGATATCCGATGGCCGAATGAGGCCGGACCGTATTGTAATCCTCCTTCCAATCGTCGATGACCACGCGGACGTGGCCGAGATCCCGGAAGGCGAGTATGTTTCCAAACAGATCACTCTTTCACTACGGGGTGCGCGGTTCATGGCTCGCGGCTCAGGGCCTGGGCCAGCAGAGCCGCCGCTTCGGCCTCATCATAGTCACTCAGCATACCAAACAATACCGCATGCCGATCTTTGACAGACGCTTCTGCCACGAAGCCATCAATTTCGCGCGTGCCGAATCCCAAAAAACCGGAGGCCCGTACATTGAGCCGGAAAATGCGCGCTTCATCCGCACCCGTCACCATAAGGGGAGCCCACGCTCCCGCCTCAGGCTGGCCCCAGGCGGGCTCATAATGGGTGACGGTAACCCAGTCCGCATCCGGCAATTTGCCCGCCACGCGGGGCAGGAAGGGTTCTTGGACGGCACTCATATTGCCCACAGCCAGCGCCGCCCTGAACGTGGTGTTGCCGCCTATATTCGTTCGCCGTCCGCGCAGAAACAGAACAAAATCCGTTGGGTCCAGGAGCAGCAGCGGAGGCGACCAGGTAAAATTGTCCGGCGTAGACACTGTTCCGCCGCCGGGAACATCGATCATTTCCAGGTCCCTCTCGGGCTGAGCGAGCGTTGCCGTTCCCATGAGGGTGGCCAGCATCACACTGAAAACCACCGCCGCCATCATCCGCATCACCATTTTTCTACATCCAAAGGGTTACTCCCGTCCCTCGGCGTTGCGGGGATAACCGACGCCATACTGTGCCTAAGCCCAGGATCACTTGGTCGTCCGGGATTATCTAGCCTATCCCAGGATTCTTTGCGCAGAATGGCATCCCAGTTGCCGTCTCATCCAATACGCACAATCATAATACCCCCTGTCGGACTGGATTTGCAACCCAGTCCGCCGGGCCTGTGACCACGGTCAATGAGAAGAAACTGTGGTCGGGCTCAGAAGCCCCAATCAACGGAGGAAAGCCCTCAGCTCGCCTTTCGTACACCCACTTTTTCACGCTCCGCTTTGATGCCTTCGGCGACAAGGAACGCCAGTTCCAGGGCCTGATCGGCGTTGAGGCGGGGATCGCAGTGGGTGTGGTAGCGCGACGAGAGGTCTTCTTCGCGGATTTCCTGGGCGCCGCCCAGGCATTCGGTGACGTTCTGGCCGGTCATTTCGAAATGGACGCCGCCGGCATAAGTGCCCTCGGCCTGATGCACCGCGAAGAACTGGCGCATTTCCGTCAGGATGCACTCAAAGGGTCGGGTCTTGTAGCCGGTGCTGCCGGCTTTCACCGTATTGCCGTGCATGGGATCGCAGGACCACAGGACGGTACGCCCCTCCTTTTGCACGGCCTGGATGAGCGCGGGCAGGTGCTTCTCCACCTCATCGGCGCCGAAGCGGCAGATCAGGGTCAGGCGGCCGGCTTCATCGTCCGGGTTCAGCGTATCAATAAGACGGATCAACTCTTCAGGCGCGAGGCTGGGGCCGCATTTAACGCCGACCGGGTTCTTCACGCCACGGAGGAATTCGATATGAGCGCCGTCAGGCTGGCGCGTGCGGTCCCCCACCCAAAGCATATGCGCCGAGGTGGCATACCAGTCGCCGCTGGTGGAATCCACCCGCGTCAGCGCCTGCTCATAACCCAGGAGCAGTGCCTCGTGGCTGGTGAAGACCTCCGTCTGCGCCAGTTGCGGCATGGAGCCCGGAGTGATGCCGCAGGCGGCCATGAATTCGATGGCCTCGGTGATTTTATCCGCCAGCGCCGCATAGCGCTCGCCGGCCGGGCTGTCATTGACAAATCCGAGCAGCCAGCGATGCACATTGTGCAAATCCGCATAGCCACCGCCCGCAAAGGCGCGGATGAGGTTCAGCGTGGAGGACGCCTGACCATAGGCCTTGATCATACGCTCCGGGTCCGGATGGCGGGACTCTTTCGTGAACTCAATGCCATTGATGATGTCGCCGCGATAGCTGGGCAGTTCCATCTCGCCTTGGGTTTCGGTGGGCGCCGAGCGGGGCTTGGCGAACTGGCCCGCGATGCGTGCGACTTTCACCACCGGCACAGAGGCGCCATAAGTCAGCGCCACGGCCATTTGCAACAGCACGCGGAAGGTGTCGCGGATGGTGTCGGCGGAAAACTCGGCAAAGCTCTCGGCGCAATCACCACCTTGCAGCAGGAAGGCTCGGCCATCCGCCGCATCGGCCAGATGCCGTTTGAGCGCCCGCGCCTCGCCCGCGAAGACCAGCGGAGGATAGGTCCCCAGCCGTGTCTCCGCCGCCACCAGGGCGTCGGCATCCGGATAATCCGGGATCTGCTTCACCGGTTTCGACCGCCAGCTTTCCGGTTTCCAGATCGTGCTCATCCGCTTCTCCTTCACGCGTGCCGGACCGACAGGGTTACCGGCTTTGCTCTTCATCGGGAACATAGGGCTCCCGGATCGTCACGATTTCCTCGGCGGCCGTAGGATGCACCGCCACGGTGGCATCAAACTGAGCCTTGGTGATGCCGTGCTTCACGGCGATCCCAACCATTTGAATCATTTCCGGGGCGTCAACGCCGATGATATGGACACCGAGCACCTTGTCGGTCTCGCACTCCACGATCAGCTTCATCAGAATGTGTTCGTCCTTGTCGACAAACGCATGCTTCATGGCCCGGAAATAGGCTTTGTAGATGTCGTGCTTGATGCCTTTCTCGATCACCTCCAGCTCGGTCATGCCCACAGTGCCGATGGGCGGCTGGCTGAAAACAGCCGTTGGAATGGCGTCATAATCCATCTTGGTTGGATTGTTCTTAAACACCGTTTCTACAAAGCAGATGCCTTCACGAATGGCTACCGGTGTCAGGTTCATGCCGCCCTCGATCACATCGCCGATGGCATAGATGCTGGGACAGCTCGACTGAAAATACGCATCGGTGCGCACCGCGCCGGTCGCATCCAGGTCCACACCGGCGGTCTCCAGGCCCAGACCCGTGGTATTGGGTCGCCGGCCAGTGGCGTAGAGCACCGCGTCGCTCTCCACCTCCGCCTCATTCTTCATAATGACGAGATAGCCATCGGCTTCTTTCTCGATGCACTTCACGTCGCTTTCGATCAGAACACGGATGCCCTTCTTCTCCATATCGCGGCGCAGATTGATCCGCATGTCGAGGTCGAACCCGCGCAGGATCTCCGTGCCGCGATAAACGAGCGTCACATCCGCGCCAAGGCCGTTCATAATGCCGGCGAATTCAACCGCGATATAGCCACCACCCACGATGACAATGCGCTTTGGCACCTCCGGCAGCTTGAACATATCGTCCGAGGACAGCGCATGCTCGATGCCGAGCACGTCTTCGGGCATATGCGGGTGGGAGCCCACCGCCACGAGAATGCGCTCGGCGGTGATCTCCCGGCCTGAACTCTGCAGCCGCACCGAGTGGGCACCGGTCACGACCGCGCGCTCGTGGAAGACCTCGGCCCCGGCGGCCCGCAGATTGCGCTGGTACACCCGGGAGATGCGATTGACGTCGGTTTCGATGCGGTCGCGCAGAAACGGCCAGTCGAGCGTGCGCTCCGGCGCCGACCAGCCAAAGCCGCTGGCGTCTTCGAAGTCCTCCGCATAATGGCTGGCATAGACCAAAAACTTCTTCGGCACGCAGCCACGCAGCACACAGGTCCCGCCTTCCCGGTCCTCCTCGGCCACGGCCACGCGCGCCCCGGCCTGCGCCGCAAGACGGCTCGCGCGCACGCCCCCGGAGCCCGCCCCGATGGTGAAGAGGTCGTAGTCGAAGTCGCTCATGATGTCGTTTCCGGTCTTTTCTGCAACGTTATTGCACAAAAAGACCAAGTGGCGCTAACTTTGTGCAAGGTGCTGCGGGTTAGGACGGGCCGTGGATCACCAGATCGGCGATCAGGGGCCGGTGGTTCGAGCCCACGTCAGGTCCTACATAGTAGGCCTCGGCGCCGATGTCGCCCCGCAGGAACAGATGGTCGATTTGAAAGCCCGCCCAGGGCGCGGCGGCGGGCCACGTGCCCAAAGGCCGAAACAGGCCCGGCGCCAGCGCCGACAACTCATTTCCTGCCACAAGCTTTTGCACCGAGACCGCCATGGGCGTGGCGTTAAAATCACCGGCCAGCAGCAGCGGCCCCTGGGTCTGCGCCAGCCACGCGTCGAGGCGCTCAAGTTCGCCGGCGCGGGCGGCGTATTTCGCCGGCGTGTCGGGCTTGGTGGCGTGGAAGTCGATCAAGGTCAGCGTCTGCCCCCCCACCCGGATGGGCACGCGCAGACCGCGAATGATGCCTTCATCGGGCTGGAGATAAACGGGGCGAAAATCCTTGTGCGGCCAAGGCACTTGCAAAAACTCCGCCGGCCGCGTGAAAGGATGTTTAGACAGGACGAACACGCCGATGGGACCGCCGCGCACCCGGTGGGGATAGAGGTCGCCCAGCGCCTGCATGGCCTCCCACCAGCGTGGGTTGGCCTCCTGCACCAGCACCACGTCAGCGCCGCTGTCGCGCAGAAAACGCAGCTTCTCCTCGTGGTTCTGTGTGGCCGCTTCGATATTGACGCTGATGACACGCAGCCGGGTGCCCTCGAGATCCGGATCCGGCCCCACGCCGTGGCGATACCCGGTGATGATGGCCACCGCGCAGATGACAGCGCCGATGGCTGCGGCCTTGGCCATCAAGGCGCGCTCGAACCGGTATGCCACAAAGCCGATCAGGGCGAAGAGCGGCAGGGCGTGAACCGCAAAGTTCAGCACCGTGTCGAGCACCCAAAGGATGATGATGGCGATCTGGTCCATGGGTGCGCTGTCAGTTCGATTACGGGGTCGACGGCACTGTCAGGCCAAGCGCGCCCCAGTGCAAGGGGCCCTAACGGGCCGGCGCGGATATGTCGATGCGCCGCACATCGGATGGCTGCGGTCCGTCGGCCACGAAGGCGCAATCCGCCAGGCCGATAAACAGGCCGTGCTCCACCACGCCCGGAACCGCGTTCAGGGCGCGGGCGACACCTTCGGGATCCTTGATGGCATCCAGTGCACAATCAACGATCACATTCCCGCCATCGGTCAGGAGCGCAGCGCCGTCGGCGTCCAGGCGGATCGTCATGGGCGCCGCGTCATGGCCAAAGGCCGCAAGGGCGCGGCCCATGGCGCGGATCGTGGTCTGGGCGCCAAAGCGCACGATCTCCACAGGCAACGGAAAGGCACCGAGCCGGGGCACAAGCTTGCCCGCATCGGCGATGACGGCCATGCGCGCCGAGGCGGCCGCGACGATTTTCTCGCGCAACAAGGCCGCACCGCCGCCTTTGATCAGCCGCAGCGCCGCGTCGAGTTCATCGGCACCGTCCACGGTCAGATCGAGCCGGCCAACATCATCCAGAGGCTCCACCGTGATCCCCACCTCAGCGGCGAGCCTCTCGGTCTGCTGCGAGGTCGCGGCACAGCGCAGGGTCAGGCCATCGCGCACGCGCTCGCCCAAGGCCATGACGAAATGCGCGGCCGTGGATCCGGTCCCCAGGCCCACGGCCATACCGTCCTTCACCAGGTCCAGCGCGGCCAGCGCGGCAGCGCGCTTTTGATCATCCGTCCTCATCATCGCCCCCCGGCATCAAGACCCAAACCCTGTGGGCCGGAATGGCCGCCCAATTCGCCCTGGCGCCCTTGCGTGAGGGCGTTGGCATGGGCGCTGAGGCGGTCGAACAGCTCGCGTGGGATCTCCAGGTCCACATGACCGGCGGCAAGATCCGTTTGCAGATCAGCGGCCGGTGCCAGCCACGCCAGATCCTCTTGCGCCGCCAGCCCATGGGCGATCAGAGAGCGGACCAGGGCACTGGGTTCATCCCGATGGGCCTGGGCAATTCCGAAAGCGAGGAGCCGGCGCGAGGCGGCGGCCGTAAAAACGGACCACAGGAACAAATAGGCTGGCGCCGCGTCCCCTTTGCGAAAGAGCCGGCGCGCATCGGCCAGGCGGTCGCGCAAGTCGACCGCAAGTGGCAACGCGTGGGGCGCCTGATCGCGTGCCTCTGCGAGGACCAGACGGAAGGACCAGCCCTCGTGGTCGCGCGCCACCTCGGCGAGCCGTGCGAGCCGGGTGCTGTCCTCGGGGCCTGAGCGCAACCCCTTCACGCCGACCAAAACCGTCTCACCGCCCTTGCGGGCCAGCAGATCCGGCGCCAAAGAGACGCCCGCCTCGTCCACGGCCATGCGTGGGCGGACTTCCACCGTGTAGCCCTGCGCGCTCAGTTCTTTGCGCAGGCGCGCCAACACGTCGGTCTCGTTGATGGCGTTCATGGCTGTCCCTCCTTAACTCGAGACCAACACGCCTTCAGGCGGCATAATCCCGTGGACCGGTCCGTCCGCGATCCGCACATAAAGAAAATCCGATATCTCCCCCAGCCGCGCCGCCACCAGCGGCGGCGGATCCGTTACGACAAAGCCCGCATGCTGACGGGTCTGGCGCACCACGACCTGAGAGATCTGACGATCATTGGCATAGACAAGGCCTTGCAAGGCATCGAGCACGTGTTTCGGAATATTGTCCGTGTCGCAATGCTTGGAGCCGGTATGAAACAGCACCATGAGGGCGGACAATTCCCCCCGCTCCCGAAAGCGCCAGGTGCCGACAAAAGGAGCGGCGGCCTCCGCCACCATCTGTTTCCAGACCCGAGCCGCGCGCCGCTCATTATTGCCGGAGACGGGGATGCCTTCGACAATGGCCTCAAAGGTGGCCGCGGCCCGTGCCGAGCCCCCTGCCCTGCCGTTTTGCCCTGTCTGCGCCGTACCGTGCATAGGTTTTCCCGCATTTACTCCGGTTTCGGAGCGCTGCGCGCTTCCAGTTTACGGGCCCGGAAACGGGCCGCCCACTGATCGACCTCTCGCTGGGCCGCGCGAGTGACACCAAGCGCGTTCGGGGCCACATCCTTGGTGATGACGCTGCCCGCCCCCGTGAAGGCACCATCGCCGATACGCACCGGCGCCACCAGCGAGGAATTGGTGCCGACAAAAGCGCCCGCGCCGATCTCAGTCACATATTTGTCAAAGCCGTCATAGTTACAGGTAATGGTCCCAGCGCCAATATTCGAATGCGGACCAACGACCGCGTCGCCCATGTAAGTCAGGTGATTGACCTTAGCGCCCTCGCCGATCTGAGCCTTCTTGATCTCGACGAAATTCCCGATGCGGGCATTGGCCCCAATATCGGCACCAGGGCGCAGGCGCGCATAGGGGCCGACCACCGCGCCGGTCTCAACGCGCGCGCCCTCAATATGGCTGAAGGCGCGGATGGTCACGCCGTCGCCGATCACCACACCCGGACCGAACACCACATTCTGGCCAATCTCCACGTCGCGACCGATCTGGGTGTCCCAGGCGAAATAGACCGTGAACGGATCGAGCAACGTGGCGCCGCCGGCCATGGCCTCGGCGCGCCGGCGGGTCTGGAAAATGGCTTCGGCATGCGCCAGCTCATCGCGGGCATTGACGCCCAGCACCTCGTTCGGATCGCCTTCCACCACGGCACAAGTCAGACCGCGCTTGCGCGCGATGGCGACGATATCTGTGAGATAGTACTCGCCCTTGGCATTGCGGTTCGAGACATCCGCCAACAGATCGAACAGCTTGGCCCCGTCGATGCACATGACGCCCGCATTGCACAGCGGCACGGCCAATTGCTCCGGCGTCGCGTCCTTGGCCTCGACAATGGCTTCGAGCGTGCCGTCCGCGGCGGTGATCAGGCGGCCATAGGCCCCCGGATCATCAGGCATGAAACCAAGCACCACCACGCTCGCGCCTTCGGCCCGCGCAGCGCGCATGCGCGCCAGCGTATCGGTGCGGATCAGCGGGGTGTCCGCGCATAGCACCAGCACATCACCGCTTTGGCCGTCCAGGATATCGCGGGTGGCTCCCACCGCATGGCCCGTGCCAAGCGGGGGATCTTGCACTGCGATGGCGCAGCGGTCGGAAAAGGCTTGGGCGGCGGCCGCCACCGCGGCGCCTTCCGCCCCCACCACCGGCACGATCACCGCCGGGTCCAGGGCCTCGCATACGGCCAGAACGTGATGCAGCATGGGGCGCCCGCCGATCTCATGCAGGACTTTGGACTTGGCGGACTTCATGCGCGTGCCCTTGCCCGCCGCCAGCACCACACAGGCCAGGCCCGCGCGGTCATAGTCAGGGGCCTTCGACGAGGACATCGACGGGGCGGCAGAGGAAGGCAGGTCGTTGGGCTCCATGGGCTTCTCCAGCCAGAACAGGAGGGACAAATCACCGGTTGGCCGCACCTTGTCACAGCGGCCCGGTGGTGTGGATGGTTTTTTCATCGCAGAAAGCCGGATTCGCCGCCCTGCGTGCAATCTTCGCAAAACAGCGCTAAATCCCTGGCGCGCCCCCTCATTTCGCCTCCAAGGAGCCGCCATGTCTGTGCCCTTCGCCGATGCCACCATTATTTTCGACCTGGATGGCACCTTGATTGACACCGCGCCCGACCTGGCCCAAGCCGCCAATGTGGCGCTTGCCGCCGAGGGCCGGCCGCCAATCTCGGTGGCCGACTTGCGCCCGCTGGTGGGCAAAGGCGCGCGGGCCCTCATTGAGCGGGGCTTGGCGCACACGGGGGGGCCGGTGACGGCGGCGCGGCTGGAGGCGCTGGTGGCGGTGTTCCTGGAGCACTACAGCGCTCATATCGCCGATGACAGCCAGCCCTTTCCGGGCGTCCTCGACGCTATTGAGCGCCTGCGCAGCGACGGCGCGGCGATCGCCATCTGCACGAATAAGCAAGAAGGTCTGTCGCGCCAGCTCTTGGACGCGCTCGGCCTGACCGCTCGCTTTGACGCCATTATCGGCCGCGACACCACCGCCGAGCGCAAGCCCTCGGGCATGCCCGTGCGCGAGGCCGCGATTCGTGCCGGCCGGGCGCCAGACCGCGGGCTGATGATCGGCGACACCACCGTGGATGTGGGCGCCGCCAAGGCGGCGGGCATTCCAGTGGTGGTGGTGCGCTTTGGCTATGCGGACGCGGCGCTTGAGGCCATGGGCGCCGACGCTCTGATCGCGCATTACGATGAGCTTTACGACACCGCGCGCGCACTTCTCACCCCCTCTTGACGCCCCGGCCCCGGGAGGGTAACTCTCCCCCTCCCGCACTTCCGGGCCATCGGACCGGGCATGTAGCTCAGTGGGAGAGCACTGTCTTCACACGGCAGGGGTCGCTGGTTCAATCCCAGCCATGCCCACCATCTTTTCAATGACTGAGCGATTTTCCGACGCCGCAGGTTTTAGGGACCGCCGGTGTTGGCCTCGCAATCACCTGAACCAGCCATTTCATCAGTCTCGCCCCTTACATGGGCTGAGCGATCAGCGCGCATGACGCATCTGGCGCCGCATCCTCGCCGAGACCATCAATGGCCTCTACGAGGTCGAGGTGATCCACCGGCGCGGACCGTGGTGCTCTTTCGAGGCGGTCAAGTTCGCGACCCTGGCATGGGTGGACTGGTACAATCACCGACGGCTTCTCGGCCCGATTGGATATGGCCCGCCTGCCGAGGCCGAGCAACGATACTTCCAATATCAGAAGACCTGCGCCATGGTGGTGTGACTTAAACTAAACAGCCTCCGGCAAACCCGAGGCGGTTCACGATTCCCCCGTGCAGATCGAGCCTCAGTTCACGCGCGCCCCGGTATCGCCATGGAGGGATCACTGCCCAGATACCGGCGGAAGGCCGTTCGGAAATGCGGGGGGCTGCCGTACCCCACCGAGGCGGCCGCGGCCTTCACGGTTGTGCATCCGCCCCGCAGCAGGGCCTGCGCACGTTCAATCCGGCGGGCGGTGAGGTATTGGTGAGGCGTCAAACCGGCCGTGGCCTTAAACGCCCGGATGAAATGAAAGGCACTGACCCCGCACACCGCCGCCAGATCGGCGATGCGCAACCGGTCCGCCAGATGCGCGTCCATATACTCCGTCACACCTCGCATTTGTGCCGTAGACAGATGAAGATGCGTGAGACGCGGATAACGTCCCCCGAACACCCGGCACACCATACGCGTCAGCAAGGCCCGGATCATGTGATCCGCTTCCAGAGGATCAATTCGATCCCGCGCGCAGCATTAGTCCGGACCGGGCGGAACTTCACAACAAAGCAGGGACGGATCAAACCCATTTCACAGTCGCCGTTGAAGACAGCCAGGAGGTCACGATCCCGCCTCGTCCAGGACCGCGCGGATTTTCGCCTCCAGATCACGGTACATGGGGGCGAGCGGAGAAGCGTCCCAGCGGGCGCGATTGTCACTCAGCCATTGCTTGGCCTCGCGCGCCGCGTCTGGTGCCGCCGACCAGAGGATGGGCACAAAGAGATCATATGCATCTGGATTGGCCCGCAGCCATGCCTCAATGGCCTCGGCGCGGTCTCGCACAGCGGGTGGCCCCATCATAAAGTCATTTGTGAACCAGGCCACGCCGTCCCGGTCGTCGGGCCCGCGCAGATGGACACGCCATAACGGGCTGCCATCGGCCAGGTGATACTCGGTCAACACGGTGTCGGTATCCGATCCTTCGATCCGGCGCACCGCCCCGCCCGGTACATCCCGCAACAGCGCGCTCTCCGTAATGCCCCACTGCAGGGGGACCCGAACCAGGCCCGAGGCTTCAAGCGTGTCCAGAAAGGCCCGGATGTCATCAAGGGTCATGGTCGCCAACTCCATTCTTCGACCGTCAACGGGGATGGAAGATGGGGGTCCATCCTCTGCCAAAGGCCTCGCCTTGCCAATTCGGTTAAGTCCGCGAAAAAGCCCATATACTGGCGCACGAAGCGCCTATTTACACGCCCCGCAAGAAGCCTCACACGGCAGAGGTGCGACACTCAGATCCTTGGTACTCCTTTTTGCGGTCTTGCTTGCATGGCGGCTTTGGCTTACGCGTAGAAAAGAGCAGTTCCGTGCCAATTCAAAACATAGCGGAACGAGGGTGAGGTACTGGGGGTTGCTATGGATCTGATTGACGCGTTAAAGGAGCTGGCCGCGTATGGCTGGAGCCTGAATG
This sequence comes from uncultured Alphaproteobacteria bacterium, assembly GCA_964625525.1. Classification (GTDB taxonomy): domain Bacteria; phylum Pseudomonadota; class Alphaproteobacteria; order JAJFIK01; family JAJFIK01; genus CAZVEE01. The sequence goes on along the minus strand of CAZVEE010000032.1, from coordinate 26,726 downwards.
TGAGCATTCGCAGCCTGTTTGGGGAGGAATCCCTCTGGCGCGATTTCTTCGGCATGGCGAAGATCCTCGCCGTGGCCTTCATCATCATCACGCCCTTTGAGCTGTTGATGCCGCTGCGCCGTGGCAAAAGCTTCTATCGCGAGGGCTTCTGGACCGATATTGCCCATCACTTCGTGACGAATGTGATTTTCAAATATCTCACTCTCGCGGTGGGTGTGGGCTTCCTCTATGTGCTGATTGAAGCCTATCTGCCGCTTGAGGGTATTCGCGCCGCCATCCGCTCTCAGCCCACCTGGCTACAGGTCATCCAGGCCCTGCTGGTCGCTGATTTCATCCGCTACTGGATGCACCGGGCCATGCATGAGGTCCCCTTTCTGTGGCGCATCCACGCCTGCCACCACTCGCCGCGCCAGATGGATATCTTGGCCACGAACCGGGTGCACCCGTTTGACGTGACGTCACGCAAGATTGCGGCGGACGGTATGGTGCTGGCGCTGGGCTTCTCGATTTCGGCTTATTTCTGGGTGTTCCTCATCTTCTCTTTCTGGGGATACTTCCAGCACGCCAATATTCGCCTGGATCGTGACAGCCTGCTGGGCCGGATCCTGTGGCCGCTGCGCTGGATCATCGCCACGCCGCGCTTCCACCACTGGCACCACGCCTATGAAGTGCACAACGTCAATCACGGCCTCACCTTCGCATTCTGGGATGTGCTGTTCGGCACGGCCTATTACCCGGATGATGCAAGCTATCCCAAAAGCTACGGCATCCCGGAAGCACATCCCAAGAGCTGGGCTCTACAGATGGTCTATCCGGTTCTGCCCGTATCTTGGCAACGTGCGATGATCCGCTGGGAACAAGGGGAAGAGGCCCTGCACGAGCACGAAAAACAAGATACCGCGCAGAGTGAAGGGCAAGGCCTGTTGTCCGCAGGCGCGGCGGCCCCGCTGAATGAAGGGGTCATTGCCCGGCGGGACAGCAGCGTCTAACGCCCTGTCAGAGGGACATCAAAAGGCCGCCTCAAACCCGAGGTGGCCTTTTTTGGTGGGCCGGCCAGTTTGGTGGGCCGGCTGGCGCGCCAGAGGGCGCGTTAGTCAGGCGCGCACAGATGCGCCCCGGGATCGGAGAGGGGCGGCTCGACGCTTTGCGAGGGCAGCGGCTCGCCCGGCGCCATCATCCAGGCCGCGATATCGCCGCGCACAGTATCGGCCTGCAAGTCACGCAGCAGCATGTGCCAGCCGTCCGCATAGATCGCCACCTGTGTGTCCGCACCCGCGCATAGGCGCCGGGCGGCGGCTTCCACAGGGCCGCGCGGGATGATTTCGTCCTTCTCGCCATACAGCAGCAGCACGGGACCGCGCACCTGATCGGCCGCGCCGGCCGCTCGTTCCATCAACTCCACGAGGCCATAAATCGCGTCAACACGGGTCTCACGGATCAACAGCGGATCGCGGGACATGGCGCGCAGAACCTCGATATTGTCCGTCGGCATGATATCGAGGCCACCCCCACTGAACGTGGTCCAGGGCAACAGATGCGCCATCACCCATAGCGCCGCGCGGTTCTGGAACGGCTGCGCGGACCAGCCCCACACCGCCGGCGCCACCAAGATGAGACCATCGACGCCAAGCGGTTGATCGGCCGCTGCGCTCATGACGACGGCCCCGCCCATGCTGCCGCCCAGGACGAAGACCGGCAGACCCGCATGGCGCGCCCGCACTTGTCCCACCATCTGAGCCAAGTCGTCCACCATGCGCTGATCACCCGCCCATAAGCCCCGTTGGGGGGCGCGGCCGAACCCGCGCTGATCATAGGCATAAGTCGTAATAGCGGCCTCGCGCGCGAACCACGCGGCCGGCAGGGCGAAATCCTCCGCATACCCGTTCATGCCATGAACGGCGATCAGCACAGCGCGCGGCTCGTCCGCGGCCCATGTGGTCACCGGCAACTGCATGCCATCCGGCAGGCGCAACCGCGCATCGGCCAGCTCGGCTGCGACCGGCTCCAGCGCGGCCGGCCCCGGTGCCTGCACGCGCGGCACGCACGCCGCCAGCACCCATGCCGCCGCCACCAGCAGCAACAGCCCGATACTCAGCTTCATGATTATCCCCCCTGCACTCGCCTCGGCGCGCCCCCGTCTAACAGCGCCCTCACCCGCTTTCGCAAATACGGTAGCACGTCCGACTCAAACCAGGGATGGCGCTTCAGCCAGGCATTATTGCGCCAGGACGGATGCGGCAGCGGCAAGGCGGACGGCGTCACCTGCCGCCAGGCGGCCACCGTGTCGGTGAGGCTCTCCTTGGTGCCCAGATGCCAGCGCTGGGCATAGGATCCCACCAGAATCAGCAAATCCACCTGCGGCAAGTGCGCGAAGACCTGCGCTCGCCATAAAGGCGGGCATTCCCGGCGCGGCGGCTTGTCCCCGCCTTTGGCATCGAGTCCGGGAAAACAAAACCCCATGGGCACGATGGCGATGCGGTTCTCGTCGTAAAATTCCTCCCGGCTCACCCCCATCCAGTCACGCAGGCGATCCCCAGACGGATCATTGAACGGAATGGACGAGGCATGCACTCGGGTTCCCGGCGCCTGCCCGGCAATGCAGATGCGCGCGCTCCGACGGGCTCGGATGATCGGATTGGGCTCATGCGGCAGCGGAACACGCACGGGCGTGTCCCGGCACACACGGCAGGCTCGGATGCGCGCCAACAGCGCCTCCAGCCCGTCAGTCATCGGATGGGTCCAGCACCGGCAGACCCAGGCGGATCACGCCTTTGACCTCGCGCAAGTTCACGGTGCGCCCCTTGCGGGTCACGCGGATACGCCCTTCATCGGCCAGATCGGCGGCCACTGCGCGCACCTGTTTCATCAACCCGCGCCAGTGCTCTGGATCGACGGCCCGGGCCGCTTCGGACGGGCAGATGGTTTTGCCCGCCCCCCGTGCGCTCACCAGCTCCAGGATCGCCGCGGCAATGGCCTCCGGCGCCTGCGGTGGCTCAGGCTTGCTGCTCATGATCCTTCAGCATGGCCCGGGCGATGATGATCTGCTGAATCTGGCTGGTGCCTTCATAAAGACGGAAAATGCGCACATCGCGATAAAAACGCTCGATGCCGTAATCGGCCACATAGCCGGCGCCGCCAAAGACCTGCACGGCCCGGTCCGCGACCCGTCCCACCATTTCCGAAGCGAAATACTTGCAGCACGACGCTTCCATGGAGACCGGCTCGCCCGCATCACGCTTGCGCGCCGCATCCATCACCATAGAGCGCGCCGCATAAGCCTCGGCCTTACTGTCGGCGAGCATGGCCTGGATCAGCTGGAAGGTGCCGATGGGCTGGCCGAACTGGGTGCGCTCGGCCGCATAGGCGGTCATCTCACGCAATAGCCGCTCGGCCACGCCGACGCAGACGGCCGCGATATGCAACCGCCCCCGGTCCAGCACCTGCATCGCCACGCGAAAGCCCTGCCCCTCGTGCCCCAGCAGGCACTCGCCGGGAATGCGCGCATCGTCGAACACCACGTCACAGATATGGGCGCCCTGCTGGCCCATCTTCTGTTCCGGCCGCCCGATGCTGATGCCGGGCGTGTCGGTGGGCACGATAAAGGCGGAGATGCCCCCCGCCCCGTCCCGCTCCGGATTGGAACGCGCCATCAGGGTCAGCACGTCCGCCTTATTGGCATTGGTGATATAGCGCTTGGTGCCATTGACCACATAGCCATTGCCGTCGGGCAGCGCCGTGGTGCGCACCGACGCCGCGTCAGACCCGGCTTCAGGTTCGGTGAGACAGAAGCTGGCGATCGCCTCGCCACTGGCCAGTTTGGGCAGCCAATGGGCTTTCTGCTCAGCAGAGCCGAACATGACAATGCCCTGGCTGCCGATGCCCACATTGGTGCCGATCACGGAGCGGAACGCAGGCGAGGTCTGGCCCAGTTCCAGCGCCACCAGTACCTCCTCCTCCATGGTCAGCCCCAGGCCGCCATAATCGGTGGGGATCGACAAGCCAAACAGGCCCAGCGCCTTCATCTCCGCCACGACGGAGGCGGGCACGTCGTCGTCCTCGGCCACTTGGGCTTCAAGCGGCACCAGGCGCTCGCGCACAAACCGACGCACGGTGTCGATCAGCTGATCGCGGGTTTCCAGATCGAGCGGCATGGGGCCTCCCCTTCATCCTGACTAGTGGGCGCACTGTTCACACGGTCTAGGTGGCAGCATAGCGCGTTCGCTGGTCAGTGGGGTAAGTTGGCCAAAGGACGCGCTCGCCCAGCCATGGACGATTCGCAGGGACAGGCACCATGACCACGCAGACCGACACACCCGAGCGTAGCACCGGCCCAGCCCCTGGCGGGCCGCACGCGATGACATTCATTGTCATCACGCTGCTCATCGACGTGACCGGGCTCGGCATCATCCTGCCCGTGCTGCCAGAGCTGATTATGGAATTGACCGGTGAGCCCCTGGCGGACGCCGCCATTTATGGCGGGTTCATGCTGTTTCTCTACGCAGCCACACAGTTCGTGTTCGCGCCCATCATCGGCAACCTGTCTGACCGGTTCGGGCGTCGCCCGGTGTTGCTGGGCTCGCTGACCGGGCTTGGCATCGACTACCTGATCATGGCCTTCGCTTCGACCCTGGGTTGGCTGTTCCTGGGACGCTTTCTATCCGGCATCATGGGCGCCAGCCACACAACCGCAGCCGCCTATATCGCCGATGTGTCGCCGCCAGAGAAACGGGCGCAGAATTTCGGACTGTTGGGCGCCGCCTTCGGCATCGGCTTTATCATCGGCCCGGTCGTGGGTGGGCTCCTGGGTGAATTCGGGCCGCGCGTGCCCTTTTTTGCGGCCGCGGCCCTTGCCTTCGTCAATGTGACCTATGGCTATTTTGTGCTGCCGGAAACGCTGGCCGTGGGCAAGCGCCGCCCTTTCGAGTGGCGGCGGGCCAATCCGGTAGGGGCGCTCATGCAAGTGCGCCGCTATCCGGTCGTGATCGGGCTGCTTATCGCTTACTTGCTCTATCATCTCGCGCATCAGGTGTATCCATCCGCCTGGACCTACTACACCATTGCCAAATTCGACTGGTCGAGTGGAGATATCGGCCTGTCGTTGGGTTTTGTCGGCGTTATGTCCGCGATTGTTCAGGGCGGGTTGATCCGCTGGATCATCCCCCAGATCGGCCCCTGGCGGGCGGCACTGATCGGGCTTGCGCTCTCGGCCGTCGCGTTCGGCGGCTACGCCCTGGTGACACAGGGCTGGATGATCTATCCGGTCATCGTGGTCGGCGCCTTTGCGGGCATTTGCGCACCAGCCATTCAAGGGCTCGTCTCCAACCAAGTTCCCGCGAACGAACAAGGCGAATTGCAGGGAGCGATGACCAGTCTGGTCAGCCTGTCCGCGATCATGTCCCCGCCCGTGATGACGCAGATGTTCGCGACCTTCACAGGCCCGGACGCGCCCGCCCAAGTGCCCGGCGCGCCGTTCCTGCTGGCGGCCCTGTTGGCCGTTCTGGCGCTGGTGCCGATCTTGACCAATCCGCGCTCGCCCCCCGCCCCTGTCTCTCGGCAAACGCCGTAGAAATCCCAGCCGCGCACTAGCGGATCATTCATATTTTGAGTATTCTCAAATTATGGAATGAAGGCGCCACAGAAGAGGCGTTAGGGGGACGGCGTGACATTCAATGGGCTCGTTGGGGCGCTCACCGCGGCTGCGCTCGGGCTATTGTGCGCAAGCATTGCACCAAGCACCATTGCCCGGGCCGACACCAAGCCCGTCACGCTCAACGATTGGGACGCACGGCCAGACTGGCTCCGCCTCTCGGGCCGGGCCAGGGTCCGCTATGAAGCTCTTGACGGCCAGTACATCGCAGGGCGCACGGGCAGCGACCAGGCCGTGTTTACGCGAGTCACCCTCCTGGCCGAAGCCGATCTCGACCCGGTCACGTTCGGCATCGAACTCGCGGATATGCGCGGCTATTTCGACGACGACGGCACGGCGCTGTCCGCCAGTTTCGTCAACCCGCTCGACGTGTTGCAAGCCTATGCCCGCGTCTCTCTCGACGGCCTGTTCGGCGCTGGCGTGGAAAGCCGTCTGACCTTGGGGCGCATGACCCTGCATCTGGGCAGCACACGGCTTGTCACCCGCAACGGCTATCGCAATGCCATTCAGGCGTTTACTGGCGCCTATTCCCTGACCCGTTGGGGCGCGGAGCGGGAGCTGCACGCCTTTTACACCACGCCGGTGGGTCGGCTGCCTTCGGACCGGGACGCGGTGGGCCGCAATGAAGGGGACCTGGACGAGGAACAATGGGGCCGGCGCTTCTGGGCCGTGCATTACCGGCACGGACAAGTCCGCCCCGGCACCTATCTCGACCTCTTCGTCTATGGCCTCACCGAGCGGGACCGGCATGACCTGGAAACCCAGAACCGCCGCTATGCCGAGCCCGGCATCCGCCTGTATCACCCGCCGCGCGTGGGCGCGTGGGATTATGAAGGCGAGGCCGCCATCCGCCTGGGCACGGCGCGCGCGAGCCGGGATCCTCTGGACCGGGAGGATCTGGACCTGCGCGCGGGCTTTGTCCATGCGGAGCTGGGCTACACGTTCGACCATCCCTGGCGCCCGCGCTTGGGCATCGACTACGACTATGCCAGCGGTGACGGTGATCCGGAGGACGGCACCTATGGCCGGCGCGATGCGCTGTTCGGCGCCCGGCGCACGGATTTGGGCAATACCAGCCTGCACGGTCCCCTGCGCCGCTCCAATCTCAGCGCCCCGGGGGCGCGGGTGAGTATCCGCCCGTCCCGCCGCTTCGATGCGCGGCTGGCGTGGAAGGCGGCCTTCCTCGCCTCGCAGACCGATGCGTGGGTGAGTGCCCGCGTGCGTGACGCCTCGGGCCAATCGGGGCGCTTTATTGGTCACGCCATTGACGGGCGTGCGCGGTACTGGCTGGTGCCGGACGCCTTGCGTGTGGAAGCGGGCGCCTCGCTCCTGCTTAACGGCCGCTTTGCCGAAGATGCCCCGAACGCGACCGGCCAGGGCGATACCCTCTACGGCTTCGCGCAGATCACCTCTTTTTTCTGATTTTTCGCCATCTCTTGTCACATCCGCCCCGTCTCTGGCGTCCTTGAGGGGAGACACCACTCAAGGGACGGGTATCGTGACACAGAGACAAACAAATCATGGGGCGCTCGCCGCCGCCCTGGCCGGCATGGGGCTTGTGAGCGGCCTCAATGCCGCGGCAATGTTGGGGGCACCGGAGACGTGGTATTGGAGCGTGCCGGGCGTGCCCAATACGGGGCCTTTAAACGTGCATTTTGTCCGCGATATTGGCGTGACTTTCGCCACGCTGAGCGCGGCGCTGGGCCTTGCGGCTGTCTTACCCGTGCACCGGGCGATCCTGACTTTCGTGGCGAGCCTCTGGTTTGCCGGGCACGCCGCCCTGCACATCTTCGACATCACCACCGGCTGCCTGCCGGCCAGCCACTGGCTCATCGACCTGCCGGGGGTGTTCTTGGTCGCACTGATCATGGCAGGCTTGAGCGCCTGGGCATTCCTTGAGCGGAGGGCCTGAGCGATGGGATGGATTGAACGCACACTGATCGATCAAATGGAAGCCGCAACGGGGTGGAACGCAGATTACCTGCGTGACCTGGAGCGGGCCTCGCCTGCCTCCATCTGGAAATTCCTGATGATTCAGCCCCTGACCCGCCACCGCCGCCATGTGGAGAAAGAGGTCTTGCATGTGGCAAGACTAGCGGCGACGCGGGCGGAGGATTGCGGCCCATGCCTGCAAATCTGTGTCAATCTCGCGCTTCAGGATGGTGTGGCACAGGACCTGTTACGCACCGCGCTCGACGCCCCTGACATGCTGGAGCCCGATCTCGCGATCGCCTATCGCTACGGCATGCTTGTGGCCAGCAATGATCCGGACGCGGGGGATGGTGTGGATGCGGCGCGCACCCGTTTCGGTGACGCAGGGCTAGCCGATCTGGCCCTTGCAGTGGCCATGGTGCGGGTCTTCCCGACCTTGAAACGAGGCCTGGGCCACGGGCAAAGCTGCGCCCTTGTTCAGGTGACCTTGCCATGAGCGTGTCGGCTGAGGCGCTTGCCCATCGCTCCTGGCTCATGGGCCTGGCCTATCGCATGTTAGGCAGTGTGGGGGATGCGGAGGATGCGGTGCAGGACAGCTTCTTGCGCCTGACCGTGCAAAAAACTCCGCCGGACGACCTGCGGGCCTGGCTCGCTACAGTCTGCACACGGATCTGTATTGACCGGTTGCGGCGCTTGAAGCGCGAACGGGATGCCTATGCGGGGCCCTGGCTACCGG
>CAZVEE010000032.1:0-18311 GCA_964625525.1 uncultured Alphaproteobacteria bacterium | reverse complement strand
CTGCGCACCTATCTCGCGGCCCGGCCCACCGTCTACCTGCCCACCCATGATCCCTTGTCGCCGGCACGCCTGACAGCCGGGCGTGTCACCATGATCCCGCTCTGACATTGCCCTGTCGCTGAGATCTTGTCATGCTGGCCTCCCATGGATAAGAGGCGGCAGTAGCGGCTATGAGCACAGAAACACTCAGTCCCGATAAATGGGGTGCAGGGCGCCTGGAAGGCTTTCGCAAATGGGACGGGTTCGATCCGTTTGAGGAGCATACGGGCCCATTCTACTTCCGCGAAACCGAACCCGGCCGTTATCTATGCGCCTTCGAGGCGCTGGGCCAGCATGTGAACGGCAGCGGCGCCATTCATGGCGGCTGCCTCATGACCTTCGCGGATTTCGCGCTCTTCGTGATTTCTAAGCCTGCGTTGCAAGACGGTATGGGCGTCACCGTTTCCATGAATTCAGAGTTCATCGGCGCGGGGCTGGAACAGGACTTCGTGCAGGCCACCGGCGAAATCGTCCGGGAGACGGGCAGCCTCGTCTTCGCGCGCGGGCTCGTCTTCTCCGCCCGCGCGGGCGAGACAGATCCGGTCATGCTGCTGAACTTCTCAGGCATCGTCAAAAAGATCCGGCCCCGGTGACCCTATGACCTCAGGCTTGCGCCTTTCCGCCCTTGACCAATCCCCGATCCGTGCCGATGGGGATGCCGCCACGGCCATCGCCGAAACCGTGGCCCTGGCACAGGCCTGCGAGGCGTTGGGCTATGAGCGCTATTGGGTGGCTGAGCATCACAACACCCACGCCTTCGCCGGCAGTTGTCCGGAAATTCTCATGGGCGCCGTGGCGGCTGCCACAACGCGGATCCGCGTCGGCTCGGCGGGAGTGCTGCTGCATCACTACGCGCCGCTGAAAGTGGCCGAACAGATGCGCATGCTGGAAACACTGTATCCCGGACGCATTGATCTGGGCATCGGCCGCGCACCTGGCGCTGATGGGCGCACGACGGCGGCGCTGCAAAACGGGCCGAAGAGCTTCGGCATGGAGGTGTTTCCGCAAAAGGTGGATCTGCTCTTGCGCTTGCTGGAGGATGCGGGCGCAGTGGCCGCCATGCCGGAGGATCACCCCTATCGCGGCATCCGCGCCTGCCCGACCGGATCGGGCCTGCCGGAAGTATGGATGCTGGGATCAAGCCCCATGGGCGCAGCTATCGCGGCGCAACTGGGCCAACGCTTTGCCTACGCCCATTTCATCGCCGGGGACGACGGGGATGGCAGCATGCCGGGCCCGGAGCTGATGGCCTCCTACCGCACACGCTTTATCGCCCGACACGAGCCTGTCGAGGCCCAGGCCTGCGTCGCCGTCTCGGTCGTTTGTGCGCCGACGGACGAGGAGGCCGAACATGTGGCCATGAGCCGCCATCTCTGGGTGCTGCGTCTGCTCCAGGGGCAGCACACCGCCTTCCTGTCACCGGACGCGGCGCGCGCGCAAGAGCTGTCCGCCGACGAACAAACGCTGCTGGCGCGGGTCAAGGCGCGCTGCATCGTGGGTGGCCCGGCCCGCGTGCGGGCGCAGCTCCTGGATCTGAGCACGCGTTACGAGACTCGCGACTTGGTGATCCACACCTTCACACACGGTTATGCGGACCGCCTGCGTTCTTACGACCTGATTGCCGCAGAAATGCTCTGAGGGAAGACGGCACGGACGCGTGGGGGGCGCGCGTCCGTGCCGGGGAAGGGCCGCCGGCTCCCAAAGATGGAGAGGGCACAGGAACCGGGGCCTCGCATCTCACGAACAAACCGTCCGTGAGGAACCAATGTCCTACCGTTGCTGATCCGAGTACGCCTCAGTCGTCGTCCTTGCGCCGCCCTCGCCGTCCCCCGGCGAAATAGAGCACGTTGGCAAAGACAAGGCCGATGCCGCCATAGATCAGCCAGTCAAGGACAGTCCAAAACGTCCGATCCGAGGTCGAGACACTGCGTGCCTCCCCAGGCTCCCCCCAGATCAGGACGACCGCGCTGACCGCCGCCGCCCACAACCAAACCGTCCTCAGCGGACGGGGCCGTGCCCGCTGCCGCAGTCTTATCATCCCAGGCGTCCTTCTTGTGTTCTTGGACCGAGCCTAGGACCCCGCGCCCGCGCTGCCCATCAAAAAACAGCCGCTGATTTGGCGCTGTGCGTCCGTTGGGCCTCAGCACCGGATTGACGACACCCCATGACGCCCCTCGCTGACGCTGGCCCGTCTGCCACTGGCCCGTCCGCCGCTGGCCCGCCCGCCGCTGGCCCGCCCGCCGCTGGCCCGCCCGCCGCTGGCCCGTCCGCCGGCTTGAGGCGTGCGCGGGGGATACCCGGCCCACCGGGCGTCTTTCTGACCTGCGTGTCGTGTGCGCGAGGGCATCGCTCGCGGCAATGCCCCTCATGTCGAAAGGGATCCTTCGTTAGGGCAACAGCCCCACCACCGCCCCGGTCATGCCCGTGGCCAGCGTGCCGGCGATCAGAGATTTCATGCCCAACCCCACCACTTCCGCGCGGCGTTCCGGCACCAGCGTGCTCAACGTGGAGATCAACATGCCCACACTGCCCAAATTGGCAAATCCGCACATGGCATAGAGCATGATCAGCCGGCTGCGATCGCTGAGATCCGCATAGGCCGGCGAGGCCAGATTCTGGTAGGCGATGAATTCATTCAGGATGGTTTTCGTGCCCATGAGCGTGCCGGCCATGCCCGCCTCCGACCAGGGCACCCCGAACAGCCAGACAAGCGGTGCGAACAACCAGCCGAAGATCCGCTCTACCGTGATGGGCTGCACCGCGCCCGTGGCATCGGGCAGACCGGGCAGCAGCGCCAGCAGCGAATCCGTCAACGCCACCATGGCAATCACCACAATGAGCATGGCGATAATGGTCAGGAACAGCTTCAACCCTTCCTGGGTGCCCTGCACCACCGCGTCCACACTGCTCTGATAGCCAAGCTCCCCCAGACCGGCCTCCGACGGGGTCACCTCCTCGCCCGGCACCATCACTTTCGATATCAACACCGCGGCTGGCAGCGACAGGAACGAGGCCACCAGAATATGGCCCACCGCCCCCTCCACCACCGGTCCGATGGTGACCGCATAAAGCACCAGCACAGTGCCGGAGACCGTGGCGAGCCCCACCGTCATCACCAGAAACAGTTCACTGCGCGTGAGCTTGGACAGATAAGCGCGAATGAACAGCGGCGCCTCGATCATGCCCATGAACAGGTTCGCCGCCGCACCCAGGCCCGCTGCGCCGCCAATCCCTAAGGTCCGCTCCAGCGCCCAGGCAAAGCCACGGGTGATCAGAAACAGGATGCCCCAGTACCACAACAGCGCTGACAGGGCCGCGATGACAATGACCAGCGGCAAGATCCCAAAGGCCAGCGATACGAGCGCGCCGGGCTCCTCGACCGCAAAAGGCTGCGGCCCCCCGGCCACGAACCCGAACACAAAGCGCGCGCCGGTATTGGAGGCGGCCTGGACCGCCTCAACCGCCGCCGACAGCCCCACCAGCGCATCACGCAACACCGGCACATGCAGCAGCAACAGCGCCAACGCCCCTTGCAGTCCGATCGCCACCACCACCATGCGCCAGTTCACCGCCCCGCGCCGTTCGCTCAAAGCCCAAGCGATGAGCACCAGCATCACAAGCCCAAACAGGCTTTGCGCAGACAGAAGCAGGCTTTCCATGGACGATCCCCCAAGGTCATGACAGCGGAGGCGTCAGTTTATGCCGCAATGCGCATAAAGAAAGCGGGCGCGCCGATTTCCGGCGGACCCGCTGTCCATCTCACTGTGATCCGAGGCGTGGATCAGAGAAAGGTCGAGGTTAGAACCTCATAGGTGGCATAGCAAAAACCGATGACCGTCACGGCGATCACCAGCACTTCGGCCACATTCACAACGGCGCGCATGGCGAAATCCTTTATTCGGGAACAACAGGCCCCGAGATCCCCCGGGCCTGGTATCCAGAAATTAGTGATTCCGCAGTGCAAAAGAATTGCTTTGGTTGCATGGCTGTCCTGCAGCCTGTGCAAGTCACGCGTCGCGGAGATCTCTTTCCAATGTCCGACGAAGAGGAAATAGACATAGATGTCGTTAAGCGGGAAGGCGATCTGATCCCACAGCTCGGCCCGCTTCTTCACGATTTCCGCGAGCTTCTGGTTCATCTCTGCCTGACGGCGGGCCCGGCTCGTAATGATGGTCGTGGCCACGAAAATGGCGATCGGGGTCAGCAGCGTGCCGACGACGCGCCAGAATTCCAGATCCGCTCAAAAGCTCTCGGTTCCCGCGTCGGTCATCATCCTGCCCCTCTTGCCCTTGTGGCCCTTGCCGTAGGGTTTGCGCAGTCTACTCCGCCCGCCGCGCGCCGCAATCGGGCCCTGCGCGCCGACGCCGCTTGACCCGCCCGTAACCCCTGGTCAAATAGTGGAAAGCGTCCGCCTCGCCGGACCGCCTGGTGCGCCAGGCCGACCCTTGCAAGACATCAAAGGAGTGAGCCCATGTCCCTTCGCTTTGACGGCCGCGTTGCCGTTGTCACCGGCGCCGGCGGCGGCCTTGGCCGGGAACACGCGCTGGAGCTGGCGCGCCGCGGCGCGAAAGTCGTGGTGAACGATCTCGGCGGCTCGGTGGATGGTTCGGGCGGCTCTTCCGACGCGGCCGAAGCCGTGGTCGCGGAAATCAAGGGCATGGGCGGAGAAGCCATCGCCAACGGCTCCAGCGTTACCGATGACGCCGGCGTGGAGCTTCTGTTCAAGCAGACCCTGGACACGTTCGGCCGCGCCGACGTGCTCATCAACAATGCGGGCGTGCTGCGCGACAAATCCTTCTCCAAGGTCACCCTGCCCGATTTCGAATTCGTCGTGGACGTGCACCTGATGGGCGCGGTGAAAGTGACGAAAGCGTTCTGGGCGACCTTGCGCGAGCAGCAGTATGGCCGGGTGGTCATGACCACGTCTTCCACTGGCCTTTACGGCAATTTCGGCCAAACCAATTACGGTGCGGCGAAGCTGGCCCAGATCGGCTTCATGAACACGCTGAAGCTCGAAGGTCAGAAAGACAATATCCACGTCAACGCCATTTCCCCGGTCGCAGCCACGCGCATGACCGAGGACCTGATGCCGCCGGATGCGCTTGATAAGTTGCGCCCGGAATTCGTCACGCCGGCGGTGATTGCTCTGTGTCATGAGAATGCGCCCACGGGTGTGATCCTCACCGCGGGCGCCGGCGTGGTGGCCCAGGCCAAGATCGTCGAGACCCGCGGTCTCTATCTGGGCCGAGATACCATCACGGCGGAAGCGGTGGTGGAGAACTGGGACACAATCACCGACGACAGCGACGCCAAGGCCTATTTCCAGGGCGCCGAACAGACCATCAAGTTCTTCGAGTTGGGCGGGTAATCCGTCCCCCCTGACGTATTTCACGAGCGGCCGCATCTCCGGATGCGGCCGTTTGCCTGTGAAGACCGCAGAAAGGACGAAACCATGACCAGCACCTCTTCTGACGCGCCCGTGTGCGTTGTCATCGGCGTGGGGCCGGGCCTGGGCGGCGCCTATGCCCGCCGCTTTCACCGCGCCGGGTATCAAGTCGCTCTGCTGGCGCGCAGCACCGCCTATGCGCAAGCTCTGGCCGCCGACCTGGGTACGGGCGCCCAGGCCTATGCCTGTGACGTAACCGACCCCGGCGCCATTGCCGCCACTTTCACCGCCATTGCCCATGATTTGGGTCCGGTGGATGTGCTTGCCTACAATGCCGGCTCGGGCAGTTTCGCCACCGTGGACGACATCACCCCCGAGGCCTTCGAGACCGCCTGGCAGATCAATGCGCGGGGCCTGTTGCTCAGTGCCCAAGCGATCATTCCCGGGATGCAGGCCAAAGGTGCGGGCGCCATTGTGATCACCGGCGCCACCGCCTCGCGGCGCGGAGCGGCGTTCACCACCGGCTTTGCCTCCGCCAAAGCCGCCCAACGCAGCCTCGCAGAGTCCATGGCCAAGCATCTGGGGCCTCAAGGGATCCATGTGTCGCTGATCATCGTCGACGGCGTTGTGGATCTGCCGCGCACGCGCGAGATGATCCCGGACCAACCGGACAGCTTCTTTCTCGCCCCGGACGATGTGGCCGAGACCGCTTATTGGCTGACGCAGCAACCCCGCTCTGCCTGGTCCTTTGAGGTCGAAGCCCGTCCGTTTGCAGAGAAATGGTAAGTTCATGAGTGAAGCCCGCATCATCGACGCCACGCCCTGGCCCTTGACCCGGGAGCGGATGGCGCAAGCGCTGACCGCCCTCGGCGTGGCCCGGGGCAGCGTGCTGCTCGTGCATAGCGCGCTGTCACGTCTGGGCTATGTCAGCGGCGGTCCAGAGGCGGTGGTCCTGGCACTGCTTGATGTTCTGGGAGCCGATGGCACGCTGGTGATGCCCACCTTCACGGCGCATCTCTCCGATCCCTGCCATTGGCAAGCCCCGCCGGTGCCGGAAGCGTGGTGGCCGGTCTTGCGCGAGACCATGCCCGCCTTTAATCCGCACACCACACCCACCCGCATGATGGGCGCGGTGTGCGAGACATTCCGCAGTTGGCCCGGCTGCCAGCGCTCGGCACATCCGCAGGATTCGTTCGCCGCGCTTGGCCCCCATGCGGACCATGTGACAGCGGAGCATCCGCTGGATGCGGGCTTCGGCCCCGCGTCTCCGCTTGGCCGGCTTGAGGCGCTCGATGCGTCGGTCTTGTTCTTAGGCGTCAGCTTTGAGAACTGCACGGCATTTCATCTGGGCGAACACCGCGCGGATGCGGCCCCGCTCGTCACACAGGGCGCGCCGGTGCAGCGGGACGGAACGCGGATCTGGGCGCGTTTCACGTGTCCGGATTATGATAGCGACGACTTTACGGCCTGCGGCGCGGCCTTTCAGGCCCAAATCCCCTGCCCGGTGCGCCACGGCCCTGTCGGCCAGGGGACGGCGCACTTGTTTTCCTTGCGCGCCGCCGCGGCCTTTGCGGAAAGCTGGCTCCCGGTGAACCGGCCTTAGAGACCCAACACCATCTTGGCCATGATGTTCCGCTGCACCTCATTGGAGCCGGCATAGATGGAGGCTTTACGGTAATTGAAGTAGTAGGGCGCCACGGAAGCTGCATAATCCGGGCCCGGACGGGGCTCATTGCTCCGCTCCCATGTGTCCTGGACGAAGGGTATGGCGTAAGCGCCCACCGCCTCCACGGCCAGTGCCGAGATCTCCTGCTGCAATTCCGAGCCGCGAGTCTTGAGGAGCGAACTCTCCGGCCCCGGCGCTTCGCCTTCTGACAGGCCTGCGAAAATGCGCAACTCGGTGAATTCCAGTGCCGTGATCTGGATCTCCAGATCCGCGAGTTTCGCCGCGAAGTCCGGATCATTCCCAAGCCGTTCGCCCGTGCCCGCCTGTTCCTGATCGGCAATGGCCCGCACTTTGGCAAGCGCCCGCCGCAGGCCGGGCCCGTAGATGTTGCTGCGCTCGTGCTGCAACAAATACTTGGCGTAGGTCCAGCCCTTGTGCTCCTCGCCGACGAGGTTTTCCTTCGGCACGCGAACATTGTCGAAAAAGACCTGGTTCACTTCCTGCTGTCCCGGCACCGGCACGTCCAGCGTAACAATGGGCTCCACTTTGATGCCCGGTGTGGTCATGTCGATCAGCAGGAAAGAAATCCCCTCCTGGGGCCGGGCCGGCTTGGGATCGGTGCGCACAAGGCAGAAGATCCAGTCCGCCCACTGCGCATGAGTGGTCCAGATCTTGGTCCCGTTGCACAGATAATGATCGCCTTGGTCTTCGGCGCGCATCTGCAACGACGCCAGATCCGATCCCGATCCGGGTTCGGAATATCCCTGACACCACCACACATCGCTCGACAGAATAGGCGGTAAATGCTGGCGCTTCTGGGTGTCATTGCCGAACGCAATGATCACCGGCGCCACCATTTTCAGGCCCATGGGGCTGACCGGTGGCGTGCCGGCCGCCGCCATCTCCATTTCAAATAGAAACCGCTGGGTCGGCGTGAAGCCTGCACCGCCATATTCCGCCGGCCAGTTCGGCGCAATCCACCCTTTGGTGTGGAGCGCCTTTTGCCACTTCACCATATCATCCTTGTCCAGATAGCCGTTCTTGCTCTGGCTCACCCTGGCGCGCAGGTCCGCGTCATAGGCCTCGGCGATGAAGGCACGCACCTCTTCTTGAAAGGCGCGGTCGGCGTCGGTGAATGTCAGGTCCATGGCTGGCGTCTCCCCGAGTGTCTTCTTTGTCTGGTCAAGCGTGCATCAGGAAATCTTGGACAAGACCTCGATCTGCGGCGCCCCTTCAAGCAGCGGCATCATGCGCGCACCCGCCGCTTGAAAATGCTGCGTTTTCGCATGGGTATCGAGCGCGTCTTGCGTGACATATTGCTCCAGCACCACAAAGGTGGCACCGCCACTGGTGGCGCGGAAAAAGTCATACTGCACACAGCCCGGCTCATTGGCGCGCACCTGGGCTTGCAGATCGCGGAACACTTGTTCGAACTCGTTCTCGCGCCCCGGCTTCACTTTGATCTTCGCGATCACACCGATATTGCTCATCTCATCCTCCTGGTTCGGATTGTCTTTATTGCCCGGTGAACACCGGCGCCCGCTTTTCGAAAAAGGCGTCGAGGGCCTCCTGATGGTCCTGGGTCAAGTGCGCGAGCCCTTGACAGGCGGCCGACAGTTCCATGATTGTATCGAAATCCGCCCGCTGACCTTCGCGCATCAACCGTTTGGTCATGCGCAGCACATCCGGCGGCTGTTGGGCCATGCGATGGGCCAGCGCCCGCGCCTCGTCCATCAGCGCCTCTGGCGCCACCACCCGGCTCACCAGGCCCCAGGCAAGGGCGGTGTCCGCATCCACCACATCGCCGGTGAAGAACAGCTCCGCCGCGCGCGCCATGCCGATGACCCGCGGCAGCAGCCACGCGCCCCCATCACCGGGCACCAAACCGATCTTCAGAAAAGTGGCGCCGAATTTCGCGCTTGAGCTGGCGATACGGGTATCTGCAAGGCAGGTCACGTCATTGCCCAGGCCAATGGCCGGCCCGTTCACCGCCGCGATGAGCGGCAGCTCCAAAGTCCATAAGGAGCGGACAATGCGGTGAATATTGCGCCGATACCCCTCGCGGATGGCGACACCCGGCCCTTCGAAGGAGCCCGACTGCTCCTTCATCGCCTTGAGATTGCCACCGGCGGAAAAGGCTGAACCGGCCCCGGTCAGGATCACAGCGCGCAGGGCCCGGTCCGCATTCAGGTCTTCTGCCACCCGCGCAAACGCATCACCATCGCCGGGCTCGCCCAGCGCATTGCGGCTGTCGGGCCGGTTGATGGTGACGGTTGCCACCGCACCGTCTTTTTCCACCAAAAGCCAGTCGCTCATTGCCTCTCCTCTCCTTGTTCGTTGCACCCAGCATACGCCGATGCGCCGGCCCCCGAAACCGGGTTTGGTGGAGAGGCGGGCGGGATCAGCTCTGTGGTGCCGGCGGCGCCGTAGACCGGCCCCGCCCCCCGCGTGCGCGCGTCCCGCGAGAGGTCCGGGCAGTATGCGCACCCTCCATCGGGGCGTCCGTCTCGGGCGTCGGCGCCGGAGCAGGCTCGTCTGGCGCGCCAGCGCCGCGATCTTCCAAGGCTTCGCCCCGCCGTGCCGCGATTGCCCGCACCTCGTCCTCCACCATGTCCATGATGCCATCGGAAATCGCCGAGGACGAGAACGACAGCGCCGGCCACAAATAAAGGTCGAGCGCCCATTTCAGCAGCTTCGATTTTGACCGCAGCGGCCCGGCCAAATCGGCTTTCATCACTTTGAGCAATGCCTTCACCCGACGCGACACGGAATGCCTGATCAGCGCCTCCCGCTCCCAGTAATCCGTGGCATCCGGCCAGTCCGGCAGGCTGAGCGGCCGGTCGAGCCCATTGACGAGCGGGATCACCGCATAATGCGCCTTGTCCGTGCGTGAGGAGGCGCGAAACCGCTCCCAAAACGCCTTATCGGCTTTCAGCCGCGCCTGCATGCGCGGGTGGTCTTCCGGCAGGGTGAAATAGCGACTGAGGAAGGACTGACAATTGTGCCGCCCCAGGAAGAAATCATGGGCGCGGAAGCTGCGGGCGAAAAAACCCAAAAAGCCGGCCAGGCCGCTGGAGGCGAGCGCGCGATCGCCGAGCAGACGCCCGCGTGCCGGGGCGATCATGAAATGGGTGTAACTGTCTTTGCGCGCCGCGCGCTTCAGATCGCTGATGCGAAACCGGCTTTGCGCCATCAAGGCTCCGATGACCTGCGCCGCCACCGGGCCCAGTGCGTCAGTGCGCGCGGGCACAGAACTGCGCGGATCCGTAAACGGATCGATCATCAGGATCGCATGGTCGTGATAGGCGCCTGGGGTATCCTGCGCGGCGACTGGATCGCTGAATGCCAAGCGCGCCAGATCATAGGGCTCATTATTCATGGCCCCGCCATCCACCGTATAGAATTCATACGGACCATTTTCGGGCCGCTCGCGCCCGCCTGGCCAGGCCCGTGCCACCGCCGTGTCGCTATCGCCGTCGTCCAGATTAAAACGCAGATTGTAATCATCGGGCGACCGGGACAGGCGACGCGCCTTCAACGCCACCGGAAACGCACCCGTCGCCAGCGAGGCGGTGGCGAGCTTGGCCCAGGTTTGATCGCTTGAGGCACGCACCGGGCCCAGTGTCACGGTCGCCGGCCGATCCTGTGTCACCGGTGCCGCCACAGGCACCAGGAAACTCATATAGTCCTTGTGCAGAATCATCTCGTGATAGCGGCCGGTGTTCCCTTCGAATTGAATGCCGTAGGGCACGCCTTGCAAGTTCGTCACCGACAGATCGAGATGAAATGGATCCGCCAGCCAGGCACGGCGTTTGACCGTTTCCACGGCGGTGCCCTCTCGAACCAGGTCCGGCGCGTCGAAATGCAGATCCTTCAAATAGGGCACACCGAATGTGCCCGAGAAATCCACAGCCTGGCGCGATAGCGTTTCCAGCACCGTGGTGTTGAGCACGGACGCGAGCGCAGAGCCCTCCCGCAGGTCATCCGTACTCAACAGCGTTGAGATGGAAATGCCGTCGACCCAGGTGCGATAGAACGGGTTCTGACGGGCGGTATCGCGCTCTCGCTCCAATCGAACGGGCTTGAAATCCAGCGGCGCCACGGCGGCGGCGATAGCGGCATTAATGCCGCCGGCGGACGCTCCGCTGATGGCCTTAACCACCACATCAAGAGCCGGAACGGCTTCACCCGCCGCAAGGCCAGTGTCTTTCGCGCCGGCGGACGCCGCCCAGGCATCCAGCGCTTCGAAGAGGAAATCCATGACCCCAGCCGTATAGGCGCCCGCCGACACCGCCCCAGCGGTGACAAAGGCCAGTTCAAAGGGGCGCTCTCCCGCCCCGGATCCCGTGCTGCCGTTTGGCATCGCTCACCCCCCTGCTCTGGGCCGTCCGCATCCGGACAAGAATCATCTGCACCATGCCCGTATACAACCAGAGGGCGGAGCTGTCTAATGACACCGGCACGCAAACGAAAACCGGCGACCCGAGGGCCGCCGGCTTCACAGATCATGACGTTCTGTCGTGGATGATCAGGCCGCTGCTTGCTCCTGCCCGGCAAGCGCAGTGTAAAGGCGCATGTGGTGGTCCACATTGCCAAACATGGTGTCGATCATGGTCAGGCGCTTGAAGTAGTGACCCACATTGAGTTCGTTGGTCACGCCCATGCCACCATGGATCTGCACCGCGTTTTGGCCCACGAAGCGGCCGGCCTTGCCGATCTGGACTTTCGCGCCGGATGCGGCCTTGCGCCGCTCGTCCCGCTCGGTCCCCAGTTTCAAGGTCACCATATAGGTCATGGACACGGACTGTTCGTAGTTCATGTACATGTCGACCATAGCGTGCTGCAGCACCTGGAATTTGCCAATGGGCACGCCAAACTGCTTGCGGTTCTTGGAGTAATCCACCGTGGTATCGGTCAGCATCTTCATGGTGCCGACGGCTTCGGCCGCGATGGCGGCAATACCGTGATCGATCACGTCCTCAATGAGGCCAAGGCCATGGTCGACCGTGCCCACGACCGCGTCCTGGCCCAGGGCCACATTCTCGAACGTCACTTCGCTGGCGCGCTGGCCATCCACGGTCGGATAATCGCGGGTGGTGACGCCGCTGGCACTCTTGTCCACCAGGAACAAGGTGATGCCGTCGTAATCCCGCTGGGCACCGCCGGTGCGGGCGCTGACAAGCAGTTTGTCGGCCCACGGAGCACCCACCACCACGGCCTTGTGCCCATTCAGGGTAAAGCCGGCGCCTGAGCGCTTGGCAGTCACCGCCACATCATTCAGGCTGAACCGACCCTGGGGCTCGGCATAGGCGAATGCGATGACCGTTTCACCGGCGCCGATTTGCGGGATCAGTTCTTCCTGCTGAGCCTTGGTGCCGCCTTTGAGCAGCGCCGTGCCGCCTAGCACCACGGTCGGCAGGAACGGCTCGACAACGAGACCGCGACCGAATTCTTCCATGATGATCATGGTCTCGACCGGCGAGCCGCCAAGGCCGCCCATCTCCTCGGGGAACGGCGCGGCGAGCAGCCCCAGTTCCGCGAACTGCCTCCAGAAATCACGGCTCCAGCCTTGCGCGCTCGCCACTGTCGCCTGACGGGTGTCGAAGTCATACCGGTCCCGCACCAGACGCTGCACCGAATCGCGCAGCAGGGTTTGTTCTTCCGTGAACGAAAAATCCATTTGGTCGCTCCTTCCTGCTCAGCGCGGGGCTTAAAGGCCCAGCACCATCTTGGCGATGATGTTGCGCTGGATTTCGTTCGACCCGCCATAGATCGACGTCTTGCGCATGTTGAAATAAAGCGGAGCCACGCCATCGGCATAGTCCGGTCCCACCGGCGGTTCGTTACTCCCTTCCGGCGCACTGTCGAAGGGCATGCTGTAATAGCCCACGGCCTCGACAGTCAGCTCGGTCAGGCGCTGCTGGATTTCAGTGCCGGCAATCTTCAGAATGGAGCTTTCCGGCCCCGGACCTTTGCCCGCCTGTTCCGACGCCAGCGTGCGCAGTTCGGTGAACTCCAGCGCCGTCAGATCGATTTCCAGTTCCGCCAGCTTGCGCGCGAATTCCGGATCATCAAGAAGCGGCGCCCCGTCGCTCAGTTCCGTCGCCGCAATGGCCCGCAGACGCTCCAGGCCACGCTTGGAGCGCGCGACGCCGGCAATGCCCGAGCGCTCATTGCTAAGCAGGAACTTAGCATAGGTCCAGCCCTCGTTTTCCTTCCCGATCAGTTGGTCAGCCGGCACAGTCACATTGTCGAAATAGACCTCATTCACCTCGTGCCCGCCGTCGATGGTGATGATCGGGCGCACGGTGATGCCAGGGGAGGTCATGTCGATCAGTAGGAAGGAGATGCCTTCCTGCGGCTTGCCGGTGGGGTTCGTCCGCACCAGGCAGAAAATCCAATCCGCATGCTGGGCCAGCGTGGTCCAGGTCTTCATGCCATTGACCACATAGGCACTGCCGTCGGCGGTCTTTTCCGCTTTCGTGCGCAGCGAGGCGAGGTCGGAGCCGGCGCCAGGCTCGGAATAACCCTGACACCACCAGTGATCGCCCGCCAGGAGCGGCGGCAGGAAGCGTTTCTTTTGCGCGTCATTGCCGAAGGTGTAGATCACCGGCCCCACCATGGTGATGCCGAACGGCAGAATGGTGGGCGTGCCGTAATTGGCCGTTTCTTCCTGCCAGATATAGCGCTGGGTCACGGTCCAGCCCGGGCCGCCATATTCGGTTGGCCAGCTCGGTGCGACCCAGCCCTGCTCGTAGACGATCCGGTGCCATTCCAGCAGCTCATCGCGGGTCAGATCCCGCTTGCCGCGCAGACGCTCTGGGCATTTGGTTTCGATAAACGTACGGACCTCGCGGCGGAACGCCTCGTCCTCGGCAGTGAAATTCAGATCCATGATCTTCGCCTCTCGATGATCGCTTCCAAGCTGGCCGCGGGGCCGTTTGTCTCGAACGCTGGTCGTCCCTGGCACCACTCAAGCGCCGTCGGGCACGATTGACCGGTCGTCAGGTCCAGGGTGCACCCGGTTTGAACAGCCACGCCACCTAATCCCTCATGAGGATGATAGCCGTGTGCCCTAGCAGCGCAACCACGCCGCTCCGGCGTTTCGCCGCATCATGACGGTGTCACCCGACGCCGCTCAAGGCCGCGTTAAGCCGCCCCGCTCAAGGCGAGGGCGACCCTGCGTCAAGGTCCTGCCGCCGCCGCCACTCATCTGATGGCATCACCGGCAGCGGCCGCCCATTGATCGCCGGGAACGCAAATGGAAGCGGCACAAAAGCCACCTCCCCGGCATCAAGGCGCGCAATCAGCTCCTCTTGGGTCAGGTCAAGCTCTTCGAAGGCCTGCCAGACCCCCCGGAACCCCAGAGCCTCATAAGCCATGCCCTCTTCGTTGCGGACATAAATGGTGACCTGAAGGCCCGATGCGGCCGTCTCGAACAACACATATTCCGGGCGCCCATCGCCCTCCATCTGCCCTGCCACCAGATGACAGGTGCGAGCCTCCGATGCGTCGTCGCCCTGGCAGCGACGCAACCGGCTTAGGATCTGGTTGTCGGCATTCACGAAATCGCGGAAGTCCGGATCCAGGCTATGGCCCAGCGGACGCACCTGCACGCCAGCACCAACCAATTCCATGCCGGTCAGGATCGGCCCTGCCCCTGCCCCGCCGATCAGCTGCCGCCAGGCATAAAGGCTATCCACCCCCTCCAGGGCTTGGAGTTGGCCTTCAATGACCTCCCGGTCGGCAAGATCCTCATTGGCGGCGATACGATCGAGCACGACCTGACCGGGCGCGCCCAACTCAAAGCGCATATAGCCGTAAGGAAAATTGGCGGCCGCGATCTCGCCGCTTTCCAGTCGGTCATAATACTGTTCCGCGCTGATGCGGAAGGGGTTTACCAGCGGCGTCAGCACCAGCACCGCGACCAGCACCGTCACCCCAGCCATGATCACATTGGCGCGCTGAATGATGGTCTGCCAAGCGGGTAGCACCCCTGCCACCGCATAGGCGCCCGCGTGCAACACCAGGATGCCGAGCACGACGGAGAAGTAAAAGTCTTCCACCGTCAGACCCCGATCGGCGATCCGCGTCGCCACTGTGTAGGCGGCAACGCCCACGAAGACCG
This sequence comes from uncultured Alphaproteobacteria bacterium, assembly GCA_964625525.1. Classification (GTDB taxonomy): domain Bacteria; phylum Pseudomonadota; class Alphaproteobacteria; order JAJFIK01; family JAJFIK01; genus CAZVEE01. The sequence continues at coordinate 3,092 of CAZVEE010000032.1, read as the reverse complement.
GCAGCAGCACACTCTGAACCCGCGCCATGAGGCGCACAAAGCGCGAGCCGGCGCCGGTCAGACCATCGCGCTCCCCATCGCCGAGCACCGCATTGACGAGCGTCAGAGCTCCCAAGGTCACGGTGACCATGAGCCAAACGGGATCCACGCGATCGAATAAGGGCTGGAGGCCCGTGACAGGCAAAGCGAGCACGAAAAGAGCCGTTGCGCTGGCAAGGATCGGCGCAATCCAGTGCAACAGCGCAAACAAGATCCCCCGCGCCGTCAGGATGACCCCCTCGCGGGTGCGCAGAACGCCCACGGCGGTAGCAAAGGCGCCCAGGGATGCGGGCCAGGCAAACCAAGCCTTTGCAAACAGCTCCTGGAAAAAATCAATATCAATGAGGTCAAACAGCCCGCCCCACAGGAACAGAACGATCCAGAAGATGCCCAGAAAGAAGAGGGCGATCACATAAGTGACCGGCGCGTTCCACGCGAATTCAAAGAGGGATGGGTAATGCCATGGGCTCTCGCCCCGTTCGAACACGGTGCGAAAAAACGGCAAGGAAATGATCGTCACGGCCGTCGCCGCATAACCCCATGCCACCGCCGGCGTGTCACTGCTGTACTGCCAGCCAAAGCTCCATTCGGCGCTCAGATACAACAGGCCAAGGCCGCCGCCCAGGCCGAGCGCATAGATGACCGAGGACAGTCGCGTGGCCTGGGTCGTGGAAAACCAATACCCGAGACCGCCGAGATGAAGGGCGATGATCGCGGCCGTAACGGCCCGCTCATCCAACGGGGTCCACACCAACGCGTACTCATCCAGCAGATAGGCCAGTACGCCAAGCCCTATCCCTGTGACGGTAAAATGAAGCGCTTGTATCAGGCTCTCCTCGCGGTCCGCCTTACTCACTCCAGCCTCGCTCATCGCGCCCTCCCCAACGCCTATCCCAATGCGCACAATGCCATGATTACCGCAGTTCTGCGGGAAAAATAACGCCGGCCACAAGCCTCAAAGATGTAGTGCCCGTCATAAGAGGGACCGCTCCGGCCCTCTGCGCTGCGGGTCTATCCGGCTAGCTTTGTGCGCCAACACCCGTATAACGCGTTAATTGCCGCAGATTGTTCAGATTAGCTTGCGCTGCGGCGGGGATCCGGCGAAACGTATAGATCCACGATTTTCGTATACCCTGCGAGTGGACCTTTGCATGATAATGTCCTTCCTGATCCGCGTTAACGGCCAAACCCTGGAGACGGTGGTCCAGGGCTATGTCTCTGTCGAGGCTCGCTGCGCGGTCTTGGAACAAGCCCTCGCGGCGACGCGGCATTATGGCTGCCGCTATGCCCTGCTGGATCATCGCGGCATGTCGGAGACAAACACCATCGCGGATCAGCGGCAATTCCGGACCTATTTGGACGCCCGGCAGATCGTCTGGCCCTGGTCGCGTGTTGCGCTGCTGCGCTCTGCCTACTTCCCGGCCTCCACTGGCTTTGTCGACTATCTCAGCGCCCTGGGCGTTGATGCCCGCTGCTTCTTGAGTGTGAGCGAGGCCAAGGAATGGCTTTATCGCGACGCCCCTCATGAGAGCAGCGGTTCGCCGTCGGCGGCGAACCAGTCCGGATTCCAGACCAGCTCCCAGGCATGGCCGTCGGGATCGACGAAAGTGCCCGCGTAACCCCCCCAATCGGTCTCGCTGGCCCGCCGGGCAATCGTAGCACCGGCAGCCGCGGCCCGCGCCAGCAGGACCACGGCCTCTTCGCGTGAGCGCGCCGCATAAGCGAGCGTGACCCCCGCGAACTGGCCAGGCGCTGCCTCATCCGCCAGCCCCGTATCGGCGGCTAGTTCTCCGCGCGGCATCAAGCTCACAAGCATGGGGCCCGCGCGGAACACGGCCAGATCGCCAGAGCTTTTCGCGCAGGCCCGCCACCCCAAGCCATACTCGTAAAAGGCTCGTGCCCGGGGCACGTCCTGGACCCCGAGCGTCACCATATTCACGCGCTGCTGCATGCGCCTTGCCTCATATGTTCATGAAATGTTCTAGAACGATTTAAGCGCCGTGGCAGCCCCCACGCAAGCAAAAAAAGCCCGCGCATGATGCGCGGGCTTTCCCTCAAGCCGGTTTGATCCGCATCACAGTTTCTGGTCGTATTCGCCCACTTCAGGACAGTCGCCCAGCAGCGCGTCGATCACTTCGAACATGCCGCGCATCTTGGCTTCCGAGGCAGGGCTCTCGACCACCACCACAAGGCCAGGCTTGTTGGAAGAGGCCCGCACCAAGCCCCAAGTCCCGTCTTCCAGCACGACCCGCACACCGTTCACGGTGATCACATCACGGATGTTCTGATCCAAGATGGTCTCGCCCTTCTCGGCAAGCCCCTCGAAATGCTTCGTCACCCGCGCCACCACATCATATTTCTGATCGTCGGCGCATTTGGGGGACATGGTGGGTGAGCCCCAGGTCTGGGGCAGAGCCTTGCGCAGACCCGCCATGGTCTGATCCGGGTTGCGGTCGAGCATTTCCAGGATCGCGATGGCGGAAACCATGCCGTCGTCATAACCCAGCCCAATGGGCTTGTTGAAGAAGTAGTGGCCGCTCTTCTCAAATCCGACCAGCGCATCGAGTTCATTCACCCGGCGCTTGATGTAAGAGTGCCCGGTCTTCCAGTAATCCGTCTTCGCACCATGCTCAAGCAGCACGGGATCGGTCAGAAAAAGGCCGGTGGATTTCACATCCACCACGAATTGCGCCCCGGGATGTTGCTTCACCAGGTCGCGGGCGAGCATCACGCCCACCTTGTCGGCGAAGATCTCCTCGCCTTCGTTATCCACCACGCCGCAGCGGTCGCCGTCGCCGTCAAAGGCCAGGCCCACTTCCGCCTTGTGCTCCAGCACCGCGTCGCGCAGGGCGTGCAGCATCTCCATGTCTTCCGGGTTCGGATTATAGCGCGGGAAAGTATGATCAAGAGTGCAATCGCGCGGGGTGACTTCGGCGCCCAAGGCCGTCAGGGTTTCGATCAGCACCGCGGTCTGAATGGTCATGTGCAGGCAGCCGGCGATGCGGGCGCCTTTCAGCGGTTGCGACGTGCCGCACTCTTCCCGCAGGGCCATC
>CAZVEE010000031.1:13716-38338 GCA_964625525.1 uncultured Alphaproteobacteria bacterium | reverse complement strand
ATGGACTATTTCGACCTGGCCAAGACCCATGGCGGGACCCTGAAAGGCGCGTTCCGGGATACCGCTGCGCCCGTCCTGCTGATTTCCTTCTCCAGCGACTGGCATTATCCGACGGCGGAGAGCAAAGCCGTGTTCGAGGCGCTGCAAGCGGCGGGGGTGCGCTCGCAGCACCTGGAAATCGTGTCCGACAAGGGCCACGACGCCTTCCTGCTGGATGAGCCGGACATGGCCGGCGCCATTGCCCGCTTCCTCAGCGATCGGGCTTCGGAACGGGGCATTCTGTAAAGGCGGGTGCCGGGGCCAGGCCGCCGCCGGCCCGCTCGCGCCAGCGCCGCGCCGCCAGTTCCGCGACAGGGCGCAGCAGCGCCAGGCGCTTTTCCTTGGGCGCGGCCGTGACGCGTTTGGTGACCTCAACCATCACCACGCCGCCGAAAGAGCGCCAGAAACGCTTGCCCGCATCCTCCCATGCACCGGCCGAGGTCATCATAACCCGCCAGCGCAAGGGCGGCATGAACAGCGCATAGTGCACCTGTTCCGGCTCGAACATGCATTCGCGCAGAAGACGGGAAAGTTGCCCCTGGCTGAACGGGTAGCCATGGCCGAAAGGCGTGGTGTCAAACCGCGCCCACAGACCCTGGCGATTGGGCGCGACCACCAGCAGCCGCCCCTCTGGCGCCAGCACCCGCCAGATTTCCCGCATCATGGGCCGCAGGGCCTCGCCATGCTCGATTCCATGGACAAGCAGGACGCGGTCCATGCACGCATCCGGCAGCGGGAGCTGCACTTCATTGACGAGAGAGGTGACACTGGGCTCTAGAGCCGGCCAGCGCACGACCCCTTGGGCGGCCGGCATGAATGCCACCACCCGCCGCGCCGCTTCTTTGAAAGGCCGCAGAAATGGTGTCGCGTAGCCCAGCCCCAGCACGTCATACCCGGCCACGTCCGGCCAGACCTGCCGGATGCGCCGGCGCACAAAACGCCGAGCCACCTGACCCAGCGGCTCGTCGTAGAAATCGCGCAGCTCTGTCACATCCATCCACATGGCGGGCGTCTCCGGGCGCCGATCTCACAGGCGAGGGTACCGGCCGCAGCGAGGCCGGTGACTGGCAAACCTTGCCCCTGCGTCGCGAAACGCGCAAGTTGGGGCTTTGGTCTTGGCATTTGGGTGCCCAATCAGGACACCCCAAGCCTTTCCGCCGCCCTGCTCAGGCGGATTGGCAGTGCGGCGCATCGCTCCGCGCCCCAGGGGACAACAAGGAGGAGCAGCCCATGGATATCGTGCTCGTGCCCTGTCTGAGCGACAATTACGCCTATCTCCTTCATGACCCAGAGACAGGCACCACCGGCGTCGTGGATCCAGCCGAGGACGGCCCCATCACCGCAGCCCTTGAGGCGCGCGGCTGGCGGCTGTCCTACATCCTCAACACGCACCACCATTATGATCATGTGGGCGGCAACGAAGCCCTGAAACGGGCCTTCGGCGCCACGATCATCGGCCCCCAGGCCGAACGCGATCAGATCCCGGCCATGGATGTAGGCGTGCGCCAGGGCGAAACGTTCCCGTTCGGCAGCCACACGGTGGAAGTGATCGACACGCCAGCCCATACGGCCGGGCATATCAGTTTCTACTTGCCGGGCGTGCCGGCCGTGTTTGCGGGCGACACGATGTTTTCCATGGGCTGCGGCCGGCTGTTTGAAGGCACGGCCGCCCAGATGTGGAATTCCTTGCAAAAGCTGATGGCGCTTCATGCGGCGACTCGCCTTTACTGCGGCCATGAATACACCCAGTCCAATGCCCGCTTCGCGCTGAGCTTGGAACCGGGTAATGAGGCGCTTCAATCCCGCGCCGCCGAGGTTGAACGCCTGCGCGCCCGTCAGGCGCCGACCTTACCCAGCACGATTGCCCAGGAACTGGCCACCAACCCCTTCCTGCGCCCGCACAGCCCGGAGATTCGCGCCACCCTCGGCATGGCCACGGCGAGCGACGCCGATGTCTTCGCTGAAATCCGGCGCCGGAAAGACCATGCCTGAACGCCCGATGACCGCAGACGACATCATCGCGCTTCTGGAGTTAAGCCCGCATCCGGAAGGCGGCTTCTTTCGGGAGACCTTCCGCGACGCCCGCGCCGGCGAGCGGGCCACCTCTACGGCCATCTACTATCTGCTGCGTGCGGGCGAACGCTCCCACTGGCACAAGGTGGACGCGGCGGAGATCTGGCATTGGCATGGGGGGGCGCCGCTGGCGCTTGAGCGAGCCGAACACGACGCCGGGCCAGTGACAACCCTCATTCTGGGTCCAGACCTGGCCAGCGGCGCCCGCCCGCAAGGCGTGGTGCCCACCGGCTGGTGGCAGGCGGCGCGCAGCCTGGGGGATTACACGCTGGTAGGCTGCACGGTGGCGCCCGGCTTTGAGTTTTCCGGCTTTGAACTGGCTCCGCCAGGCTGGGCACCAGGGGCCTGACCGCCTGGCCTTGCAGTTTTGCACTTTGCGGTGCATATCCAACTCATGGCCCGGCCCCGCACCTTCACAGACCCTGAAATCCGCCAAGCCGTCCTCATGGCCTTCTGGGAAAACGGCTATGAGAGCACCTCGCTGAGCGCCCTGGAAGCCGCGACCGGCCTGGGCCGGCGCAGCCTTTACAACAGTTTCGGCGACAAGCGCGCCCTTTTCCTGCGGGCCCTCGACGATTTCAGCGACCAGGCGGCGCGGGACAATCTGGCGCCCCTGCGCGCGCCTGACGCCGGTCATGAAGCGGTGGGCGCCGTCCTGCACCACCTCTTGGCCCTTGCCAAAGCCTCGGACGGTCCGCGCGGCTGCCTGATCTGCAACACGGCGCGCGAACCGGTGGCGCGGGACGCTGACGTGGCCGCCCGCGTACAGCGCTATTTCACTCTCATCGAAGACGGTTTTGCGCACGCGCTGGAACGGGCGCAAACGGCTGGGCGCCTGGGCCCTCATGAAGACCCGCGCCGCTTGGCGCGCTTTTTTCTCGGTGTGCTGGTGAGCGTGTGCGTGCTGGTGCGCGCAGGCACGCCGCAAGCCACTCTCGAAGATGTGATCACAGAGGCCCTCAAACGCCTCCCCCAGGACTGACATTTTGCACCGATCAGTGCATAATATCATCCGTATCGCGTACCCACCCCTTTTCGTTTTGATCCGTGAAAGGACAGAGCATGCTGCGCCACCTTGCCCGGACGGCCCTGGCCGCCGGTCTGTTGCTGATCGCACCGGCCGCCCTCGCCGGTCCCACGCCGTCGCCGACAACAGACGAGGCCCCGGCCATCTCCGCCGCATTCCCATTCGAGAAACGCTCCGTGGCCGTCAAAGACTCCACCATGGCCTATGTGGATGTAGGCACCGGGCCGACCGTACTGTTTCTCCACGGTAATCCGACCTCGTCTTATCTTTGGCGCAACATCATCCCCTATGTGACGGACACGCACCGTGCGGTGGCCGTGGACCTGATCGGTATGGGCGCGTCTGGCAAGCCCGATATTGCTTACACGTTCGCCGATCACGCGGCCTATCTGGACGCCTTTATCGAGGCGCTGGAGCTGAAGGACGTGACTTTGGTCATCCATGATTGGGGCTCGGCGCTGGGCATGCGCTATGCGCGCCTGAACGAGGACAACGTGAAGGGCTTGGTGTTCATGGAAGCCATCGTGCCGCCAGCCCTTCCCGCGCCCAGTTATGAGGCCATGGGCGAAAGCACAGGCAATATGTTCCGCACCCTGCGCACTCCGGGTGTCGGCGAGGAGATGGTGCTGGAGAACAACTTCTTCGTCGAAGTGGTCCTGCCGCAGCGGGGGATTCTCCGCGATTTGAGCGAGGCGGAAATGGACGCCTATCGCGCGCCCTTCCCCACGCCCGAGAGCCGTCGCCCAACGCTGCAATGGCCGCGCGAGATCCCCATCGCCGGCGAGCCAGCCGCGACCACCGCGGACGTCATGGCCAATGGTGCCTGGCTGACCACCACCGACATGCCCAAACTCTACTTCTACGCCGAACCCGGAGCGCTCAACCCGGCACCCGTCGTAGCGGCCTTCGAAGCCACGCTGAGCAACCTGGAAACGGTTTTTGTGGGCCCTGGCATTCACTTCATCCAAGAGGATAATCCCCATGCCATCGGGGCGGCCCTGGCGGACTGGCTGAAGCGTCAGCCGGCGGAGTAATCACAAAAAAGCCCCGTCGGCAGATCCGGCGGGGCTTGGGCCATCACCGCGCAGGCCGGTCAGTCACCGGACGCCTGGCGCATGAAACTGATAATGCTGGCGGGCTTTGGCGCGCCGGCTTCGCCTTTGGTGCGGTCATACTCCACATAGAGCGTCCGGCCCTGACGGCGCAGGCCCGCGCCATCGCCAGGCACGAATGTCACCGTATCAAGGCGGGCGGCGAGCGCCTTACGCTCTTTTGGCTTGTCCGCCAGATCGCGCAACGCTTCAGCGACCGATTGGACGGAGCGCGACAGGCCGAGCGCCGAGCGTTCATCGGCTTCTACCGCTTCCCAGTCGGCCTGAAAGGCCACGGGCTTGCCCACGGCCATGCTCACATGCTCGCCGACAAGCCGGGCCTGGCTGCGCATGGTGCCAGCATCCAACGCATGGCGCCCCGCGGCCACCTGCACCCCTTCTGGTGTGCGGATGAGCGGGATGCCTTTGGAATTGCCTTCCGGATAGAAGGTGGCGGGACCATAGGACGTCACGCGCAAGACGACAGCACCTTGGGGATTGCGCATGATCATGTCGCCGCGCGCCGCCGGGGCCGGGTTCAGCAGGATCACATCGGCCGAGCCGGTGAACTGCATCATCGGCCGGGCGCCGCTGCGATCCAGCACAAAGCCCATGGAGCCGTCGCTGGTGACATAGTGAGAAACGAGCCGGTTGGCACCGCGATCGGCCTGAGCCGCTGTCGCGCCGAGCCCGGCGAGGAGCGCCAGCGCCGGAAGCGCCGCACCGAGCGCTCCGGCGATCCGCCGTGCACTCTTGGAAATGTCAAACCGGAGACCAGTCTGCTTGCGTGTCATCACGAGCCTTCACACCGTCGGATCACGCCAGACCCCCAGTATCCCAGGAGCCTAACGCGGACCCGTCAACGGGAGATGAACCCCAGCGCGCCCTGCTGTCCCATATGTGGACGAGGACGCCCACAGAGGGAAGATCGCACCGCCACGATTCAGAAGATGGCTGAGCATTCAAGCGACAGTGTGTCGTCCGCGTGACACCTTTGCGCCGGCCTGCCCACTCTGCGGTGGCAAGACGAGCAAAAGATGTGCCGGTTCCCTCGCGAACCGGCACCAATCACGGCAACATCTTGGCCATGTCAGGGAAACACCAAGGCAGCGCGAGCCTGCGGCCTCTTAGCCATTCGCGATGTACTGGCCGCCATTGGCGGTGAGCACAGAGCCGGTGACAAAGCCGGCCTTCTCGTCGGCAAGGAACGTCACGCAATGGGCGATCTCCTCGGCCTTGCCGAGGCGGCCGACCGGAATAGCCGCGATGATGCCTTCAAGCGCCTTTTCCGGGACCGCCGCCACCATGTCCGTGTCGATATACCCGGGGGCAATGCAGTTCACGGTGATGCCCTTGCGCGCGGTCTCTTGCGCCAAGGCCTTGGTGAAACCGATGACCCCGGCTTTGGCGGCGGAATAGTTCACCTGTCCCATCTGGCCCTTCTGGCCGTTGATAGATGAGATATTGACGATGCGCCCAAAGCCGCGATCGCGCATACCGGGCACGGTCAGCCGGCACATGTTGAACATGGAATCCAGATTGGTGCGCAGCACCGCCTGCCACGCATCAAGCTCCATCTTATGGATCATGGAATCACGCGTGATGCCCGCATTGTTCACCACGACATCGATGGGCCCCAGATCACCTTCCACCGCCGCAAGGCCTGTGGCGCACGCGTCGTAGTCACACACATCCCACTTGTAGACATTCACGCCCAGCGTGTCGGCGCACGTCCGAGCGGCTTGGTCATTGCCCGCATAGGTGGCAGCCACCTTGTAGCCCGCCTGACTCAGCGCGTCGCAGATCGCGTAGCCGATACCACGCGTTCCTCCCGTCACCACTGCCGTTTTTGTCATCGGTGCGACCCTCCTCAAATTTTGCGCGTTATTGCCTGTTATTGCCGGTTGCGGCACGTTTGCGGTTCGAATTAAACCGATTCAAATAAGCATACGACAAAGTCTTATGGTGCGCCGTCCTGTTTGACCACAGGCAAAGGACCCGATCCCCCGAGAGCGTCCTTTCGCAGCATGCGCATTTACGATACATCTGAAAGAGATCGGGAAGCGCCAGATTGGCGCACTGGCGCGTGATGTCCCTGATGAGCGGTAGACCCGCGCGGGACAAGAGAGACTTTAGGGGTGGCGTGGACGCGGGGAGGCGTTCGCCAAGACAAGCTCCACTCTCACACCCGCACACCCGGTTCGAGCGCCAATGACAATGGAAATACTCTCGTGCCTGGAAAAACGAAGTCCACGGACGGACCGATCACCATCAAGAAATATGCGAATCGCCGCCTCTACAACACGGCGACCAGCAGTTACGTCACGCTTGACCATCTGTGCGAAATGGTCAAGCAGGGCCAGGAGTTTAACGTCTACGATGCCAAGACCAACGAAGACATTACGCGCTCGGTCCTGACACAAATCATCTTCGAAGAAGAGAATAAGGGCCAAAATCTGCTGCCCATTCAATTCCTCCGGCAACTGATCGGGTTCTATGGCGGTCAGATGCAGGCCGCGGTCCCCCACTACCTTGAAGTCAGCATGGAAACCTTCGCCCGCAACCAGGAGCAATTGCGCGAGCGTATGGCCGATACGCTGGGGGGCCAAGCCTTCAAGTTCTTCGAGGACATGGCGCGCCAGAACGCGGCCATCTTCCAGGACACGTGGCTTGAAGCGTATCGCCGCATGATGAGCTTTGCCGCGCCCCAGGGGCCCGCCGGCGTTATGGGCCGCAACAGCCCGCCCCCGTCAGGCCCCTTCCCCCCCGGGCCGAACGGCGCCGGCCATGGCGAGGACCCGGCCAAGGAAGATGAAATCACCATGCTGCGCGCCCAGGTGGAAGCCATGCAAGAGCGCCTCGACAAGTTGGGCCCGAAAGCCCCCGATGCTCAGGGCCCCCGCAAAGAGGGCTAATCCGGATTGGCCGCAGACGCCGCACGCGCCAGTGCGGCTTCCAGCCGCGCCACCCGCGCCTCGAGCGCCGCCACGCGATCGGAAAGATCCATCGGGTGCGGCGCGCCCTGCACGCCGGCCCGCACGCGCACTTGCGCTTCCGGCTCCCCAAGCAGAAGCGCCAGCACCGCGAACTCGCGATCCGATAGCATGCGCTGATCTTTCCAGACCGCCGCCAGCTCCGCCTCTGATAGGCCGAGGCCCTGCGCCAGCGCACCCTTATCAAGCCCCATCGCGGCCAACCGCGCCTCAAACCATACCGCGTCGAAAAACAATGCCATTACTGGTCCTTGCCTGATCTCGCTCCCGTCGCTCCATCCAGGGTCTAGAGCGCTTTGAGGAAAAGCGTGGGCGGTTTTCCGCCCGGAAAGCGCGGCAACCAAACAGCTCTCAGCCCCCTCCCCTGTGGCTTTGCAGCGGGTCCCATACTATGACAGGGGAGAGCATCCGTTCCGGTTCACCGCGCGAGCCCGAGGCCCATGGAAAACGAATCCTTTCTCACGAGCATCTGGTACTTCGCGCTGCCGGCGCGGGACCTGAAACCGGGCAAGCTGGTCCGCAAGATCCTTTTGGATCAGCCCATGGTGATCGGCAGGGGCGCCGATGGCCAGGTCTTCGCCTTGCGCGATGTCTGCCCGCATCGGGCGGTGCCGCTGTCCTCGGGCCGCCTCTACAAACCCGGCGACAAAGCAGACGGCGTCCCCACCCCCGATACTCAAGTTGAATGCCCCTATCACGGCTGGCGCTTTCGCACCGACGGGCGCTGCGCCGCCATTCCGGTCATGACCGAGGGCCAGAATGTGGATCTGGACAAGATCCGCGTGCGCCGCTATCCCGCCCGCGAGCAGCAGGGCCTGATCTGGGTCTTTATCACCGACACCCCCGCCAATGCACCAGTGCTGGAGCACCAGGACGATCCGGCGTTCGGACCGCCGGAACTGCCGGGTGTCGGGGATCGGGCGCCGGGCCTCGTCTTTTCCATGACTTTCCAATGCCATGTGGACCAGGCGGTGATCGGGCTGATGGATCCGGCGCACGGGCCTTACGTGCACCGCTCCTGGTTCTGGCGCACCGGCGCTTCCATGCATGAGAAGGCCAAGCGCTTTGGCCCCCGTGGGCGTGGTTTCGCCATGCTCAAGCACAAGCCCTCGAAGAACTCGTTCTTCTATCGGGTCCTGGGCACGGACCTGACCACTGAAATCGCCTTTCAGATCCCGGGCATCCGGACCGAGCACATCACACTGGGCGAAGGCACCGTCCTTGGCGTCACCATAACGACGCCCATCAATGACGCAGAAACCGAAGTCACGCAGATGTTCTACTGGACCCAGGCCTGGGTGGGTCTGCTCAAGCCCATCGTGCGCGCCTTCGGCCATGTCTTCCTCTCTCAGGATCGCGACATGGTGGCGCTGCAACGCAAGAGCCTCGACTACGACCCCCGCATGATCCTCGTGGGTGACGCGGACCTACAGGCCAAGTGGTACTACAAGCTCAAAAAGGCATGGACCGAGTCCGTTGACACCGACACACCCTTCGTGAACCCCTTGACCGAGGAAGTGACACTGCGCTGGCGCAGTTGACCTTCAACGCGCCTCCCAGACAGAAGAAAGCCGGCCCGAAGGCCGGCTTTCCCCTTTAAGACGCTGATTAAGACGCTGAGATCGATCAGTCGTTGCCGATGATCGGCACACCACCGCCACCGAAGTCCCGGCGAGCGGAGACGATGGAGACGGTGAAGCCCGCCATCACGTCAAACAGTGTCATGCAGATCAGCAGGAAGAATACGGAGGTCCCGAAGCCCGGCACCACCAGGAATTCCACAATCGCGATCACGAACAACAGCAGCGACAGAACGTGGTTGAAGATCGACGTCGAGGAGCTCGACGTCGCGCGCACCACTTCTTGGAACAGCATCACCAGGCCAACAAACAGCAGGATGTCGCCCAAGGACAGCACCCAGATGTCGCCCGAAATCAGCGGGATCGACCACGCGTAATTCAGGACGAGTTGCACCTGACCAGCCTGATCCAGACCCTCCATGTCATTCGCGTCCAGAAAGAAGGCCGGACCAGCGAACGCCACGACGTTGTACAGAATGATTGCGATGGCGATCATCGGGAAGGCGCCAATGAAGCCTCCACCGGAACTTCCATTGCCGTTAGCCATGATTTATCCCCTCGAAATGGCTCAATACGACCCCCGTTATGGCACAAAACCGCGTGCGAACGCATCGCAAAAATGCGGCGCCGGGGTGTAACGCGGAGAAACCGCTGTTTTCGGGGGCAAAATCCGTCAGGATGTGGGCTTGGGCGCCCCTCCGAGCGAGGATGCGTCCATTGTGGTGGTCTTCAGGTCCTCCCGCACCAAGTCGGTGTGCAAGACCGCCTCATCTTCAGGGCGCAAAATGTGCGAGGCGCCAGGCTCCGCCGACACGCCCGCCTCCACCGTCCTTCCCTCCCGCCAGCGACGCATCAGCCAGCGGCTCAAAAGGAAGAAAGCACCAATCGCGGCAAACCACAGGCCAACGCCCACCAGGGTCGAGGTATCGCCGCTATCCAGATACTTCATGACGTAGTCGGACACGCCCGCGACGAGGAGGATCTTCGGCACGATCCCCATGCCGGTCCCCAGCGCGAATTGCCAATACCGGATATGGGACGCGCCACAGATCATATTGACCATAATCGCCGGCCCCGCCGGCACGAAACGCACCAGCGCACTGGACAGAATTCCGCGCTTGGCGAGCCAACGGCTCAGCCGGTTCACCCGGTCGCTGCCATAGCGGCGCAACAGCTCGCCGCCGAACATCTTACCCAGGATATAGCCCACCGACGACGAGGCCATGGTGGCGCCCCAGGCATAGGCAAAGCCGTACCAGGGCCCGAACACGATCACGGTCGCGCCCATCAACAACACCTGCGGGATGCCAGCGAAATTGAGCAGGATGTAGAGCGTCACCACCACCGCCGGCGCCCAGGCCGAGTCCCGCACCTGCCCCAGCAGATATTCGAAGTCCGGATAGCCATCCGCCGTGACGGGCAACTGGCCCAGATACTGGGTCGCCAACAACGCCAACGCGGCAATCATCACCACAAGGCCCGCAACGCGGGCAACGAGGATCACAAGCCGCCGTTTGGCCGGATCCTGCACAAAGGCCTGCCAGAACGACGAAGAAGAGCCAGTCGGTGCTGTCATGAACGGATATCCATCACAATTGTAATCGTCGTTAATACCGTCTTACGCCGGCGCCGTCAGCCGGTTTGCGCGCTCCTCGCGCCGATTTGACGAAAGACCGTGTCTTGGGAACCACGGCGAATGGGTCAGCCGCTCTCCGCACCAGGCAAACGCCGACGCACAAACCGGCGCAGGAGAAACATGGTGCCAAGCCACGCCAGCACCAACACAGCAAGACCCGCGAGGATCCACGGTCCCTGATTGGTATCGAGATCCAGCAGCCCCTTTGTCACCAACACGATGAACGCCAACTTCGGCGCAATGCCCAACCCTGTGCCGATCACGAAGCGTCCAAAGTCGATATGGGACGCCCCGAGCGCCATGTTCACCACGATCGCCGGCGCCGTGGGCACCAGACGGATGAGAAAGCAGGTGAGAATGGCGCGCCGGCCCAGCGCTTGGCTCACCGCGTTCACCCGCTCGCCGCCGAACCGGCGCAACAGCTCAGCCCCGGAATAGCGCCCCAGCCAGTAGCCCGCCGAAGCCCCGAGCATGGATGCAAGCCAGGAATAGGCGAAGCCCTCCCAGGCATTGTCGAAAACCACCGTGGCCCCGACCGTCAGCACCAGCAGCGGCACGCCCGCCACATTCAGCACCACCAGCAACGCCACCGCGAGCACCGGCGCGTAAGGCGCCGTGCGGATCTGGACAAACAGATCTTCGATCGTGGCGCGCAGATCACCAGCCCCGTCGGCGGTCAGCCACACCCACACCGCCGCCGCGGCTGCAACGAGCAGGCCCGCAATCAGCGCCGCCCGCGCCAGCAGCCGCGCGAAGGGCAAACCCTCCTCGACCGTCTTGGCGTCGGGGTCGGACTGATAGGGGGTGGAACCAGTGGTCATGCTGTCTCCGCTCTCGGATGCACGCGCCGGAAGAGTGGTGGGCTCAGCCGGGCGCATCGTCGGAGGATCACAGTTCGATGCGCTGGCCGGGCTGGCGTGCGCGGCGATTGAGCCACATTACGCCGAAAATGTCCGTGATTGAGACCAGCAACCTGTCCAGCACACCGTATTTGGAGCGTCCGTGCAGGCGTGGCCTGTGATTGACGTCCACATAGTCTACCGTGAAGCCTTCACGCCGGATTAACGCGGCGAAGTAGCGGTGCATATGATCGAAATAGGGCAGTCTGAGAAAGATATCCCGATAAAAGGCCTTCAAGCCGCAGCCCGTATCGATAGACCCGTCATTGAGCAGGCGCGAGCGAATGGCGTTGGCGAGCTGCGAAGATACCTTCTTCACTGCCGAGTCCTGGCGCTTGCGGCGCAGGCCCGAGACCATGGACAGGCGGCCACTGCCATCGCCCTGGCGCAGCTTGTCGAGCACTGTGGGAATATCGGCAGGATCGTTCTGGCCATCCCCATCCAACGTCACAATGACCGGGCCGCGCGCGCTCAACACACCCGTGCGGATCGCCGCGCTCTGGCCGCTGTTGCGCTCGTGGCGAATGACCCGAAGCATGGGAAAGCGCTCGCGCTCCGCCACCAGCCGCTCGGATGTGGCATCCGTGCTGCAATCATCCACGAAGACCGCCTCGAACGCCTCACCCTTGGCGGCGAGGGCTGCATGGATTTCCTCCAGCAGCGGCACAACGTTCTCCGCCTCATTCATCACCGGAACCACGACGGACACGGCTGGCAGGTCGGCGTCAGCCGGTTGAGAAGACGGAAGCGACGAAATCTGATCGGTCATGGATGCGGCCGGGCCGGTATTTGTTGTCACGAAAGACGCGCCAATTCCCGGCTTTGCACGGATCGTGTCTCCACGCCTCATGCCGGCCGGCCTGTTTGCACCGCGCTGATCTGCGGACCCCCCGGTCCCAAAGGACGGCGCGCGGTCCGCGCCAGTCCCATCTATTCCATGCAAAACGCCCGACTGGCAAGTGCGGTGCGCCTATACCAAGTACCACAAGACAGGGCGCGCCGCTTTGGATAGGCTCCCGGCCCAGTTGATGGCGTTTCAGAAGCGGGCGGCGGGCCGAACGGCTGGCCGGACAGGTCCATGATCCAGACACCGGCCTCACAGTCCCCCAACCAGGCCCCTACCGGCGAGGGCCTTTGGGCTTGGGTGATAGCTCATCCACGCATTTTTCTGGTGCTGTTGTGCCTTGCCTTTTTCGTGCCCGGCACCTTCAGCCTGCCGCCGCTCGATCGGGACGAAAGCCGCTTCGCCCAAGCCAGCAAGCAGATGCTGGAAAGCGGTGACTACGTAAACATCAGCTTCAATGACGGCGCCCGCAACAAAAAGCCCGCCGGCATCCACTGGATGCAGTCCTTTACGGCCTGGATGGCGGGGGGCCCGGAGGAAGCCGGCATCTGGGCCTATCGCTTGCCCTCGGCCATTGGCGCGGTCATCGCAGTGTTGTTGCTGCACTGGGCGGCACGGCGGCTCTTCGATGAAGAAACGGCGTTGCTTGCGGCCGCGCTCATGGGCGCAGCCATGGCGCTGGTGGCGGAAACCAATATTTCCAAAACCGACGGCGTGCTGCTGGCCACGGTGGTCGGCATGCAATGCGTGTTGCTGCGCTTTTATTTGGCACGCCACGGAAC
The DNA here is from genome assembly GCA_964625525.1 of uncultured Alphaproteobacteria bacterium. Lineage (GTDB taxonomy): Bacteria > Pseudomonadota > Alphaproteobacteria > JAJFIK01 > JAJFIK01 > CAZVEE01. The sequence continues at coordinate 25,374 of CAZVEE010000031.1, read as the reverse complement.
CAATCAGGTGGCCGATGACGGGCCGCCAGGCCTCGGTCTGGCGATGGCGTTCTGGGTCGCAATGGGGATTTCGCTGCTGATCAAAGGGCCGATTGGCCCCATGGTCATTGGCCTCACCGTTGTGACCATCTCGCTGATTGACCGGGATTGGTCTTGGCTTGACGGCTTGCGCTGGAAAATGGGGCTGTTGATTGTGGCGGTGCTGGTGCTGCCCTGGGGCATCAGCATCCTGATCGAGACTGGCGGGGTCTACTATCAGGAATCCATCGGCAAGGATTTCACGGCCAAAATCCTATCGGGCCAGGAATCCCACGGAGCGCCTCCGGGCTATTATCTGGCCCTGGTGACGATCACCTTTTTCCCGGGCTCACTGTTTCTGTGGCCAGCCTTCGCGGAAGCCTGGAGCCGCCGTCTCGATCCGGCGTTCCGCTTCTGCTTGGCCTGGATCATCCCGTCTTGGATCGTCTTTGAGATCGTGCCCACCAAGCTGCCCCACTACACCCTGCCCACCTATCCGGCACTGGCCCTGATCACGGCGGCGGTGATCCTGCTGACCATCCGGGGGCGGCCGTGGATCCTGACGAGCGGACTGGCACGAGCGAATGCCATCACCTGGACCGTGATCGGGCTGATCATCGCCACGTTCGCCACGCTGGGGCCGGTGATCTATGGCGAGGGATTGGAGATCAAAGGCCTGCTGCTCAGCCTGGCCGGCGTGGGTCTGGTGGGCACGGTGGCGCTGTTTGTCTGGCGCAACAAGATCCTGTCGGCCGTGCGCACGGCCATTGCGGCGGCACTGGTGTTCTATGTCTCGCTGTTGGAGATCACGCTGCCGAATCTGGACTGGATCGCGGTGAGCCCGCGCGTCGCAGCCGCCCTTGAAACCCATTACGGCGAAGATCATCGCACTTGGCCCCATGTGGCCTCGACCGGATTTGTCGAACCGAGCCTGGTGTTCCTGACCGCCACCCGCACTCGCTTGGCCAAGCCCGAAACGGCGGCCAACCATTTGAGCGAGGTGCCCGACGGCGTGGTGCTGGTCGAAGAGCGCAAGGAACCGCGCTTCCAGGCCCGCCTGCAAGACCTGGGCATTGCGGTGGAAGTCTTCGACCGGGTGGAAGGGCACAACTACTCCAACGGCCAGGATGTGAGCATCACCTTCTATCGCCGCGCGAGCGGCGCCGAGTAGCGCCATGACCGACGCCCCCACGCCAGAGCACGCCCCGGCCAAAGCCGCCACCACCGCCGGCTCGATCCTCGATTATGCCCGGGCACAGCCGCTTGCCGCCGGTGGCATCGTCACGGGTCTTGTGTGCCTGCTGCTGATCCTGACCATCGACACCTGGATCGCGCAAAGCGTGCGCGAGGCCCAGTCCCGCGGCGTGCGTCAGTTCTTCCGCACCGTGACCGATATCGGCAAAGCCGGCCCTTATGTGGTGCTCGGCCTGGTGGCGCTGTTGGGCGGGCGGGCCTTGTTCCTGGCGGCCCTGCCGGGGCGCATCGCCTATCTTTACCGCCGCATCGCCGATATGGGTCTCTACCTGCTCGTCACCATGGCGATTTCCGGGGCGATCATTCACCTTTTCAAGGCGGGGCTCGGACGCCTGCGCCCCAAGCACCTGGTTCAAAGTGGCGACAGCGGCTTTTTCTATTACGGCGCGGAGTGGACGAACAATTCCTTCCCCTCCGGCCACACCCAGACCATCGTCAGTGTGGCGGCGGTGCTGACGATCCTGTTCCCGCGTGGCTGGCCCGTCTTCATCCCCGTGGCCGTGCTCATCGGCCTGAGCCGCGTAATGGTGGGCGCTCATTTCCTAAGCGATGTGCTGGCCGGTGCGTACATCGCCATCGCCACTGCCGTGCTGGTGAAGGCCCGCTGGTTCACCCATCTGGACCGGCCCATCTATCCGCCCGCCAACGAGCCATCCCCGTAGGAGCGCCATGACGAGCGAGACCGCGTCTTCCCCCACCCGCCGCCCGGCGACCAGTGGCCAGATCCATTTGACCTGGTTCCAGGGCGCGGCCCTGATCGTCCTGGCCTTGACCATCGGGCGCTTGCTCGTCAATGGGCTGAGCGAGCTGAACCTAGGGCCCGATGAGGCCCAATACTGGTCCTGGTCCAAGGACTTTGCCTTCGGCTATTTCTCCAAGCCCCCTATGCTGGCCTGGGTCATCGGGCTGACGACGTCCGTATGCGGAGACACCGAGGCTTGTATCCGTGCCTCTTCGCCCCTGTTGCACGCAGGCACGAGCCTGATGCTCTTCGCACTGGGTGCAGCACTGTTCGGTCCACGCACCGGCTTTTGGTCGGCGGTCGCCTTCGCCACCCTGCCGGCGGTGTCCTTCTCTGCCGGGATCGCTTCGACCGACGTGCCGTTGCTTTTCTTTTGGTCGATCGCGCTTTACGGCCTGTGGCGGACCATTGGGCAGGACGGCGCGCAAACACCCGGCGGCCTGGGCTGGACCATGCTGACAGGCGTCGCGTTGGGGCTTGGCTTCATGAGCAAATACGCCATGCTCTATTTCCTGCTGGGCACGGGCCTGTTCCTGCTTGTCGATGCGCAAGCCCGTGCTGCCCTATTGGGCTGGCGGGGCCTGGTGATCCTGGCGCTGACGGGCGCGATCCTGGCGCCGAACTTGGCGTGGAACGCCGCGAATGATTTCGCCACCGTCAGCCATACAGCCGCTAATGCGAGCTGGGGCGGGACGCTGTTCAACCCAGACAAGATGCTGAAATTTGTGGGCGACCAATTCGGTGTCTTCGGCCCCATCCTGTTTACCGCCCTGCTCTGGGGCCTGATCACACTGCGCACCCGCCTGGCGCAGAGCCCCCGACCGCGCGCGCTGGTCTATCTGCTGGTCTTTGCGATCCCCCCAATCCTGATCGTCACCGGCCAGGCCTTCATCTCGCGCGCCAATGCCAATTGGGCGGCAACGGCTTATGTGGCCGCGACGGTGCTGACCGTGTCCTGGCTGCTGGCGGCGCGTGCCGCACCGTGGCTCAAGGGCTCGGTGGTGCTGCACACGCTGGCCGGGCTCTTCCTCAGCGCCCTGGTGCTGTCACCAAGTCTGGTGGAGGCGTTGGGGCGCGGCAATGATTTCAAACGCGTGCGTGCCTGGGACGAGATCGGCGCCGCCGTGAACACGATCGCCAGCCAAGGCCATCAAGGCCGCCCCTTCACCAGCGTGCTGGTGAATGACCGGCTGGTCTTCGGCGAAATGCTCTACTACGCCCATCCATTACCGGTAGAGCTGACCATGTGGGACACCAATGGCATTCCGGAGAACCATTTTGAGCTGAACAATCCGCTCACCCCAGAACTGGGCGCCCATACCCTGTTTGTGACCCGCTCGCGCAATCCCGAACGCGTCCTCATGCGCTTTCGCCGCTCCACTTTGCTGACCACCTTCGTGAGCCCCATCGGCGCAGGGCGGGAGCGACGCTTCACCTTCTATGTGCTGGAAGGCTATCTGCCCCAGGCACCGGGAGACCAGCCATGACGGACACGGACCTTCCGACAGACACTGCGCGGATCTATCAACGGGACCTTGGGATCATCACCGCCCTGTGCGCTGGGGCGCTGCTGACCACAGTGATCTTCGTCTCGGCGCCGGAGTGGGATTTGTGGGCCTCCGGCCTATTTGCGGACGGAGCGGAGGGGTTTCCCCTGCGCAAGCACTGGCTGGCGCTGTTCTTCAATGATTTCATCGAGTGGGTGGCCATCGTCATAGGCCTGTTCGCGCTCGGAGGTCTTGGCTACACGCTCGTGCGCAACGTCCCCTTTTGGAACCTGCGCCCGCCCCAGTTCAGCTTTCTCGCGCTCAGCCTGATCATCGGCCCCGGTCTGATTGCCAATGCCTTGTTCAAGGAAAACTGGGGCCGGGCGCGGCCGCGCCAGATCACTGAGTTCGGCGGCAGCCAGGACTTCTCCCCGCCCCTCGTCATTACCGATCAGTGTGCGAGCAATTGCTCGTTCGTGTCTGGGGACGCGTCTATGGGCTTTGCGGTACTGGCGGTGGCGCTGCTGCTGCCGGCGGCGGGCGGCGCGTGGGTCCGTGCGGCCATCGCCTTTGGGATCTTTATCGGCGGCGTGCGCATCGTCCAGGGCGCGCATTTCCTCAGCGATGTGATCTTTGCCGGCATTTTCGTGTGCCTGGCGATCATGGTGCTGAAAATGGTGATCCTGGACCGGCGCTGGGGGGTGGCGGAGGCCATGGAGACCCGCGCCGCCGCTCTGCCTGGCCCCATGGGTCTGGAGCATGACCAAAGCGCACAGGCCTGGCGCGAAGCCGCGTTCGCGCCCTATCGCCAGGCTGATTGGCGCACGCGCCTGTGGTTGTTCTTCCGGGCGCAGCCGAAAGATTTCGGCCTTGCCGATCCGGCTCAGCCGCCGACGGAGACGCCAGGCGCGGACGGCGCGCGATAGGCTTTGAGCGCCGCCAGAAGCGCGTCGCACGCGCCGGCCCCACCGATGCTGATGCGCAGTGCCCCGGCCGGTGGAATAGGCCGCACGATGAGGCCCGCCGCTTTCAAATGCGCATCGAGCGCCTGCCAGCCGCCGCGCGCCGACGGCACGGGGCAGAAGACGAAATTGCCCTCCCCCTCCACCGGATCGAGATCATGTGCCCGCAGCGCCGCCACAATGCGCGGGCGCCAAGCACGACAATGGGCCAGTTCCGCCGCCACATGAGCTTTGTCGTCAAGCGCCGCGACGGCCGCCGCCTCTGCCACGCTCGTCACACAGAACGGCAGGCGCGCCCGCTCCACCACCCCGCGCAACTCTTCGCCCGCATAGGCCCAGCCCACGCGCAGATTGGCCAGCGCATAGAGCTTAGAGAAGGTCCGTGTCATGACTGTATTGCCCGGGTGCGCCGCGACAATATCCACCCCGTCAGAGTAAGCCGGATCCTCCGGATACTCCCCATAAGCACTGTCGATGACCAGCAGCACATCCGTGGGCAAGCCCTCACGTAGGCGCTGCAGCGCCGTGCGCGGGATCCACGTTCCCGTGGGATTGTTTGGATTGGCCACGATGACAACCCGGGTGCGGGGGGTTACCGCCGCAAGCAGCGCATCCACATCCGCCGTGTAGCGGGGCGCGGACGCCTCCACCGGCGCCGCACCGGCCGCATGGGCCAGAATGCGATAAAGCGGGAAAGACAGTTCCGGGAATAATAGCTCGTCGCCGGGGCCCGCATAACAGCGGATAAACAGATCGAGTAGATACTCCGACCCCGGACCAAAAACCAAACGCTCCGCCTCCAGTCCACGTTCAGCCGCCAAGGCCGCGCGCAGACGCGACAGCGCCGGATCTGGATAGAGATGCATGGCCGCCGCCGCGTCGCGCGCCGCCTCCACCGCCCGGGGGCTCGGCCCCAGCGCCGCCTCGTTCGAGGCGAGCTTGACCGGCTTGGCGACCCCCGGCAACACCGAGGCCCCCGGCACATAGGCGTGAATGTCGAGAATGCCCGCGCGGGGTGGAACCTGGGTCATCGCTGCTCTCGCTTCTCTATCAATCAGCCAGGAAGGCGTCGGATCACCGGCTCCGGCGCGTGTAAAATCTCGATCGTATCGCCAAGTGCGATCACACCCGGCTCGACCACCTTGCACAGCCGCCCGCCCCGCCACTCGCCCGCCAGGGCTCGGCGCAGCCCGATATGGGCCTCGTCCATGCGCGCGCAAGGCACCGTTTCCTTCGTGATCTCCAGGACAACGCGGCCCAGGCGCAGGACCGCGCCACTCACGCGTGGCAGGACGATATCACGGCTTAGAATATTCGCGCGCCGCGTGGTCCAGGGCAGATCAACAGGGGAATCAAGCGCATCGCGCGCCGCCCGCCAGTCTTCCTCACTCAGCATAGAGACGAGTCGGGTGACGAAACGGCCCGCGTGGTCGCCGATCGGGCCGCCCTCGGCCGTGATCTCCATGTGTTCCACCAAGACCATGGGCGCGCGACGCTCCGGCCGCAGGGCCAGCCCTGTCACCTGGCCGCTCATGGCTGGGGCGCGTCCGACTGACGCTCCGGCGCGGCGGCGGTGAAGGCCGGATGCGCGCGAGCGTGCTCATCCAGCGCAACGAGACGCGGAAACGGCGCCAGATTCACGTGGAAGCGCCGGGCATTGAACATTTGCGGCACCAACAGCACATCCGCAAGGCCCGGTTCGGGCCCGAAGGCAAATACCTGCGCCGGGCCGCGCGCGCTGAGCATAGCCTCAAGCGCGGTAAAGGCGTTGTGGATCCATTCACCGGCCCAGGCGCTGAGCCGCGCGCCGTCAAAGCCCGCATGATCCTGCAAATAGCGCAGCACCCGGACATTCCCAAGCGGATGTGCATCACAAGCGATCGTCTGAGCGAAAGCCCGCACGCGGGCCCGCTCCAACGGATCAGCCGGCATTAGGGCAGGTGTGGGATGTGTTTCATCCAGATATTCGATGATCGCGAGAGACTGGTAGAGCACGTGACCACCGGCCTCGAGCGCAGGAACCTTTCCCGCCGGGTTCACCGCCAGAAAGTCCGGCAGCAGATTATCCCCTCCCTCAAGCGCCAGGCGCACCGGCACGTGCTCAACCGCCAAGCCCTTGAGGTTCAAGGCAATGCGGACCCGATAGGCGGCCGTCGAACGCCAATAACCATATAGCTTCATGAGTGGCGCTCCTCAGGCGTCGGGTCCCACATACCGCTCGACCACCTGGTCGATGGTGCCGAAAATAGACAGACCATCCGCATCCCGCATTTCGATGCGCACCCGGTCGCCAAAACGCATAAAAGGTGTCTTGGCCTCCCCCTGCTCGATCGTCTCCAGCATACGCTTTTCAGCAAGACACGAGGAACCCGCGGAGCGGTCATAGTTTGAGACAGTCCCGGAGCCGATGATCGTGCCCGCAGCAAGGGGCCGGGTCTTGGCCGCATGGGCCACCAGGCGCGGGAACGTAAACGTCATGTCCACCCCCGCATTGGGGGCGCCAAAGCGCTCACCATTCAAATCCGTGATCAGCGGCAAGTTCACCTTCTCTCCGTCCCAGGCGGCGCCCAATTCATCCGGGGTCACTGCAACGGGTGAAAACGCGGAGGAGGGCTTGGCCTGGAAAAAACCAAAGCCTTTGCCCAGTTCCGCCGGGATGAGATTGCGTAAAGACACGTCATTGACAAGCATCACCAGCTTGATGTGGTCTTTGGCCGCGGCTTCCGCGACCCCCATGGGCACATCATCCGTGATGACCGCAATCTCGGATTCAAAATCGATGCCCCAAGCCTCGTCCGCCATGCGGATCGCCTCACGCGGAGCCAGGAACGCGTCCGAGCCACCCTGATACATGAGCGGATCAGTCCAGAAACTCTCAGGCATTTCCGCGCCGCGGGCTTTGCGCACCAGTTCCACATGGTTCACATAAGCACTGCCATCCGCCCACTGATAGCTGCGCGGTAACGGTGAAGCGGCGGCTGTTTCCTCAAACGCCATGACACCATTGGCCTCGCCCGCTTCCAGCCGGCGCGCCAGATCGCGCAGCTTGGGCTCTGCCGCCGCCCACTCATCGAGCGCCGCCTGCAAGGTGGGCGCCACCTCAGTGGCCGCGACCGCTTTGGTGAGATCACGGGAAACCACGACGAGCGCGCCGTCACGCCCGCCCTCTTTCAGGCTCGCCAATTTCATGGATTTGTCCTTACGCTTCGGGTTTGGTCTGCCAGCTATCCTTGTAGCCGGCCAATTCCACGGTTTCCGCCGGCGCCGCCACCTCCAGCGCATCGCGCGTATCCAGCATCACCGCATACTCGTCCGTCGCCGGTTTCGACTGCTGCAACATGTTGCGCAGCGCTTTGGGATGCGGCCCGTGGGTAAAGCCACAGGGGTGGAAGGTCACCATGCCCGCATCGATGTTATCGCGGCTGAAAAAGTCCCCCGCGTGATAGAACAGCACTTCGTCATAGTCGTCATTGTTGTGGAAAAACGGCACTTTCAGCGCGCCCGGATCCGTCTCAAATGGGCGCGGCGTGAACGTGCACACCACAAAACGGTTGGCAACGAAGGTGGTATGAGCCGAGGGCGGCAAGTGATAGCGATGGCTCATCAGGGGGCGGATATCTTTGACATTGAGCCGCACCGGCGCCAGATCGCCGTGCCAGCCCACCGCATCAAGCGGATTGAACGGATAGGTAACCGTAGAAAGGGCATTGCGCCGCTTTACCCGCACCTGCCATTCACCCGCGGCATGAGACTGATCCTTGAACGCCTCATCAATCACCGGCACGTCGAGCATAGCCGGGTCAAAAATGGCATGCGGGCCGAGCATCCCTTTGTCCGGGAGCTGATAACTGCCATTGGTGGCCTCGATGAGCAGCGCGCTGAGCGGGCCATCCGCATCAAGACGCCACATGGTCCCGCGCGGCAGCACCACATAATCGCCTTCACGCACCGGCAGATGCCCGTAATCGCAAAAGAGGTCCCCCTGCCCCCGGTGCACGAACAGCAATTCATCGCCATCCGCGTTGCGCACCAGATGGTCCATGGCCCCATCACACCGCCAGAAGCGCATGCGCACCGACGCGTTGTAGAGCACCTCGGCCGCCGCCCAGGGCGAGCCGTCCGCATCCGTCAGTTTGGTCAGATCGAACGCGCGCGGGCGCAACGGCCCTTCAAAACTGGTCCAACCCGTGGGCGGATTGCGGTGATACATGTGGGCGGCGGGGCCGAAAAAGCCTTCCTTGCCCAACTCCCGCTCATAGGTGCCCTCGGGCAGATCCGCATGGGCCTGGCGGGAGGCCAGCCCTTCGACACGGGGAAACCGGATGAAATGTTTGGACGCCATGAACAATGCTCCGGGTGACGGGACGACGGGCAAGGCAGCCAGCGCCTCCAGACCGTGCGGTCCGGAGGCGCCAGGGTATCAGTCGACTTTCAAAACGCCACGGCGGATCTGGTCCCGCTCCATGGATTCAAACAGCGCTTTGAAGTTGCCTTCGCCGAAACCGTCATCGCCCTTGCGCGAAATGATCTCAAAGAAGATCGGGCCGACCACGGTTTCGGTGAAAATCTGCAACAGCAGATGGGACTTGTCCGACCCATCGAGCAGGATCGCGCGGGATTTCAATTCCTCCACCGGCTCCCCATGGCCCGGCAGACGCTCATCCAGCATGTCATAGTAGGTTTCCGGCGGCGGGGTCATGAACTTGACGCCCTGGTCCCGCAGCTTGTCCACCGTCTCATAGATATTGGCGGTGGTCAGAGCAATATGCTGGATGCCCTCACCTTTGTACTGTTCCAGATATTCCGCGATCTGGCTTTTGTCGTCCGAGGATTCGTTGATCGGAATGCGGAGCTTGCCACAAGGGCCGGTCATCGCGCGCGAGCGCAGACCCGTGTGCTGGCCTTCAATGTCGAAAAAGCGGATCTGGCGGAAGTTGAACAGCTTCTCATAGAAGCCCGCCCAATGATCCATGCGGCCCATGCCCACATTATGGGTCAGGTGATCCAGCACGCGCAGGCCGACGCCCTGGGGCGCTTGATCGACACCGTCAATGGCGCGGAACGAATCCTCGAGGGCGCCGTTGCCCTTCCCGTCCATGAGGTAGATGAGGCTGCCGCCGATGCCTTCAATGGCCGGAGCCGCCAGGGTGCGGCCCGCATGGGTGGCGCCGTCGGCCGCGCCCTCAGCCAGCAGTTTCGCATGCGCCTTTTCGGCATTGGCAACGCGAAAGCCCATGGCACAGGCGCTGGGCCCGTGTTCGGCGGCAAAGCGCCCCGCATGGCCGTCCACGTCTTCATTCACAATGAAGTCAATATCGCCCTGGCGATAAAGCGTGGCGGGCTTAGAGGCATGCTTAGCCACGGCAATGAATCCAAGCGTTGTCAGCAGATCGTGCAACGGCTTAGGGTCAGCGGCGGCGAATTCCACAAAGGCAAAACCGTCGGTGCCGACGGGGTTTTCCCACAGGCTTTCAGAAGCGGCAGCGGCCTGAGACATGGGGTTCTCCTTGAGTGAGTGGGGGCGCACAGGCAGGGCGAGAGCGCGGGGGCCGAACACCCCCTTTCACGACACAAGATAGGCTCGCGCCCGCGACATGTCCTTGCGTTTTGCCCCGGATCCATACGATGTTGCGCAATATTCTGCCGCGCAAACCGGACCCAGCGGCGCAGAGGAGGGAGAGGCGCCCATGGCGGCCGGACGGCTCGACGCAATTGATACACGTATTCTTGCCGCGCTGCAGGATAATGGGCGGCTGTCCAATGTCGATTTAGCGGGCCGGGTCGGCCTTTCGGCCTCTGCCTGCCTGCGCCGGGTGCAGGCGCTGGAGACCGATGGCTTCATCCAGGGCTATACCGCCCGGCTTGATCCCAAGAAGCTGGGGCTCGGCATTGTGGCCTTCGTGCAGGTGCAGATCGCGCAGGATGATGAGACCGGGACCCAGGTTTTCCGCAACACCATGCTGGATATGCCGGAAGTCGTCGAATGTTTCGCCGTGACCGGAAGTTTTGACTACGTCCTGAAAGTCGTCGCCGCAGATCTGGAGACCTATGAAAACTTTGCCATGAAACGCCTGCTGAAAATCCCGGGCGTGCGCGAAGTGCGCTCCAGCTTCGTGCTGGATTCGGTAAAGGGACATGAGGCGCTGCCGCTCGCCGAAACGCTGGAACGCGGCTGACAAATCATCCGTGCTTGCCCTTTTTGAGGGATTGTCCGAGATTGGCGCAAACGCATCTGCGCCTTGATCAGGAGGATCCCCCATGGTGACCATTGCTGACTATCAAGCCGATTATCCGGATGTGAAGGCCGACTTCACGGTTGACCAGCGCTGGGAGCACTACACGCCAGAAGAGCATGCCACTTGGCGCACCCTGTATCAGCGCATGGTGGAGATCCTGCCGGGGCGTGCCTGCGCCGAGTTTCTGGAGGGCTTAACGCTCCTGTCCCTGGGCGAAGACCAGATCCCGGATTTTCGCCGCATGAGCGATGATCTGGAGAAGTTGACCGGGTGGCGCGTCGTGGCCGTGCCGGGCCTAGTGCCCGACGACGTGTTTTTCGACCATCTGGCCAATCGGCGCTTTGTGGCCGGTCAGTTTATCCGCACACCGGAACAGATTGATTATATTCAGGAACCAGACATCTTCCACGACGTATTCGGCCATGTACCGCTTCTGGCCAATCCGGTTTTCGCCGATTACATGGAAGCCTATGGCAAGGGTGGTCTGCGCGCCATGGGCTTTGACACGCTGCATCATCTGGCCCGGCTTTATTGGTATACGGTGGAGTTCGGATTGATCAATACGCCAGACGGCATGCGTATTTACGGCTCCGGCATCGTCTCGTCCAAGGGCGAGTCCCTCTTCGCCCTGGATGATGCCTCCCCGAACCGGGTGCATTTCGACCTGGAGCGGGTCATGCGCACCAACTACCGGATCGACGATTATCAGCAGACCTATTTCGTCATCGACAGTTTCGACGAGCTCTTCGATGCCACCGTGCACAAGGATTTCGGCCCGCTCTATCCTCAACTCAAGGGCATGAATGATCTGGAACCCGAGGACCTCCTGGACACGGACACCATTCACCATCGCGGCACCCAGGCCTATGCGGAGGCGAAAAAGGCGGGGTAAGACCACGCCTCGTCTCCCATGGCCTCAGCGCTGCAGGGCCTCAGCGCTGCAGGGCCTCAGCGCTGCA